>DAIRFV010000470.1:0-2968 GCA_036794905.1 Pyrinomonadaceae bacterium | reverse complement strand
GGTGTTGGGGAAAATCTGTTCCTCCCCAACACCTAACACCCAAAACCCAGCACCCCAAACATAAACATTGAGCACTACTCACACAGAGGACTTCCGACGCCAGCCGCCCGCGCCGCTGCCGGTGCGCGCGCTTAACCTGCCCGAGCCGGTCGAGACGCAGCTCGCGAACGGCCTGCGCGTCGTCGTCGTCGAGCAGCGGCGACTCCCGCTCGTCAGCTTCCGCCTCGCCTTCCGCTCGGGCGACTCGTCCGACCCGCAAGACCTGCCGGGGCTGACCGACGTGATGATCGACATGCTCGTCGAGGGCACGGAGTCGCGCACCTCGCGCCAGATCGCAGAGGAGGTCGCGCGCTACGGCGCGACGCTGACGGCCGGCGCCTCTTCCGACTACCTGACCGTCGCCGCCTCCTCGCTCGCGGCCTACTCGGACGAGGTGCTCGAACTCCTCGCCGACTCGACGCTGCGCCCCACGTTCCCCGAGAACGAGCTCGCGCTCGCCAAGGCCAACGCGCAGCAGAACCTGATCGCGCAGCGCGCGCAGCCCTCGTTCCTGGCGGGCGAGGCCCTCGCGCGCGTCATCTTCGGCCAGCACCCCTACGCCGTCGTCGCCTCGACGCCCGAGTCCATCGAGGCCCTCAGCCGCGACCGACTCGTCCGACACCACCGTCAGCTGCTCGTCCCGAACAACGCCGTGCTGCTCGTCGTCGGCGACGTGAGCCGCGAGCACGTCGTCGCGCAGGTCGAAAAACTCTTCGGCGGGTGGGCGCCGGGCGAAGTCGCCGCGCCGCAGTTCCCCGCCCCGCCCGAGCGCACCGAGCGCGTGGCCTACCTCGTCAACCGCCCCGGCTCGGCGCAGACCAACATCCTCGTCGCCAACACGGCCATCCGCCGCACAGACCCCGACTACTTCCCCGTGCTCGTCATGCACACCATCCTCGGCGGCAACGCCTCGGCGCGCCTCTTCATGAACCTGCGCGAGGAGAAGGGCTACACCTACGGCGCCTACTCGCAGCTCGACGCGCGCCGCCTCGCCGGCTCGTTCCGCGCCACGACCGAGGTGCGCAACGAGGTGACGGGCGTCTCGCTCAAAGAGATTTTCTACGAGCTGGAGCGCATCCGCGACGAGGACGTGTCGGACAAGGAGCTGTCGGACGCGAAGACCTACCTGACCGGCATCTTCCCCATCCGGCTTGAGACGCAGGAGGGGCTGGTCGACCAGCTCGTCCAGTTACGCATGCACGACCTCGCGCCCGACTATCTTGAGACCTACCGCGAGCACATCCAGCGCGTGACGAAGGAGGACGTGCGGCGCGCGGCCCGGCGGAACGTGACGCCCGAGCACGCGGCCGTCGTCGTCGTCGGCGACGGCGCGCAGATACGCGAGCAGGTCGCGCCCCACGTCACCCGCGTCGAGGAGTTCGTCGGCGCCCGCGGCGGCGCGGCCGGCGCGTGAGTTTTCGACAGCACGGCTTTCATCAGACTTAACATCCGACAGGGGGGAGAAGACTTTTTATGAATCTGGTTGGGACTTGGAATCTTGAGGTGGCGACGCCCTTAGGCAAGCACCCGGCGACGCTCGTCTTCGAGGGCACGGGCGGCGCGCTCTCCGCACACATCAGCTCGCGGCTCGGCGACGCGCCGCTCGAATCGCTGACCGTCACCCACGACGGCTTCGACGCCCGCGTCACGATGGAGTTTCAGGGCAAGCCCTACAACGCCACCATCAAGGGGCAGGTCGAGGACAACAACGCCATCAACGGCACCATCAAGGTCAGCCTCCCCATCGCGCCGGCCATCAGGTACACCGGCACCCGCGCCTCCTAACCGAAGCGCCGCCGAACCGAAGCGAACGGCCGCCGCCGGCCGTCGGCGACGAGGCCCCGGGCAAGCGTCCGGGGCCTCGTCGCGCGTGGCGGTAGTGACGACGCATTTTAGTGTTGCCGTCCCGCTTATTCTGTTCTATTATGACCGCCCTCGTAATTATTTCGTGCGGATTTCCAGGGTTTTTGACACGCGGCAGCCAGGTCCGCCGTTACATCGTTTTATCGAGGAACCTCTTCGTCAGTCGGCCTGTCCACTTCCTTCCGACGATTTGATTCCCGACTACCTTTCTCACACTTCGCGGGAGCCACGACGAGCGTTAGCTAAACTCTACCCGACAAACACAACGTCACGCTAACGACGGGCTTGGGGTAATTTTTACGCCCCTCGCCGGTTCCCTTTTCCCCCTCGCGTGAAATGACGGCCGTACCGACCGCCCAGCCCGGGCCCGTACGACCGTCAGGTCGGCAAGTCCGCGACCGGGGCGCGCCCGCCCCGCCGCGACGCACTGTCAGACTTTTTGCGTAAGGTCGGCCGCAGCACCCCCGCTGTGAATGCGGAACGACGTTGAACGGGAGGCCCCCCATAGTCTCCTGAGGAAGGAGGCGTTCGTGTTTAAGAAATACATGATCTTCCCGATGACCGCTGAAGGGGACTTGTATTCGTTACAGGACACGCAGGGGAACCAGATCGCGATGGGTACGCGGGAAGTCTGTCAGACGCTCCTCTACCTCGTCACGAACTCATTCCTCCTGGCTCAGCCGTCGCGGCTCAGCGACAGCCCCATCCCGAGGCAGCGCAGTATGCCCGGGCAGGCCCTGCGGGAGTAATCGCGACGCCCCCTGAAGACCCGCACGCCGGGCCGTAACGCTCCCCGTTACATGCTCGCGCGTGAGGGGCGCAGGGGCGCCTACGAGTCGGAAGGGCGGCACCATGACCCGCTTGCCCTGGGTCGTGCCGTCCGTAACCGGGCATCCCTCGCGGGAGCCCGCCCGAGTGTTATGAACATTGAAAGGAGCTTTTCCATGCCCCTCTTACGCAAGGCCGGCCTGATGGCCGTCGCCTTCCTCGCTTTGACCCTCGGCGGCGCCCTGACGGCGCGCGCCGACATCATCATCGCCGCCGGCAACAACCCGCAGCCGGACGA
>DAIRFV010000469.1:0-2973 GCA_036794905.1 Pyrinomonadaceae bacterium | reverse complement strand
TCGCCGAGAGCTTCGAGCGCATCCACCGCTCGAACCTCGTCGGCATGGGCGTGCTCCCGCTCCAGTTCAAGAACCACACCAACGCCGAGACCCTGGCTCTGGACGGCACGGAGACCATCGACATCACGGGCTTGCAGGGCGGCCAGATCACGCCGCGCCAGGACGTGACGCTCCGCATCCGCCGCGCCGACGGCACGGAGCGGGAGGTGCCCGTCACGCTCCGCATCGACACGCCCATCGAGATCGAATACTACCGCCACGGCGGCATCCTCCCCTTCGTCCTCCGGCAGTTGATCTCGCAGTCGGCGTAAGGGAGTAGACAGTAGTCAGTAGACAGTAGCCAGGAGGAAGACAAAGCGGCGCGGCTCTCGTCATCAACGGATGAGAGCCGCGCGCTTCTTAGCTACTGACCACTGACTACTGACTACTGTCTACTTCTCTTGTTCCTTTGCAGGCGGGGCCGCCGCGGTATATAAAGCGAGGGTGGGGACATTCATTTACACGGCGGCGGGCTTCGTCCTGCTGGCGCTCATCGTCTTCGACATCTACGCGACGGTGCTTCATTCGAGCGCGCGCTACGGCCCCGTCGGCGAGTCTTTGAACCGCTCGGTCTGGCGCCTGGCGCGCGGCCTCGCCTCCCGGCTCTCGCGCCCGAGCCGGCACCGCCTCCTCAACATGATCGGCCCGCTCCTGCTGCCGCTGCTCATCGGCGTCTACATCGTCCTGCTCACGCTCGCCTTCGCGCTCGTCTACTACCCGCAGGTCCCGGGCGGGCTCGTCTACGCCGCCGACCACCCCGAGCCGGGCTGGGTCGATGCCGTCTACTTCAGCGGCGTCACGCTCACCACGGTCGGCTACGGCGACATAATGCCGCGCACCACCCCGCTGCGCTTCCTCGTCCTGTTCGAGTCGGCGGCGGGCCTCGTCGTCATCTCGCTGGCGATCACCTACATCCTCACCGTCTACTCGGCGCTTGAGCGTAAGCGCGCCATCGCCGTCTCGCTCTACCACCAGGCGGGCGAGGGCGCGGACGTGGCCGGGTTCATCGCGCACCACTTCGTCGAGGGGCGCTTCTACGGCATCCGCGACGCCCTGCGCACCGTCACGCGCGACCTGCAAGGGCTGCACGAGTCGCACATCGACCACCCCGTCATCCACTACTTCCACCCCGTCGAGGTCTACAAGGGCACGCCGCGCGTCCTCTTCCTTCTGCTCGAGACCTGCGCCGTCATCCGCGCCGCGCTCGACCGCGAGGAGAACGCAGACCTGCGCAACTACCCCGAGGTGCGCACGCTCGACGCGGGCGTGCGCCACGTCCTCACGCAGCTCGTCGATTCGCTCGACCTCGAACGCCGCGTGCGCCCGCGCCGCCCGACCGAGCAGGAGCAGCAGGAGACGCAAGAGCGCTGGCGCCGCCGCTACGACCAGACGCTCGCGCGCCTCCGCGAGTCGAAGATAGGGATACGCCGCGACACGGAGCAAAGCTGGGAGGAGTACCGCACGCAGCGCGAGGAGTGGGAGTCGAAGCTGCGCCGCCTCGCCCTCCACCTCGGCTACGACTGGGACGAGGTCACCGGCGACCGCGACCTCGAATACGCCTCCGACGAGGGGAAGGCGGAGCCGGAAGAGGAGTAGGGAGTTGAAGAGGGTGCTGGGTGCTGGGTCTTAGGTGCCGGATAAGAGCAAGTTGTCTTCCCCAGCGCCCAGCACCTAAGACCCCAAACCTGCTTATCGCCTACTGCTTTTTGCCTCCGCGGCGCGGCGGGTGTAAAGTAGACGCACGCTCAGGCCGGAACACATTCCAACAGACGGACACACACCGAGACTTTCATCCGGAAGGGGAGAGAAACACCATGTCATCAGCAAAGTCGGCATCCGAGACGCCCCGCAAATACAAGCTCTTCATCGACGGCCAGTGGGTTGACGCCGATTCGGGCAAGACCTTCACTACGCCGAACCCCGCGACCGGCGCCACGCTCGCCGAAGTCGCCGAGGGCGACAAGGCCGACATCGACAAGGCCGTCGCCGCCGCCCGCCGCGCCCTGGAGGGCAAGTGGTCGAAGGTCTCCGCGCGCGACCGCGGCCGCATGCTCTACAAACTCTCGCAACTCATCGAGGCGAAGATTCCCGAGTTGGCGGCGCTGGAGACTTCCGACAACGGCAAGCCCATCAACGAGACTTCTTACGTCGACCTGCCGCAGGTCGTCGAGAACTTCGAGTACTTCGCCGGCTGGGCCACGAAGATCGAGGGCGAGACCATCCCCGTCCCCGGCCAGATGTTCAACTACACCCTGCGCGAGCCCGTCGGCGTCTGCGGCCAGATCATCCCCTGGAACTTCCCGCTGCTGATGGCCGCGTGGAAGCTCGCGCCCGCGCTCGCCGCCGGCAACACCGTCGTCCTGAAGCCCGCCGAGCAGACGCCCGTCGGCGCGATGGAGCTGGCCTCGCTCATCCAGGAAGCCGGATTCCCCGACGGCGTCGTCAACGTCGTGCCCGGCTACGGCGAGACGGCCGGCGCCGCGCTCGCCGCGCACCCCGACATCGACAAGGTCGCCTTCACCGGCAGCACGGAGGTCGGCAAGATCATCGCCCGCGCCGCGGCCGACAACCTGACGAAGGTCTCGTTAGAACTCGGCGGCAAGGCCCCGAACATCGTCTTCGCCGACGCCGACATCGAGCAGGCCGTCAACGGCGCGATGATGGGCATCTACTTCAACCAAGGTCAGGTCTGCTGCGCCGGCTCGCGCCTCTTCCTCGACGCGCGCGTCAAGGACGAGTTCCTCGACCGCTTCAAGGAGAGGGCGGGGCGCGTCAAGGTCGGCGACCCGATGGACACCGCGACCCAGATGGGGCCGCAGGTCTCCGAGGAGCAGTTGAACCGCATCAAGTCTTACGTGGACATCGCGAAGGGGGAGGGCGCGTCGGTGCTCTCCGGCGGATGCCCGCCGCAGCTCGAAGGCGACTTCCAGAAGG
>DAIRFV010000468.1:0-2983 GCA_036794905.1 Pyrinomonadaceae bacterium | reverse complement strand
ATGGTGTAGTTGGTTAACACGCCGCCCTCTCAAGGCGGAGACCGCGGGTTCGAGCCCCGCTAGCGCTATCAATCCCGCCAACTCGACAACATGCGCAACAGCAGCAACGCTCGCAAGAGCGCCTTTCTGGGCGTGCCTCACGGCACTGCCTGTAACCGCCTGCGTAAACTGATTCTCTTCAATCTTCTCCGACGACACGGCGAGAACGTCTGCTTCAAGTGCTCTAAACTCATAGAAACCGCCGACGAGTTGAGCGTCGAGCACAAGCAGCCCTGGGAAGGCATCAGCGCCGTGCTTTTCTGGGATATGGAGAACATCGCCTTCTCACATCTACGCTGTAACAGGAACCACCGTCGAAAAGGAGGCCGCGCGGACTTGCGAAAGGTTGGCCCGGAGGGCACGGCTTGGTGCAGGAACTGCAAAGCCTTCCTACCCGTCGTCGCATTCAGCCGGCACACATCGCGTTGGAACGGTCTGCAGTCTTGGTGTAACGACTGCTACGGCAATCGTAGAAAGTAATTCAAAGCCTCTCCGGTGTTATAATCCCGCGCCTGTGTTGAGTGAAAGTGTGGAGGGGAGCTAAGGCGCGTGCTGCTCGACGAGGAGAATAAGAGGCTGGCGGCGGGCGTGCGGCGGACGCTCCAGGCGCTGGTCGCGCCGCTGGGCGAGAGCATCCGCATGGTCTGGCGCGGCGAGGGCTCGCCGGACGCGCAATCCGTGCTCGACAACCACCTGAAGCTGACCGCGCAGCGCTTCATCGACCTGCGCGAGGCTTCCGAGCAGACCAAGCAGCGCTACTACGAAGAGGTCTGCCGCCTCTTCGACTTACTGCCCGCGCCCGACACGTTCCCCCTGCGCAACTCGGCCGACCTGCCGCCGCACCTGCTCAAGCGGCTCGACCGCACGCCGGTCAGCGTCTCCTACCTCGAGACCTACGACACGCGCCACGGCACCAACTTCGCCGACCGCGCGCGCGGCGCGCTCTTCCACTTCGCCAACCTCGTCATCAAGAGCGACGGCCGCGTCACGCCCACGGAGGCGGCCGCCCTCGCCGAGTTCAAGCAGACGCTCTATCCCGGCGGCCCCCAAGGCTCTGCGGACGGCGCGCGCCGCGGCGCGGACGCCGGAGGCAGAGCCGAGACGGCCGCGGCCGAGCCCGAGCCGCCCGAGGAGGAGCTGCCGCCGCCGCGCCCGCTCGAAGAGCTGCTGGCGGAGCTGGACGCGCTCGTCGGGCTCGACCGCGTCAAGGCGGACGTGCGCCAGCTCATCAACTTCCTCAAGGTGCAGAAGCTGCGCGAGGAGCAGGGACTGAAGTCCTTGCCGGCCTCGCGCCACCTCGTCTTCTACGGCAACCCGGGCACGGGCAAGACGACCGTGGCGCGGCTCGTCGCGCAAATCTACCGCACGCTCGGCGTGCTGCGGCGCGGCCACCTCGTCGAGGCCGACCGCGCCGGCCTCGTCGCCGGCTACGTGGGCCAGACGGCGATGAAGGTGCGCGACGTGACGACGAAGGCTTTGGGGGGCGTCCTCTTCATCGACGAGGCGTACACGCTCGCCACCGGCGGCGAGAACGACTTCGGCCGCGAGGCCGTCGAGACGCTGCTGAAGATGATGGAGGATCACCGCGACGACCTCGTCGTCATCGTCGCCGGCTACACGGGCAAGATGCAGGACTTCCTCGACTCGAACCCGGGGCTGCGCTCGCGCTTCAACAAGCACATACACTTCGACGACTACGGCGTCGAACAGCTCGTCAGGATCTTCAAGACCTTCTGCCAGAAGGCCGACTTCAAACTGACGGAAGGCGCCGAGCAGGAACTCACGTCCGTCTTCGGCGTGCTCACGGCCTCGCGCGACGAGACGTTCGGCAACGCGCGCGCCGCGCGCAACCTCTTCGAGGCCACGCTCAGCAAGCAGGCCAACCGCCTCGTCACGCTCCCGAAAATCGACCGCGAAATCCTCTCCACGGTCGAGGCCGCGGACCTGCCCGGCCACGACGAGCTGCGCTCGACCGGCATCATCGACGAGGATTGAAAGGTCGAGCCGTCGGCATATTTGTTCCGTCGCCCAATTAATTTAATGATTAGGCGAATTGACCAAAAAATTATCAATACCCTCCCATTTGACCAAAGGCGCGCGTCTGAGCGATGCTACCGTGTTACAAAGTCAAACTTCATTTCTGTGAGAATTAAGCCATGAGTACAGCAGCCACCGAAAGCTACGCGAGCGGCCCCCTGACCTCTCATTCCGAGGACGAGCAGATGTTCCGCGCCTCCGTGCGCGAGTTCGCCGAGGGCGAGATACGCCCCCGCGTCGAGGAGATGGACGAGCACGCCCGGATGTCTTCGGAAGTCCTCAAACACCTCTTCGATCTGGGGCTCATGGGCGTCGAGACGCCCGAGGAGTACGGCGGCACGGGCGCGTCGTTCTTCATGGCCATCATCGGCGTCGAGGAGCTGTCGCGCGTAGACCCCTCGGTCGGCGTGCTGATGGACGTGCAGAACACGCTCGTCAACAACGCCCTCATCCGCTGGGGGAGCCCCGAGCAGAAGAAGAAGTACCTGCCGCGCCTCGCCTCCGACACCATCGGCGCGTACGCCTTGAGCGAGGCGGGCTCGGGCTCCGACGCCTTCGCGCTGACGACGCGCGCCGTGGACAAGGGCGATTACTACGAGCTGACCGGCCAGAAGCTCTGGATCACGAACGGCAACGAGGCAGGGCTGTTCATCGTCTTCGCCAACGCCAACCCCGAGGCGGGCTACCGCGGCATCACGGCCTTCGTCGTCGAGAAGGGCTTCGAGGGCTTCGCGGTCGGCAAGAAGGAGAACAAGCTCGGCATCCGCGCCTCCTCGACGACCGAGATCATCCTCGACGGCTGCAAGGTGCCGAAGGAGAACGTGCTCGGCGAGCTGGGCAAGGGCTACAAGGTCTCCATCGAGACGCTGAACGAGGGGCGCATCGGCATCGGCGCGCAGATGATCGG
>DAIRFV010000198.1:0-11225 GCA_036794905.1 Pyrinomonadaceae bacterium | reverse complement strand
TCACGACGCGCTCGCCCTTTTCCAGCCCCGAGAGCACCGCGACCTTGTCGCCGTACTCGTCGCCTAGCGTGACTTCCCGCCGCTGGAACTCTTCGCCCGACAGCAACACGTAGACGATCTTCTTGCCCTCGTTATCGAGCACCGCCTCCTTCGGGACCATCATCGCGGTGACGGACTCGCCGGCGTCGAGCCGCACGTCGGCCTGCATCCCGATGCGCAACGCCCGGCCCGCGTTCGGCACCTGGAAGACCACGGTGGCGGCGCGCGTCCGCTCGTCGATGACCGCGCCGGTGTCCACCACAACGCCGCGGAACTCCTGCCCCGGGTACGCGGCGGTGGTGAAGGTGGCGGTCACGTTGCCGGCGAGCCGGTTCAGGTCGCGCTCGAAGATGGGCGCCTCGATCCACACCTCGTCGAGGTTCGAGATCTCGACGATGCCTTCGCCCGGCTGCACCTGCTCTCCCAGGGACTTGTGGACTTTGGTGACGTAGCCGCCCAAGGGGGCGCGCACCGCGTAGCTGGAGTTGGCACTGCCGACCCTGATGGTGGACGGGGCGGCCGGCGAGACGGGTCTCGCGGCGGCGAGCACGTCGCGGCGCTTCACCGCGACGTCGTAGGCGGCCTGCGCCGTCTCGCGTTCGGCCGCGGCGGCCTCCACCTGCCTCTGAGAGAAGGCCTTGCGCTCGAAGAGCCGCCGGGCGCGCGCCTCCTCCCTCTTGGCCTGCTCGAATCTGACCCGCGCCGCCTCGACCTCGCCCCCGGCCGCGCGCCGGTCGCTCTCAAGCCGCGCGTTCTCGACCGCCACCTGCGCGTTCTGCGCGCGCACCTGTGCGTTCTGGGCCTCGACCTGTGCGGCGGCCGCGCGCACCTGCGCCTGCTCGGCCGAGGTCGCCGTCTGCTGGAGGACGGCGATGGTCTGCCCGGCCGCGACGCGCTGGCCGACGCGCGGCATCTGCCCGCCCGCGAGGATGCCGCCCACGGGCGGGGCTACCACGGCCTGCCTGTTCGCCGCCGGCACGACGCGCCCCGTGGCCGTGATCTGCCGGGCCACGGTCTGCTCCTCGACGAGCGCGAGCTTCATGCGGATGAGCCACTGCTGCTCCATCAGGAACGTCACCGTGCCCGTAGGCGAAGAAGCCGCCGGCGCCTCGGCCTTCTCCTCTTTGGCGGGCCCGCGGAAGAAGAGCACGTAGACGAGGAGCGCCAGGGCCACGGCCGCCACGGCGGCGACCGCCAACACCTGGTTGCGCCGCGACGGGGGGAGGTCAACGCTCCGAACCTCCCTCGTCACCTCGTGCTCCACGCGCACCTCACCGCCGCCGGTCTGCTCGACCGTGGTCTCCTCGACCCGCTTCTCGTCCTTCATCTCTCCGCTCATGGTTTGATCTCTGTGCCGGTCGCCAGCTCCAGTTGGAAGACGCTCGTGTAGTAGTTGTACAGCGCCCGGTAGTAGCCGGCGCGCACCTCGGCCCTCGTCCTCTGCGCGTCGAGGAGCGTGATCAGCGGCGTCACCCCCTCACGGTAGGCGGCCAATGTTATGTCACGGGACTCGTCGGCCTGCCGGAGTATCCCGGCCTCGTAGGCGTTCACCGTCTCGTGCGCCGTCTCGTAAGCGCGGTAGGCCGACTCCACCTCGGCCGCCGCCCGGTTGCGCGCCTGCCGCACGCCGGCCTCCGCGACCAGCTCTTCCGCCTCGGCCCGGGCGACTCCTCCCTGGTTGCGGTTGCCGAACGGGAGGGGCACGGTGACGCCGGCCACCACCGTGTTGTCGGGCCCGACCCGGCGGTAGCCGACCGACGGGGTGATCTCGCCCTTGCCGCGCGAGCGCTCAAGTCTCGTGACCGCGCCCGAGAGCGCCGCCTCCGCCTCCGCCACGCGGACTTCCGCCCTGTTAGAGAGCGCCGCCTGCCTCAGGGCGGCGAGGTCGAGCCGGGCGGTGCGCCCCTCCATCCGGGCGGCAACCTCCATGGTCTCGGCCCGGCCGTAGTCGCCCCCGCCGAGCATCTCGAGGAGTCGGACGTTCGCCTGCCTGAGCGCCAGGTCGGCGTTGGCGACGGCCGAGTCGACCTTGATCCGCTCAAGGCGCACCTTGATAAGTTCGCCCTCGGCGATGTCCCCCTCCTCGAAGCGGGCGGTGCTGAGGCGGACCAGCTCTGCGAAGTTATCGCGGTTCTCCCGCTCGAGCAGGAGCAGGGCGCGGGCGAGCGCCGCCTCGTAGTAGGTGCGCTTGAGGTCGAAGAGGCGGCGCTGGAGCACTTCCGTCAGCCGGAGCCCGGCCGCCGTCACCGTGCGCTCGGCAACCTCCGCGCGAAGGCCGCCGCGGTTCCCCAGCTCGATGGGCTGCGCGACCACGAAGCTGACCTCGTAGAGGCGGTCGAACGGCGTCTCCCCCGAGACCGGAAGATTCTCGGCCGTGACGGTCAGCCCCGGCCGGGGCCGCAGACGCGCGCCTACTCTTTCGGCCTCGGCCACCCCCACCTCGAGCCGAGCTGCCTCCACGGCGAGGTTGCGGCGAAGGAACTGCTCTGTCGCCGCTTCGAGCGTCAGGGTGTCCACGGCCTGTGAGGTCGGCGCGGCCGGGCCGGGGGTAGCCGTCTGAGCCACCGCCGCCGTGGCCAGCCAGCACGAAAGAAGAAGCGCGGCGAGGGGTCGGATTCGATAGTTCACAATCAGGGTTCTCACTCCACCTTGAAATCGGTCAGGCGTAGCCGCTCGTCGAGCTTGGGGTTCTTGACGTGGAACTCGATGTCGTACTCCCCGGCGCTCGGGATGGTCACCTCAGCGACGTAGATGCCCGTCACCTTCCCCACCCTCGCCTTCACCTGCCCAACCTCGGTGCCCCCCTTGGAGCGGACGTTCAAGGTCACGTCGGCCTTCTCGACCGGCGTGCCGTCGGAGAGGTCGGTCAGGTGGATGAGGAACTGGCTGGCCTTGCCGGCCTGAAGCCTGTCGTACTCGAAGAAGTTCTCGATGCGGTCGGTGAACTCCGTCCGCGACTCCGCCTCCTCCTCTTCCCCACCGTGCTCGGCCGCGGCCTTCTTGTCGGAGCCGCACCCGGCGAGCGAGAGCGCCGCCAGGGCTAGGAGCACGAGCAGTGTCCGACGACGGCGTGTAGTTTTTGCGGGCGTGGCAGTCAGTAGTTCGGTCGGCATCGACTGGAGCATCCTCTAGCTTAAAAGTTTAATGAAGGACTCGGCGGCGCGGTGCACGGCGAGCGGGGCCATAACCGAGATGGTCAGAAGCGTCAACGCGAATAACATGGCGGCCGTGAGTACGCCGGCGCGAGGAGGGCGTGAGAGTACCTCTGAGCTTTCGGGAGACGGCAGCGAGTCGGCTAGCGACACCAGCCGATGCACCCGCCGCTCGAACCCCTTAGCGCCATCCGGCATGAACCCCGAAGCGGCAACAAGTGGGCCGGCGGTGAGCGAGGCCCCCGCGCGGCGCACTCTGACGAGGGCGTCGGCGATCTCCAGCGGCTCCGCAGTGCGCGCGGCCGCCACCTCGTCGCAGACCATCTCGACCTGCTCGGCACGCCAGCGCAGGACGAGTCGCGAGAGCGGGAACGCGAGCGACAGGTAGCCCGCTACCGAGAGGGCGAGTTTGACCGCGTTGTCGCGCCGTGAGTGATGTGCCGCCTCGTGCTCGATCACCCCTTCGAGCTGCAGCGCCGTAAGGGCGTTCAGGAGCCCCGAAGAGAGGACGAGCTTCGAGCGCCGAAAGCCCCAGACGAAGGAGAGCGGGCAGTCACTCATCACGAGCCCGACGCCCATCCGGTGACGCTCGGCGGCAGCCCTGACGACTTCGACCTGCTCGGGCCGGGGCGGGACGGCGACCATCTCCAACCGCCTCACCACGCGCCCGACGCGCGCGTAGCCCCTCGCGCTCGACCACGCCGCGAAGGCCGAGGCGGCCGCCGCGAACGCCAGCGTCGCGTAGGCAAGCCTGGGTTCGAGCGCGGCCGTCAGGTCGCTGAGCAGGTGGAGCCGGTGCAGAGGCGCGGGGTGCGCGGCCCCGAAAGCCTCCTCGCCGAGCCACCATTCGGGGAGGAACGCGGCCAGGACGATCCAGGTCGCCGCCGCGGGGGGAAGGAGCAGCGCTATTGAGTAGACGCGCGCGAGGGTCAGAGGGTGGGGCTCCCACCAGCCGTGCAGCACGGCCAACCGCGCCGCCCACGCGAAGGCTGTGCCGGCGAGCGCGAGCAGCGTCCCGAAGAGCACGAAATTTTCTACGGTCGTGACGAACACTACTTAACCCTTGGGCTTACCCCCGCCGCCCTTCTGGCGCCGCTTCTCCCTGATGACTTCTTCGAGGCGGTCGAGCGCCTCGGCATCGTCCCCCACCAGGTCCACGAAGGCCGAGATGGCCGGCTCCGTGAGCTGCCCCAGCAGCGCCCCCAGAACCTCCTGCGCCACCCCGCGCTCGAACTCCTCTCGCGTGTAGCGCGGCGAGTAGACGAAAGCCTTGCCCTGCTTCTCCCGCGACAGGTAGCCGCTCGCGTGCATCCGGTCGAGCGTCGTGAGCACGGTCGTGTGGGCGATCTCGCGCTTCTTACGAAGACACTCCTCGACCTCGTTGACGGTGAGCCCCGGCTCGCGCCAGAGGATCTCCATCACCTCGTTCTGCAATTCGCCGAGCACCAGACCGGCGCCGCGCGCGCCCGGTCTGAAGCCGCGCAGTGTGATCCTCGGGCTTTTGCGCATCTGTTGTTGACTCTCCGCAGGGGTTCCGTGGAGAAGTCACGCAGTATAGGGGAGTGGACGGCGGCGTGCAACTACACTCAGTAGTCGGAAGGACAAGTGGTCATGTCGGGGTACGGAACACCGGCACCGGGGCCGCGCCTACCGGCCCTGAGCACCGGCAAGAGTACGGCGAAGAGCATGACCGGTGCCAGGATCAAGACCGCGCCGCCTTGCGTGGCGTTAAATCCCATCATAGCCTGACGAGCCAATCGGATAGTCGCACGGCGGACGTGTTCGCGGGCGCGACAATGTTTCCGAATAAACCCTCGACCCTGGAATCGATTCCGGGGTTTAGAATGCTTCATGGTCGCTCAGATAGAGAAGGTAGTGGTTATGTCGGCCGGCGAGCTGGCGAAGGCGACGGGCGTGAGCACGGACACGCTGCGCCACTACGAGCGTAAGGGCGTCCTCCCACGCCCCCGGCGTTCGGCCAACGGCTACCGGCAGTACCCGCCCGAGGCGCTCCGGCGGGTGCTCCTCGTGAGACGCGCCCTCGCCGTCGGCTTTACGCTCGACGAGCTCGCGCGGGTGCTCGCGGTGAGAGACAGCGGGGCGGCGCCGTGCAAAGAGGTGCGCGCGCTCGCCGCGGCGAAGCTGGGGGAAGTCGAAGAGCGGCTCGCCCAACTGATCGAGTTGCGCGACGACCTGCGAGCCGCCGTCAAGGAGTGGGACGGCCGTCTGGCGGGAACCCCCGACGGCGGGCGGGCCGGGCTGCTGGAATCCCTCGCCGCGGGAGTCGTTCGGGGCAAGCCGGGGGCGGCTAAAGCCACACTGAGAAGAAGAGGAAGGAAGGCGGATGAGAAGTAAGCTCTTCATGACGGCGGCACTCGCCGCCGCTTTAATTACGGCGGCCTCCGCCGGCGTCTCCGCCCGGCAGCAGGAGGGGCAGCACCCGCCTCAGGGGCACGGCCACGACGCCCACGCCGAAGGGGTCAACAAGCGCGGCGACCGCGTGATGGGCTTCGACCACGCGAAGACGAAGCACCGTTTCCTGCTCCACCCGGACGGCGGCACGATCGAGGTCACGGCGAACGACGCCAACGACGCGGAGAGTCGCGACCAGATCAGGAAGCACCTCGGCCACATCGCGAAGATGTTCGCCGCGGGGAACTTCAACGCCCCGATGCTCATCCATGACCGGACGCCGCCGGGCGTCCCCGTCCTGCAGAGGCTGAAGGCGGAGATCAGGTACGAGTACGAAGAGACCGAGCGCGGGGCGCGGGTGCGCATCAAGACGGCGAACGCGGAGGCGCTCGCGGCCATCCACGACTTCCTTCGCTTCCAGATCGAGGACCACAAGACGGGTGATTCCACGGAGGTGAAGGCGCCCGGCGGCGTAAGCGTGCCGCCGCCAGTCAGAGTCGGTGGGCTACGGCCGTAAGGAAGTCGCGTATCGCCGGGGCGAATGCCTTAGCGAAGTCCTCGGCCGTGCGGAGGTCTGCCGAGAGCGTCACCGGCGCGAGGCGGCCCTGGGGAAGTGTACGTGCGAGTTCTTCGGCCAGGTCGGTCGGGTGCCGTTCGTCCATCCCGGGGATGATCAGGGTCGGCGCGGCGACCGCCGCGAGCTCGCCGACGCTGCGGAAAGAGCGGTCGCGGCCGATGGCCGCCGCGGCGGCGATGCTGGCGGGGTCGGAGCGGGGGATGGCCTCCCGCACCATCGCGCCGACGACCGGAGCGAGGTCCTTCAGGATCGGCTCCCAGGCCGCCTCGATGCCTACGTCCCGGACGCGGGCGGCGAAGGAGTCCATGAACTCGATCTCGGCCTCCTTCTTCTCGTCGTCCTCGATGTCTTCGACGCTGATCAGCACCAGTGCGCTGACTCGTGAGGGGTGGGCGAGCGCGGCGCGCAGCGTGATGGTCGCCCCGATGCCGGCCCCGCCCACGACGGCCCGGCGCACGCCGAGGTGGTCCAGGAGTGCGATGACGTCGGCGGCGTAATGAGCCCAGGTGTGGCGGGCAGGGTCGGCGCAGACCGAACGGCCGTAGCCGCGCACGTCGGGCAGCACCACGGCGTAGCGGTCCACGAGTTGTCGGGCCAGGGGCGCCAGACTGTGGTGGTCGGGGCCTCCGCCGTGGAGCAGGACGAGCACCGGGTTTTCGCCGCCGGCCGTGGGACTGCCGGCGGAGTCTACGGCGGCGGCGTACAGCGGCCAGCCGTCGCCGCCGCGGTAGGTGAACTCGGTCATATCAAGGGTCGTCTCTCGTGGCAGGATTAGGTATTCCGCCCGGCATTTCGTAACGGCTGTTGGGCGTGCTGCACGGAATTGTCAAAATGCCTGCCGAGAAGGTTCCGGGCCTTGACTTACGCGACCGTTTCATTTCAGCGCCTCGACAATCACCCACCGCATATTCATGTAGCCGACAGGGCGGGGTAAATTCGCGCCGATCCATCCGCTACAGCCACCTCCTCACGTCGCGGCGGTACTCCGCATAGTCCCGGCCATGCGCCCCGGAAAGGAACTCCTCTTCGAGCCTCACCTGTATCTGGATGAGCACGGCGCCGAGACCGAGGACGAGCAGCGTGACGGCGTTCGGGGTCACGAGGAACAGCCCCAGCAGGGTGAGCATCATCACGAGGAAGATGGGGTTTCGGGAGAGTCCGAAGACGCCTTTGCGCACCAGCGGCGTGCGTCGCTCCTCGTCGATGCCGATGCGCCACGACTCGCCCATCTGCGCCTGCGCCACGACCGTCCACGCGAGCGAGATGAGCAACAGGGCTACGCCGGCCCACCTAAGCCACGTGGGTTCGAGCCAGGCGATAGGCGTCAGGTACTCGTAAAGCCGCTCCGACAGTGAGTACACGGCCACCGCGGCCACGACCGCCGCGAACAAGAGCTTGAAGACCCTTCCGATATAGTCGTGCGCGTTGTCGGAGCCCTTGAAGACGAGCGGGTTGACGCCCGTCCGCTTCCACACCACGTAGGAGCGCCAGAAGAAGGCCGCGAAGAAGTAGGCGACGAGATACGCCGGCAGGAAATACTTCAGGGGATACTCCATCGTCCGAAAGATTCGAGTCGCCCAACCGTCTCAATACAGGTGCTCGACGAGAATCTTGACGCCGATTAAGATCAGGATCGTCCCGCCGACGAGTTGAACTTTACCCTCGCCGAAGCGGCTGTACCTGTGGCCGAGGTGCACGCCCACGAAGCACAGGAAGAAGGTGACTATGCCGATGGCTAACGCCGGCAGAAGGATAGACCCGACGAACGTCAGGCTGAATCCGACCGCGAGCGCGTCGATGCTAGTGGCGACTGCCAGCACGAGCAACGTAGTCGCCCCCGAGGGCGGTGGTGGCTCCGCCTCCGCGTCCGCCTTCCCGCGGAGGTCGCCGTAGATCATCTTTCCGCCGACGAGGCCGAGCAGGCCGAAAGCGACCCAGTGATCGGCCGACGAGATAATGTCCTTGAACCCGAGGCCCACGGCCCAGCCGATGACCGGCATCAGCGCCTGGAAGAGTCCGAATGTGAGCGCCAGCCACAAAGCGCGACTGGGCCGCAGTTGTGGGGCGCGCGATCCGTCCGCGACGGAGACGGCGAAGGCGTCCATAGAGAGGCCGACGGCCATGAAGAAAGTTGTGTAGAGTTTCACGGCAGGTTCACACGGTCTTCGCAGAAGTTAGTGGCACGCCCCGTCGCCGCAGCAGGTCTCCCCGCGCAGCGCCTCGACGCCTTCTTTGACGATGATCGGCGTCATCACGAGCGCCGCCACGGGGTCGGCCCACCACCAGCCGAACAGGGCGTTGAGGATGAGCCCGCCCAGCAGGATGGCCGAGAGGTAGGTGCAGATGTCGGTCTGCCGCGAGTCAGCCTGGAGCGCCCGGCTGTTGATCTCCGCCGCGACGCGCCGCTTCGCCCGCGCCAGCAGCGGCATCACGGCGAGCGAGAGCGTGGCGAGTGCTATGCCGACGTAGCTCGCCTCTGGGGCTTCTCGGTAGACGAGCGACTTGACCCCGTCGAAGGCGACGTAAGCGGCGAGCGCCAGGAAGCTGACTCCGACCACTTTCAGTGCGACCTGCTCGGCACGCTCTCGCCGCTCCGGCGAGTCGAGGTGTAGGCGCCACAGGAGCGCGGCCCCCGAGGAGACCTCGATGAACGAATCGACGCCGAAGCCCACCAGCGCGATGCTCCCCGCGAGCAGACCCGACCCGATGGCGATCAGCCCCTCCAGCGAGTTCCACCCGATGGTCAGGTATTCCAGTAGCCTCCCGCGGCGCACGCTCGCCGCCCGGGCTGACACTATCCTCATCGTGTCCGTGCTCATTAATTCAACCCCCTGACGTGTCCCGCGAACAAATACCTTACCAAACCTTCGCCGCCTCGGGGAGCGCGACGCTGCTCGTCGTAACCCTACCTTCTTCACTCGGCCTGCTCATTGCCCACCCAAACTCCCATCCTCAGAGACCTTCGGTCACAGGTGCGTCTCCCGTCGCGCACACCCCTCGGACTCGACCTGCACCGTGACGTGCGAGATTTTGAAGTTTGAAGTGACCTGACGCCGGACGGCCGTGAGCACCTCTTCGTGCGAGGCGCCGTCGGCCAGCACGGCGTGGACGCTCATTGCGTTGACGCCCGAGGTGAGCGACCAGACGTGGAGGTCATGCACGTCGGCCACGCCGGAAACTGCGGAGAGAGCTTCGCGCAGCGCCGTCAGGTTCACGTCCGACGGCGTGCCTTCGAGCAACACCCCCACCGCGTCGCGCAACAGAAGCCACGTGCGCGGCAGGATGAAGAGTCCGATGCCGGCCGAGATGAGCGGGTCGGCGTAGTACCAGCCCGTAGTCAGCATGATGACCCCGGCGACTATCACGCCTATCGAGGTCAGCAGGTCGGAGAGCACCTCGAAGTACGCGCCCTTCATGTTGAGGCTCTCCTCCGAGCCCGAGCGCAGGACGTACATCCCGGCGAGGTTGACGGCGAGGCCGACCGCCGCGACGCCGAGCATCGCCTCGCTCTCGACCTCGGGCGGGTTGCGAAACCGCCCGTACGCCTCGTAGAGGATGTAGAGCGAGATGCCGATGAGGGCGACGGCGTTGGTGAGCGCGGCGAGGATTTCCACTCGGTAGTAGCCGTAGGTGCGCTCGGGCGAGGCCGGGCGTTCGGCGAAGCCGATGGCGAGCAGCGCGAGTCCCACCCCCGCCACGTCGGTCAGCATGTGCCCGGCGTCGGCCAGGAGCGCGAGGCTCCCCGTCCACAGCCCGCCGACGACCTCGACGACGAGGTAAGTCAGCGTCAGCCCGAAAACTATGCGCAGGCTACGCTTGTTGCGCCCGGCCGCGCTCTGCGCGTGTCCGCTTCCCACCTCTCACTCACCTCCTTGGGCCGCCTCCATCCGGGGGCCTAAAGCCACGACTCAACCGGCCCGCCTGTAGCAATCGGGCTGAGCGAAGGCGAAGGGCCACGCGGTGCGACCGCGGTCGCGCGCCGTAAGGAAGATGCCTCCGGCTCGGCGCCTACGACCGCACGCGAACTCGGAAGCTCCTACTTTTTCGGACACTCACTTCCTTAATTCTTCCTCGATGAGGGCCCTCAAGTCCTGCTGGCTGAAGCGCGCCAGTTGCCGGCCGTTAACGAAGAACGTCGGCGTCTTGTTGACGCCGAGGCTCTGCCCGTCTCTCTTGTCCCGCTCGACCTTCGCGGCGTAACGGTTCTGTGCGACCGCGGCGCGGAGCCGCTCCACGTCGAGGCCCAGCTCGGCCGCGTACCTCTCGAAGAGGACGGCCGGCGGCTCGCGCCGCGCCGCGGCGGCCGCGACCTGCGGGCCGTGCCCGTGTATCTCGCCCCATTCCGACTGTCGCCGGAAGAGCGTCTCCTGCATCTCCCAGTACTTGCCCTGCTCGCCCGCCGCCTCCGCCCACGACGCCGCGAGGACGGAGTTGGGGTGGAAGGGCATGTAGCGGATGACCAGCCTCACCTTGCCGTCATAGTCCTTTAGCATCTTCTTCACCACGGGGCTGAACGCGGCGCACGACTCGCACTCCGGGTCTAAGAATTCGACCAGGGTGACGGGCGCGTCCGCGGGCCCGAGCGTGGGGCTGTCGGGGCGAACGAGGGTGCCGTCCGCCGTCGCGGCGGACTTGCGTTCGCCCTGCACCGACCTCCGGTAGTAGGACGCGCCGACTAAGGCGGCGACGATGACGACGAATCCGATCAGGGCCAGAATCTTTATCTGTTTTGTCACGTTATTCTTCCTCCCGTTCCGGCTTATAAAAGAGCAGACAAAGGGTCAGTCCGACGAACGACGCCAGCCCCATGAGCGGGATGGTGACGAAGCCCAGCCACTCGATCTGCCTTTCCGTACACGACGCGCCCTCCGAGCAGGGCGTGAGGCTTTCGGGGACGACGCCGTAGTAGAGCAGGTTGTGGTAGACCGCCAGGCCCAGCCCTGCCAAGGCGAGCGGCAGCGCGTAAGCCCTCATCCGCCCGTCCCGCGTGAGGATGCCCACGGCGATGATGAGCACCAGCGGGTACATCGCGATGCGTTGGTACC
>DAIRFV010000467.1:0-2986 GCA_036794905.1 Pyrinomonadaceae bacterium | reverse complement strand
CTTCAAAGCCGCGCCTCTGTGTCTCCGCGGTTAGAGGTTCTCAGTAACAGCCGCTAGGCGACGAAGACGCGCTTGCCGTTCTGCTGCGAGCTCATGGCGCGGGCGGGGGAGGTGAGCGCGCCGTAGGTCTCGGCGATGATCTTCTCGGCGCCGTCGGCGTTGACCGGCTTCGAGAAGAAGTACCCTTGGCCGTTCTCGCACCCGAGCTTCTGGAGAATCACCAACTGCTCGTTGGTCTCGACGCCCTCGGCTACCACGTCCATGCCGAGGTTCTGCGCGAGCACGACGATGGTGCGGACGATCTCCGTGTTCTCGTTGTTCTCGGACATGCGCGTGACGAACGAGCGGTCGATCTTGAGCGTGTCGATGGGGAAGCGGTGGAGGTAGGAGAGCGACGAGTAGCCCGTGCCGAAGTCGTCGATGGCGAGCTTGACGCCCAGGCTCCGGAGCTGCCGGAGCATGTCGGTCGCCGTGTCCACGTTCTCCATGACGACCGACTCGGTGATTTCGAGCTTGACCGACTGCGGCTTGACGCCCGTCTCCTGGAGGATCATGGCGAAGGTGCTGATGAGCGACTCCTGTGTGAACTGCTTGCTCGACAGGTTGACCGTGATGAAGAGCGGCTGGTCGAGCGGGAATTTCATCTGCCAGCCGTGCATCTGGCGGCACGCCTCGCGCATGACCCACTCGCCGAGCGGGACGATCATCCCCGTCTCTTCAGCCACGGGGATGAAGTCCATCGGCGAGATGAAGCCGCGCTCCGGGTGCTGCCAGCGCACCAGCGCCTCGAAGCCGCGCAGGCGGAAGTTTTCGAGCGCGACGATGGGCTGGTAGTGGAGGACGAACTCCTCGCGCTCCAGCGCGCGCCGCATGTCGGTCTCCATCTGGAGGAGGTTGATGGCGCGCGCGTGCATCGCCTTGTCGAAGATTTCGTAGCGCGCCTTGCCCATGGATTTGGCGCGGTACATCGCGGTGTCGGCGTCGCGCAGGATGTCCTCGGCGCGCTCGTAGCCCGTGGACGAGGGCGCGATGCCCATGCTGACGGTCGTGAAGACCTCGCGGCCGCTGAGGGTGAAGGGGACTGACAGCTCCTTCTGCACGCGCTCGGCGACCTGCACGGCCTCGGCGTCGTCGGCGATGTCCTCGACGAGGACGGTGAACTCGTCGCCGCCCAAACGGGCGACGGTGTCGCCGGGGCGCAGGTTGTTCTTCAGGCGGTCGGCGATGCCGACGAGGAGTTGGTCGCCGATGGTGTGACCCAGAGAGTCGTTGATGACCTTGAAGCGGTCGAGGTCGAGGTAGAGGACGGCGAACCTCGTCTGCGCGTTGCGGCGCGAGCGGGCGATGGCGAGCTTGAGGTGATCCATGAAGAGCGCGCGGTTCGGCAGCCCCGTCAGCGCGTCGTGGAAGGCGTCGTGGTGGAGCTGCTGCTCGGCCAGCTTGCGGTCGGTGATGTCCTGAATCTGGAAGATGAGGTGAACGCTCTTCGAGTACTGGTCGCGCACGAGCGAGACGCTCCAGTGCACCCAGACCTCGTGCCCCGACTTGTGTATGTAGCGCTTCTCCATCTGCGACGCCTGCACCTTGCCCTTGAGCGTCTGCCCGATGTTCGAGAGCGCGGTCGGCAGGTCGTCCGGGTGCGTGACGGAGAGGAAGTCCGTGAGCAGCAGCTCCTCCTCCGTGTAGCCGAGTATCTGACACAGGCTCCGGTTGACCTGAAGCCAGCGCCCCTCGCTCGAGACCAAGGCCATGCCGATGGCCGCGTAGTCGAAGGCCGAGCGGAAGCGGTCGGCCTCGGACGCCTTGTGCTGCGGGGGCTCGACGGCCGACGCCTCGCGCCCGTCGCCGCAGAGCTTCGCGCGCAGCGCCGTCGCCACGATGCACGCGACCGCGGCGGCCGCGACGGAGATTTCCACCCCCGCGAAGCGCACGCCGAAGGCCGCGGCGGACGCCCCCGCCAGCGCCGCGGCGTTGCCGACGACCTGCCAGAAGAAGAGCCGCGCGCCGTCCCGCCACGGCGAGAGGTTCATGCGGTACGACCCGCCGAAGGCCGTCATCGCGGCGTTGAAGAACGAGAGCACGATCACGGCCGCGCACGCCCCGTTGAGCGTGGAAGGCGCGGGCCACCCTTCGGTCAGCCCCGAGAGCGGACCGGCCGTCAGCCTGAGCGTCCAGACGGTAAACGTCGCGGCGACCGCGGCCGAAGCCGCGCGGAAGCCTATCGCCCACCAGCCGCGCGCCCCCGGCAAAGCACAGCAGAACGCGACCAGCGCTGCCAGAAGCACGCCGGCCTCACCCTCGAAGAGCAGCATCGAGAGGAAGACGAAGCCTTCGGCGAAGGGGAAATGCCAGCCCTCCGCCGCGGGCGCGTCGTAACGCGCAGATATCTGCACGGCCAGCAGCGCGAGCAGCACGACGGGGAAGCCGAGTTGCCCGAACGGCAGCCCGAAAACGGCCAGCAGTATCGCGACCCCGCCGACCGCGACGACCGCGTTGACGAACTGCTGTGGAAAACGCTGCCCTTCGTTGATCTCTATGTTCATGTCCGTAAAGATGGAGTTCCCGTTTGTTCTTTTGAGAGGGGGTCTTCGGCCGTGCGGGGGAATGCGCGGCTGCCTCCGTCAGGAGTCAAAAATGATGCCAGAAGGGGGCCGGGCTGCTCTCCTTAAATTACTCAGCAAAAAGCCGTTTAGGTCTGGCGCGACCACTCGTGGCGGGTCAGTCTTCGGTCAGGTTGACGTGTGAGGGGGCGAGCAATCTGACGGCTGTCTCTTTGGCTTCAATTCAGACGGCTGACGTGGCGTGAGTCGGCGGCAAGTCGCCGCGGGGAACCTTGACGGGCGTAAAACACCCGAAAACAATCCTAACACACGGGTTGAGGGTTTGAGGAGAGGTTTTTTAAGAAGTAGGCAGTAGGCAGATAGCAGTAGGCAGTTAAGAACCTTAAAGTCCAAACTCCGCACCGACTTTTCAACATCCGAAACGC
>DAIRFV010000466.1:0-2992 GCA_036794905.1 Pyrinomonadaceae bacterium | reverse complement strand
CCCGGCGATGGTCAGCGTACCGGTGCGCTGGCCCGCGCCGGGGTTGGCGGCGACGGCGTAGCCGACCGTGCCGTCGCCCGTGCCCGAGTTGCCGCCGGTGATCTGAACGAAGCCGCTGTCGCTCGCGGCCGTCCAGCCGCAGCCCGCGAGGGCGGTCACCGAGACGTTGCCGGCGCCGCCCTCCGCCGGGAAGGACTGTGAGGCCGGCGAGGTGGAGTAGGCGCATGCCGAGTTTTGCGACCAGTTGAGCCTGAGGCGCCCCGTCGCGCCGCTGTTGCCGTCAACGGAGATGCGGTAGTTCGTGCCGGCGGTGGCGTTGAAGGTGACGCTGCTCGTGCCGGCGGCGAGGTCTATGAGGTGGTTTTGGCCGACGAACGTTAGCCCGCCAAGGCCGCTCCCGGTGTAGACCGTGAGCACCGTGTTGAAGGTGCTCCCGGCCGTCGAAACCGTCGTCGAGCCGTTTGCGGGGGCCTGCCAGGTGAACCAGACGGAGACGCCCCCCGTCCTGAAGTGCCCGTAGTCCGGCTCGCCCGGCTCCTTCGTGGCGCCGTTGTTCGTGCCCGTGAAGATGCCCGCGGCGCCGCCGAGGGACGACGCGTTGGCGAAGTTGTCGTTGGGGGGCGGGTCGCCGACGACGCTCTCGCGGAACTGCGCGACGATGGCCGCGGTGTTGTTGATGACGCGGCTGTTGTCGCGCTGTTCGGCGATGCCGGTCGGCACGCCGTTGTAGTTGACCGAAGGGTTGGAGAAGTGCGCGACGCGGGGGCAGAAGTTCGGCGACGTGCACGGGTCGGAGTAGGACATGACCGTGCGGAATGTGTGGTCAACGTAGTGGCCGAAGGCGTAAGGGTAGGCCAGAACGTCGGGCGACCCGCCGTTCTCGGGGTTGTGCTGGCAGCCCTGGTTGTGCCCCAGCTCGTGCGCGAAGGTGAGGTTGCCGACCGCGCACCTGCGCGACGTGACGGAGTAGGAGCTGACGGAGAAGCCGGGCCCGAGGGTGGAGCGGGACAGGAGTCTGGCGACGCCGCAGTTGCCGCTCGCGGTCTCGACGATGAAGGCCACCACGTCGGCCCGCGCGCTGTTGCGCGCGGCGTTGACCGTCGCGTTGCTGCCCGCCCAACTGAGGGCCGCGGGCAGGTCGTTGGTCTCGGCGTAGTTGACTTCGAGCGTGCCGGCCAGCCGGAGGCGCGTGTGGATGTCGCTGTTGATGTAGGCCGTGTTCGTCGTGCTGACGGCCTCCTGCGCGAAGGCTTCGGCCTGCGTCGTGCCGCCGAGCGCCGTGCGCATGGCGGCCGTGTAGACGACCAGCACGTCGATCCGGCTCCCGTCGTCGGCCGCGTCAGGCGAGAGGGCGGCGCCCGCCGATTTCGCCTCCGCCGGCGTGGCCGCGGCGTCGGTCGAAGCGGTCTCGGGGGCCGCGTCCGGGGGGAGCGCCCCGCCGCACGGGGGGAAGAGGCTCTGGTCCAGTTGGACGAGGAGGTGGCCGAACTCCTTCTGCGGGATGATCTCGTAGACGGCCTCGGGCGAGTAGATGAGGCCGGAGAGCGCGCGCCCCTTGGCGCTCAGCGTCACGTCGCCGCTCCACCCGCCGGGGCCGTGAATCTTGCCGCGCCAGACGAGCCCGCCGCCGGGCGACGCGACGAACCCTTCCGACTCGCTCCGGACGGCCGTGTACGAGCGCCCGAAGAGCGGCAGTCCCAGCTCTCGCGCTCCCGCGAAATCGTCGGCGGCGCCGAAGTTGACCCTGATCTCCTGCTCGCGCACGACCGCAGTCTGGGCCGACGCGCGGTCGGTGGTCGCCGCCGTCACCACAGACTTCTCCACGCCTACGGGGTCGAAGAGCCGCCTGGGCTCCGTCGGCGACTGCGCTCCGGAGTTGGCGGAGGAGGGGGGGAGTGCCAGCGCGGAGGCCGCGACGATGAGGAGGAGCAGGAGGGTAAATCTCTTCATAAAGCACCCTGGGGCGGGGCGGCGCATCGTCCCCGCCGGAAGCAGCACGGGGGCGCCGGGTCAGGTGACCGCGGCGCGCGGAGTCTGGTCTATCATGGCCGCCACGCGCCCTCGCCCGCCGGCGCGGCGAATGGGTATGGGCGAGCATGCAACGCTTGAGACATCGTTCGGCGGCGACGTGGTGAGGCAGGCCGGGTGCCTGTAAATTGAGCGCCGACGTCAAGGCCGTGTTAACGGCTCGCGGTGAGAGCGGTAAGGGCGCCCGTTGCTCGGTGACGGCGTTGCGAATGTACGGCCGGCCCCGAACGTTTGTCAACGCAAAGAATTTCCGCCGTCGAAGGCCGGACGGGGAGATTTTCCCTGACGGGAATCTCCTCGATAGTTGAAGGGAAACGGAGCGCGGCGATGGAGGTTCTATATACGTTAGCTGTCACCGGTCAGCCGGGCACCGGCACAGACACCATAGATGGTTGTAGTCCGATAATGGTCATCATCATGGTCTTGGGCGTGGGCCGACTTTATGGTCAAGACCTATGGTCTGTTGAAATTTGGAGATGGGCAGGCCGCCTCAGTTGACGCCAGAGGAAAATCCCCTCCACTTCGTCGCCAAACGAAAG
This sequence comes from Pyrinomonadaceae bacterium, assembly GCA_036794905.1. Classification (GTDB taxonomy): domain Bacteria; phylum Acidobacteriota; class Blastocatellia; order Pyrinomonadales; family Pyrinomonadaceae; genus QHXN01. The sequence goes on along the minus strand of DAIRFV010000466.1, from coordinate 425 downwards.
TAGGAGAGGATCGTTGACCGTTCACACGTTCGCACGTTGCTGCATCACGGCTGACTCGCCCAGGGCCGTCGCCTACGCCGTCACAGGGGCGTAGGGGTTGGCGTAGGGGTTTTCGCGCGCGAGAAACGCCAGCCCGGTCCACGCGGAGGAGGCGACGTGCAGCCAGTTGAAGTACTTCCAGCCGAGGCCCGGCCCCGTGTCGGCCTCCGCGCCGGGCGTGGCGACAACTCCGAGCCCGTCGCCGTTGGTGGCGCGCTTGATGATGGCATCAAGACTCCCGTAGAAGCTTTGGGCCTTATCACGCAACTGCCCCCCCTGAAGGAACAGCGCCATGACGGCACCCGCCGATGCCTCGCACTGAATCCCGCTGCCGTTGAGCGCGAACTTGAACCCGCTGTAGCCGACCGTTTTGTCGCTCAGGCGGT
>DAIRFV010000024.1:33040-42101 GCA_036794905.1 Pyrinomonadaceae bacterium | reverse complement strand
TAGCTCCCGCTCATTCACACCCAACTGCAAATTGCTATAGAACGAGGACTTTGATTGACCCCGCAACCTTCATCACGCGGAGCGACTGCCTACTGCCATCTGCCTGCTGCCTACTTCAACTTCAGCATCTCGCCGCCGGCCAGCAGGAACGCGCCGGAGCCGTACTCCTGATTGTCGTCGGCCGTGACCCTGGCGGGCGCGAGGCCGATCTGCTGCACCCAGCCGAGCTTGCCGTCTTCGCGCACGTGAGTCAGCAGACCGCGCCAGCCCTTCCGCACCACGGGCAGGTAGGTCTTGCGGTCGAGGTGTCCGTTGTTGATGCCCCAGGCGAGCGCGTAGGTGAAGAAGGCCGTGCCGGAAGTTTCGGGCACGGGCGCCTCCGTCGGGTCGAGCAGGGAAGGCCGCCACAGCCCGTCCGCGCCCTGCACGCGCGCGACCGAGGCCGCCATCGTCTTCAGGAGTTGGACGTAGCGCGCGCGCGTCGGGTGGTTACGGGGCAGGTGTTGGAGCACGCGCACCGTGCCGCCCATGACCCAGCCGTTGCCGCGCGACCAGAAGACCTTCCTGCCGTTCGCGTTCGGCTTGCCGATGAAGTTCTTGTCGCGGTAGTAGAGCCCCTCGGCCGGGTCGAAGAGGAAGTCGGTCGTGTCCCACCACATCGCGTCGAGGTAGTCGAGGTATTTCTTATCGCCCGTCACGGCGTGCAGGCGCGTGAGGACGGGCGGCGCCATGAACAGCGCGTCGCACCACCACCAGTCCTCGCGCCCCGGGCGCGGCGTGGCGACCATCGCGTCGATGACGGAGCGCGTGTGCTCGATCATCCGCGGGTCTTTCTTCAGCACGTAGAGTTCGAGGAACGCCTGACCCGGCGTGTGGTCGTCGGCGTGGCGCGGCCGGTCGCCGAGCTTCCATCCGCGGCTCTCGGACCAGCGCGACGCCTGCTCGGCATACCGGCGGTCGCCCGTGGCCTTGTGCGCCGACATCACGCCCGCGTAGAAGGCCGCGCGCGCCCAGAGGTTGTTGTTCAGCGCGTTGATCTCGACGGGGTTCGCGACCTGCCACTCGAAGACCTTCTGCATGGCGGCCCGCACGGATTTCTTCGAATAGATGTCGTCTTTGGTCTTCTGTGCGTTGGTCTGCGCCGGCGCGGGCGCGCACAGGGCGAAGGCGATTAGAAGGAAGAGGACGGGGGACAAAAACCCTGGACGGAGAAGTTTCATCGCGCGCATGACTCCCTATTCGCCCCTCCGGGCGGGGGCTCGTAGTTTGAGTTGGACGAAGAGCGCGGGCATTATACATGGCACACAACGCGTCGGAAAAAAGATCGAATACTCTGAAGAAGATGACAAAGAGAATCCCTCGAAAGGTCTCTCTCCTCGTCGCCGTCTGCCTCGGGGCGAGCCAACTCGTCTCCCCGGCGCTGCGCGCGCAGGTTGACGACGGGGCGGCGGGGCTGCGCATCAACGAACTCGAGTACCTTGAGATGCCGGGCCTCAACGTGATGCTCGCGCACGACTATTACCCCGAGAGCCACCAGGGCGGGGTCGGCGTCATCCAGAACGGGCTGCGCGTGGCGACGAACGGCGACCTGCGTCTGGAGCCGACGCCGGGGCAGTGGGAGCCCGTGCCGAAGGTCGGCAAGCGCATGGTTGACCGCGGGCGGCAAGAGATCAGCGTGCGCATGCAGTACCCCGACCCCGAGAAGAACCGGCGCGGCTTCAACCCCATCGTCTACCCCGACCTCGAACTGAGCTACACGCTCAAGATCAAGCCCGACGGGAAGTCTTTCCGCGTCAGCGTAGACCTCGACCGGCCGCTGCCCGACGCGTGGGTCGGGCGCGTCGGATTCAACATCGAGCTGTTCCCCGGCGTCCTCTTCGGCAAGTCCTTCTACATGGACGAGCGCCCCGGCGTCTTTCCGCGCCAGGTGAACGGGCCGGGCGCGCGGGACAGCGCGGGCGGCTATCAGGTCGCGCCGCTGGCCGAGGGGCGCCGCCTCACGGTCGCGCCCGACGACGAGCGGCAGACGCTGGTCGTCGAACGCCTGCGGGGCGGCGACCTCCAACTCATCGACGGACGCGCGCAGCACACCAACGGCTGGTTCGTCGTCCGCGCGCTCGTGCCGAAGGGCGCGACCGCGAACGCCGTCGAATGGCTCGTGACGCCGCGCGCCCTGCCCGACTGGAAGCACCAGCCGGTCGTGCAGGTCTCGCAGGTCGGCTATCACCCCTCGCAGGAGAAGGTCGCCGTCGTCGAGACCGACCCGTCCGACGAACGTCGCCCCGTCGCCGCGCTGATGCGCGCGGGCGAGGGCGGCGGCTTCGAGAAAGTCCTGGAGGCCGCGCCCGCCGAGTGGGGGCGCTTCCTGCGCTACCGCTACTTCCGCTTCGACTTCACGCGGGTGCGGAGGCCGGGCGTCTACGTCGTCCGCTACGGCGACTACCAGACCGAGCCGTTTCAAATCAGCCCCGACGTTTACAAGCGCCACGTCTGGCAGCCGACGCTCGAATACTTCCTGCCCGCGCAGATGTGCCACGTGCGCGTCAACGACCGCTACCGCGTCTGGCACGGCGCGTGTCACCTGGACGACGCGCGGATGGCCCCCGTCAACCTCAACCACATCGACGGCTACGCGCAGGGGCCGACGACCCTGTCGAAGTACGCGAGCGGCGAATCGGTTCCGGGGCTCGACCGCGGCGCGTGGCACGACGCGGGCGACGACGACATACGCGTCGAGTCTCAGGCGGAGACGCTTCAGGGCTTAGCGCTCCTCTACGAAGCCTTCAAGGTCGATTACGACAACACGTCCATCGACCAGCAGAGCCGCGTCGTGGAGATTCAGCGCCCGGACGGCCGACCCGACGTGCTGCAACAAATCGAGCACGGCGCGCTCTCCGTCGTCGGCGGGTACAAGTCTCTGGGACGGCTCTACCGCGGCATCATCACGCCGACGCTCCGGCAGTACACGCTCCTCGGCGACACGGCGAACGTGACCGACAACGTGCCGTTCGACCCGAAGCGTTCGCCCGCCAAAGAGGAGCCGCGCCTCGGCCGCGCCGCCGACGGCGTGTCGGTGACGGACACGCGGCCGCCGGGGCCCGGCGCGGTGCCGTTCGGGCGGGCGGGCGAGCCGGACGACCGCTGGGTCTTCACGGAGGAGAACCCGGGCCGGGAGTTACAGGCGGCGGCGGGGCTGGCGGCGGCCGCGAGGGCTCTGAAGGACTTCAACCCGCGGCTCGCGGCCGACTGCCTGCGCATCGCGACGGAGTTGTGGGACAGGACGAAGGAGAGGGAGGCGCTGCAAAGGGTCGAGCCGGCGGTCGAGCTGCTGCTGGCGACGGGCGAGCGCAGGTACGCGGATTTTCTGAAGGGCGCGACCGGAGAGATCGTCAAAAACTTCCCGCGCGTCGGCTGGGTCGCGGGGCGCGCCGTCGCGCGCGTGAACGACCGGCAGTTCACGAACGCTCTCGACGAAGCGGCGCGGGCCTTCAAGTCGCAGGTGGACGAGCGCGGCCGGCGGACGCCTTACGGCGTGCCTTACGAGCCGGACATCTGGGGCGCGGGCTGGGGCATCCAGCGCTTCGGCGTCGAGCAGTACTTCCTCCAAGCCTCTTTCCCCGAAGTCTTCGGCGCCGACTACGTGCTCCGCGCGCTCAACTTCATCCTAGGGTGTCACCCGGGCACGAACACCTCGTCGTTCGCCTCGGGCGTCGGCGCGCGCTCGCTGACGACGGCGTACGGCTTCAACCGCGCGGACTGGTCTTACATCCCCGGCGGCGTCGGCTCCGGCACCGCGCTCATCCGCCCCGACTACCCGGAGCTGCTGACGTGGCCCTTCCTCTGGCAGCAGACCGAGTACGTCCTCGGCGGCGGCACGACCGACTACCTCATCCTCGTCCTCGCCGCCGAGCGCCTGACTGAAAGGCCGTGAACCGTAAACCATCAACCGTGAACCGTGAACCGTGACAAGAAGGGAACAGTTCTTCATCTTGTCACGGTTGACGGTTGACGGTTCACGGCTTTGTCTTGTCACGGTTGACGGTTGACGGTTTACGCTAATTCGTGTTGCTGACGAACGCGACCCGCTTCCCGTCGGGCGACCACGAGGGCACGTTGATGGTGCCCTGCCCGCCGTAGACGTAGGCGACGACGCGGGCCGGGCCTCCGCCCGCGGGCATCAGGCGGATGTAGACGTGTTTGTAGAAGGGGTGGTCTGCGGGGCGCACGTCCTGGCCGAAGGAGAGGAAGACGACCCACTTGCCGTCCGGCGACGGGTGCGGGAACCAGTTGTTGAACTCGTCACGGGTCAACTGCTCCTGCCCCGTGCCGTCCGGCCTCATCCGCCAGAGCTGCATGAGCCCCGAACGCGTCGAGTTGAAGTAGATGTAACGCCCGTCCGGCGAATACTCCGGCCCGTCGTCCAACGCCTTCGCGTCGGTCAGACGCACCTCCTCGCCGCCGTCAACACTGATCCGGTAGATGTCGAACTCGCCGCCGCGCCCGCCCGTGTAGACGAGGAAGCGGCCGTCGGGCGACCAGCCGTGCAGGTAAGAGGGCGAGCGCGCGGTGACGCGCCGCGGCGTGCCGCCGGTCGAGGGCAGGACGTAGACGACGGAGCGGCCTTCGTCCTCGCGCGGGTGGTGGCTGATGCCGAGCCGCCGGCCGTCGAACGAGAGGACGTGGTCGTTGTTGTTCGACGTGGCGAAGCCCGTGTCGATTTCCGCCACGGCCTTCGTGCGCAGGTCGAAGCGGTAGAGGCGGCCGTTGCGGTTGTAGATGAGCGCGCGCCCGTCGCGCGTCCAGTTCGGCGCCTGCAAGGAGTCGGCGACGGTGTGGACGACCCGGCGCCGCCCCGTCGCCACGTCGAGGATTTCGAGGCGGCTCCCGATGTAGTCGCGGTACTGGACGAGGCCCGCGGGCGCAGGGATAGTGACGCGCACGCCGTCGAAGAGGGCGCGCTCGGTTACGTCCTTATTGTGAGAGCAGACGAAGAGGCCGACGTAGACCTCCTCGCCGAGCGGGAGGCTCTCGACGCTCCGCGTCGCGAACGTCTCGCCGAAGCGCGCGGCCGACATGACGAGCGTGTCGCCCTTTCTTTCTAACTGGATGACGTCCGCGCCGCCGCGCTCGAACTTCGACTCTTCCGTCTCGGCGCCCTTCGCCCGGCGGAACTGGAGCGAGGTCAGGCCGTCGCCGTGGACGACGGCGCTCGCGTGCGGCGAGTCGGCGTCGAGCGTCGAGCGCACTTGCCAGCCGAGCTTGCGGTGCGCTTCCTTCCCGCGGCCGACGAACAGGGCGCGCGCCGTCAGGATGAAGTCGCCGCGCAGGCGCTTCCACACGAAGTGGAACTCGTCGCGCGCGCCCCACATGTTGGCGCCGGAGCCGTTGACCGCGTACGACTGGTTCTGCGCGTCGAAGCCCGCGGGCGCCACCTTCCGCGCGCCGCCCACGTCGGTCTGGCCCTCGAACTCCCCCGCGGGCGTCTGGGCGGTCGCGGCGGCGGCCGACCATATCGTTAAGACGAACGCGGCGGTGCAAAGGGGGAGTCTGTTTCGCATGTCGTTTCAGAATTCGAGCTGGCGGAGGTATTCGATGCTCGCGCGGAGGCTGTCGAAGGGCGAGCCCGCCGGCTCGTCGTGCTCGACGAAGTAGTGGCGGACGCCCCCCCGGCGCGATTGGGCGAAGATGGACTTGAAGTCGATGACGCCTCGCCCCACGTCGGCGAAGAAGCGCCGGGGCGTCGCGTCCATGTCCTTGACGTGGAGGAGCGGGAAGCGGCCGGGGTGGCGCTCGAAATACTCGACGGGGCTCGCGCCGCCCTTGACCGTCCAGTACAAGTCCAACTCGAGTTTGACGGCGCGCGGGTCTGTGCGTTCGAGCAGGAGGTCGTAGGGAATCTTCCCCTCCAGCGGCGCGAACTCGAAGTCGTGGTTGTGGTAGGCGAACTGGAGCCCCTCGCGCAGCAGCGCCGCGCCGGCCTCGTTGAAGAGGTCTGCGTGGCGGCGGTAGTCGTCGAGCGTTTTGCGCTCCACGTCCCGCAGGTACGCGACGAGCAGGTACCTGTGGCCGACGGTCTGCGCCGCGTCCATCAGAGGGCGCAGGTCGCCGCGCAGCTCCGAGAGCTGCACGTGCGCGGCCGGGGCGTCGAGTTTGTGACGCCTGAGCAGCGTCTTCACTTCCGCGGCCCCGCGGCCGAAGTAGCCCGCGAACTCGACCTCCCTGTACCCGAGCGCCGCGATTTTCCGGAGCGTCCCCTCGAAATCCTTCTCCAACTCCCGACGCACGGTGTAGAGCTGCATGCCGATGCGCGAGAGCTTCCGGCCGGCGGCGCGGGCGAACGCGTCCGAGTCGGGAAGACACAGCCCGCCCGCGGCGGCGAGCGTCAGGCGGTTAATGAAGCGGCGTCGGTTCATCTCGTATGCCTTCAAAGGGACTGGGCAGGAAAAATATCTTGACAAGGGAGCGAGCCGAGTAATAGAAACCTTTTGTCTAGTCTTACAACAAAAGGCCCGCCTGAAATTATCAACACGGAGGTCGGGTTGTCGAGCGCCGCGAAGTCCGGCGCGGCCGCGTCGTGGTCTGGCGCGCGCCGCGCGCGGACGGCGACGCACCGGCGGCCCCCTTTAAAAGTTCTGCCGACGCACACGAGACGAGGAGGGAAGTCTAACTTGCTCACACCCGAACACACGCGCCGCGGGCGCCGCGGGGTCGCGCACATCCTGAAGGCGGCCGTCCTCGCCGTGCTCGCCTGCGGCGGGGCGGCGGCGCAGGTGCTCAACGACCCCGTGGACGTTGGGCAGGAGTTCCAGCGGATGGAGCAGGTCTTCTTCGTCGGCTCGAAGGTCGCGAGCTTCGACCCCGCGTCGGGGCGCGGCACGCTCCAGTGGGACAGGTACCTGCGCGGCTCCACGCTCTCCTTTAACAAGATAGACCTGACGCTCGGCAAGGGGCGCGGCACGGAGTTCCCCGGCACCGAGTACGACCAGGACCCAATCCTGCCCTTCTCGGTCAGCTTCGTCAGCCCGCGCGTCGTCCGCCTGCGCTTCTCGACGCGCGCGGAGATGGCGCGCGACGGCGATTCGATGATGCTCGCGGGGGCCGTGCCCACCGACCGCTCGTGGCGGGTCGAGCAGACGGCCGACGCCGTCACCTGGACGAGCGCGCACGGGCGCGTGAGGCTGGTGAAGAGCCCCTGGCACTTCGAGTTCTACGACGCGGCGGGGCGGCTGCTGACGCGCACGCAGAACGCGGGCGAGCCCGCGACCTACTTCACGCCGATACCCTTCTCGTTCGTGCGGCGCGCCTCAGACCTCGCGCGCATGACGGCGGCGACGTTCGAGCTTCAGCACGACGAAAAAATCTTCGGCTGCGGCGAGTCCTTCACGCGCCTCGACAAGCGCGGGCAGCGCGTCCACGCCTGGACGCGCGACGGCATGGGCGTGCAGAACGAGTTCATGTACAAGCCGATCCCGTTCTTCCTCTCCAGCCGCGGCTACGGCATGTTCGTCCACACCTCCGCGCCCGTCACCTTCGACTTCGGCAAGACCTTCGACAGCCACAACGCCATCTACACCGGCGACGAGAACCTCGACATCTTCGTCTTCCTCGGCGAGCCCAAAGACGTCCTCTCCGAGTACACGCAGCTCACCGGCCGCAGCCCCGTCCCGCCGCTCTGGTCGTTCGGCTTCTGGATGAGCCGCATCACCTACAAGTCCGAGGACGAGGTGCGCGACGTGGCCGCGAAGCTCCGCCAGCACCGCGTCCCGGCGGACGTGATTCACCTCGACACCGGCTGGTTCGAGACCGACTGGCGCAGCAACTACGAGTTCTCCAAGACCCGCTTCAAAGACCCCGCGAAGATGATCGCCGATTTGAAAAAGCAGGGTTTCAGAGTGAGCCTCTGGCAGTACACGTATTTCACGCCGAAGAACGAGCTGTACCCCGAAATAGTCTCGAAGGGCTACGCGGTCAAGAACCAGTCGGGCACCTTGCCGTTCGAGGACGCCGTGCTCGACATGTCGAACCCGGAGGCGGTCAAGTGGTATCAGGGGAAGCTCGCGGCGCTCCTCAAGATGGGGGTGGGCGCCATCAAGGTTGACTTCGGCGAGGGCGCACCCGTGGGCGGCCAGTACGCCTCGGGGCGCACGGGCTGGTACGAGCACAACCTCTACCCCCTGCGCTACAACAAGGTCGTCGCCGACATCACGCGCGAGACGACGGGCGAGAACATCATCTGGGCGCGCGCCGCGTGGGCGGGCAGCCAGCGCTACCCCCTGCACTGGGGCGGCGACGCCGAGAACACCGACTCGGCGATGGCGGCCAGCCTGCGCGGCGGGCTCTCGTTCGGCCTCTCGGGCTTCACCTACTGGAGCCACGACGCGGGCGGCTTCGTCAACAAGGCGCCGCGCGACCTCTACCGCCGCTGGCTGGCGTGGGGCGTCCTCTCGTCGCACACGCGCGCGCACGGCGCGCCGCCGCGCGAGCCCTGGGAGTACGACGAGGCCCTGACCGAAGACTTCCGGCGCGCGCTCGGGCTCCGCTACTCGCTCATGCCCTACATCCTCGCGCAGTCGAAGGAGTCCTCGGCGAAAGGCTACCCGGTGCTGCGCGCGCTCTTCTTTGAATATCCAAACGACCCGACCTCCTGGACGATTGACGACCAGTACATGTTCGGCTCAGACCTCCTGGTCGCGCCCCTGATGGAGAGCGCGGGCGCGCGGCGCGTGTACCTCCCGCCGGGCGACTGGATCGACTACCAGACGGGCAAGTCTTACGCGGGCGAGCGCTGGCACCGCGTCGAGGCGGGGCAGATTCCGGTCGTGCTGCTCGTGCGTAACCACGCCGCCATCCCGCACGTGAAGGCGGCGCAGAGCACGGACGACATCGACTGGAAGAACGTCGAGCTGCGCGTCTTCAGCACCGACAACGCGGCGGCCTCCGCCCGCTTCGCGCTCCCCAACGGCGGCGTGCAGACGCTCAACCTGACGGGCTCCGCCGCCGGGTACGCGCTGCAAGCCGACCCGCTGCGCGGGCAGGTCAGGTGGCAGGTCACGCGCTTCCC
>DAIRFV010000024.1:2251-32940 GCA_036794905.1 Pyrinomonadaceae bacterium | reverse complement strand
GACCTGATGAGGGTCGGCGTCTACTACTACCCCGAGCACTGGCCCGAGTCGCAGTGGGACAGGGACTTCGGCAACATGCGGCGGCTCGGGTTCGAGTTCGTCCACATGGGCGAGTTCGCGTGGGCGTTCATGGAGCCCGAGGAGGGCCGCTTCGACTTCGCGTGGCTCGACCGCGCGGTGGCGCTCGCCGCGAAGCACGAACTCAAGGTCATCCTCTGCACGCCGACGCCGACGCCGCCCGCGTGGCTGGCCGAGAAGTACCCGGCCTCCTTCCTCGTCGGCGAGGACGGCCGCCGCCGCGAGCACGGCTCGCGCGGCAACAACGCGCTCGCAGACCCCGACTACCTGCGCCTGACCGAGCGCGTCGTGGGCGAACTCGGGCGGCGCTACGGCAAGCACCCCGCGGTCTGGGGCTGGCAGCTCGACAACGAGCCGAACTCGCCGCCCGACTACAGCCCCTCGGCGCAGGCGGCCTTCCGCGAATGGCTGCGCGCGAAGTACAAGACCGCGGACGTGCTCAACAGTGAATGGGGCTCGGCCTTCTGGAGCCTGAAGTACAACGACTTCTCGCAAGTCAGGCCGCCGAACCCGTCGTTTCTCTACGGCGTGAGCCCGCACGCGTTGCTCGACTTCCGGCGCTTCACCGCCGACCAGACGGCGAAGTTTCTCAACTGGCAGGCGTCCATCCTCCGGCGCGACACCGCGCCCGCGCAGTTCATCACGACCAACTTCATCTCGACCATCGGCAGCTCCGACCCGCGACGCCCGAACGAATTGGACTTCATCTCCTACACGATGTATCCGGTCGGCGGCGGCGCAGGGCTGGGCGAGGACGGCTTCCGTCTGGGGTGGAGCCACGGCATCGCCTGGTCGAACGCCTTCTACAAGAAGATCAAGGGCGCGACGGGCGTGATGGAGTTGCAGCCCGGACAGGTCAACTGGGCGCGCATCAACCCGCAGCCCGCCCCGGGCGCCATACGCATGTGGCTCTGGCACGCCTTCGCGGGCGGCCTCTCCTTCGCCTGCACGTACCGCTACCGGCAGCCGCTCTACGGCAGCGAGCTGTACCACTACGGCATCGTCAACACGGACGGCGTGACGGCGACGCCCGGCGGACTCCAATACTCGCAGGTCGCGCGCGAGATGCGGGAGCTGCGCGCGAAGTACGACCCCAAAGCTGTGCCCCCGGCCGACTACAGCGCGCGGCGGACGGCGATACTGTGGAACCACGAGAACTTCTGGAACATCGACTACCAGAAGCAGACGGCGCTGTGGGACACGTACGGGCACACGTTCCGCTACCTCGAAGCGGCCAAGTCGGCGGGCGCGCCGCTCGACGTGATTGACGAGGCCGCCGACTTCAACTCGTACAAGGTTCTCGTCGCGCCGGCCTACCAACTCGTGGACGAAGAGCTGGTGCGCAAGTGGACGCGCTACGCAGAGGCGGGCGGCCACCTCGTCTTAACCTCCCGCACGGGGCAGAAGCGGCGCAACGGCTGGCTCTGGGAGGCGGCGTGGGCCGCGCCCGTCCGCCCGCTCATCGGAGCCGAAGTCTCCTTCTTCGACCTGCTGATGGACAACGGCAACGGCGAAGTCTCGATGAACGGCACTTCGTATCCGTGGAACGTCTGGGGCGACGTGCTCAAGCCCGCGGAGGGGACGGAGACTCTGGCGAAGTACGCGAACCAGTTCTACGCGGGCGGGGCCGCGGCGACGTACAGGCGCGCGGGGCGCGGGAGCGTCACGTACATCGGCGTGCACACGAAGGACGGGCGGCTGGAAAGGGAAGTGATGCGCGAGGTCTACAGGCGCGCGGGGCTGGCCGTGGCCGACTACCCGCCGGGCGTCTACGTGGAGTGGCGCGACGGCTTCTGGGTCGCGGTCAACTACTCGTCGAAGCCGGCCGACATCGACGTGCCGGCCGGCGCGGAGATTCTATACGGCGCGCGCCAGCTCAAGCCCGCCGACGTTCTCGTCTGGAGGCAGAAGTGATGACCAAGCTCGGTCGCAGAGAGTTCGTCGGCGGCGCGTTGGCGGGTGGACTGGCGTGCCTCGCGGCGCGCGGGGGGCAGGCCGTGGGCGCCAAAATCGAAGTGCTGATGAACGAGCCGCTGGGCACCATCTCGCCCGACATCTACGGCCACTTCGTCGAGCACCTGGGCGGCGTCGTCTACGACGGCATCTGGGTCGGCGAGAACTCGAAAGTCCCCAACATCGGCGGCGTCCGCCGCGCGCTGGTCGAACACCTGAAGCGGGTCAAGCCCTCGGTCATACGCTACCCCGGCGGCTGCTTCGCCGACAGCTACGACTGGCGCGACGGCGTGGGGCCGCGCGCGCGCCGGCCGCGCCGCCCGAACTTCTGGGGCGGCACGGAGTCGAACCACTTCGGCACGAACGAGTTCATACGCTTCTGCCGGGCCACGGGCGCGCAGCCCTACATGGCCGCGAACCTGCGAAGCCTGCCGGCGCAGACCTTCTACGAGTGGGTGGATTACTGCAACGCGCCCGCGGGCGCGACGACGCTCGCAGACCTGCGCGCGACGGGCGAGGCCGCGAGCCGCGAGCCCTTCGGCGTCAAGTACTGGGGCGTCGGCAACGAGTCGTGGGGCTGCGGCGGCAACTTCACGCCCGAGGAGTACGCGATGGAGTTCCGGCGCTTCACGGCCTCCGTCCCGGGCCACGGCCTCAACCCGCTCTTCATCGCCGCCGGCCCCGGCAGCGACGACCTCAACTGGACGCGCGGCTTCTTCTCGAAGATGGCCGAGAGGCGACATTTCAACTTCTACGGCTGGGGCCTGCACCACTACTCCTGGAACGTGAGCCGCGGCGCCACGAACGACTGGGAGAAGGGCAAGGGCGACGCGCTGAAGTTCGACGCGGAAGAGTGGTACGAGATGTTCCGCGAGGCCGACAAGATGGAAGGACTCATCAGGACGAACTGGGCCGCGATGGGCGAGTTCGACCGCGAGCACCGCGTCAAGCTCTGCGTGGACGAGTGGGGCTCGTGGTACAGGCCGGGGACGGAGGTCAGGAAGGAGTACATCCTCAGCCAGGCGCAGACGCTGCGCGACGCGCTCGTCGCCGGCGTCACGCTCGACACCTTCAACCGGCACGCCGACAAGGTCCTGATGGGGAACGTCGCGCAGCTCGTCAACTGCCTCCACTCGCTCTTCCTCGCCTCCGAGGACAAGTTCGTCGCCACGCCGAACTTCCACGTCTTCGAGATGTACGCGCCGCACCAGGGCGCGCAAGGGCTGCGCACGATCTTCGAGGCGGCCGAGTTCACGCACCCGCGCGCGGGGAAGGCGGCGACGTTCTGGGCCTTGAACGGCTCGGCGTCGCTCGCAGGCCGGACGGTGACGCTGACGGTCGTCAACCCGCACGCCACCGAGTCGCGCGAGACGGAAATCTCGGCGCGCGGCTCGGCGGTGCGCGCGGCGCGCGCGCGCGTGCTGACGGCCGCGGACATCCACGCGCAGAACAGTTTCGAGAACCCGCGCGGCGTCGAGCCGCGCGCCGACGTGGAGGTCGCCCCGCGCGGCGCCTCGCTCTTCTTCCGCTTCCCGCCCGCGTCGGTCACGCGCTTGCAGTTGAGCGTCTGAGAGACGCCGGTTCATTTAAAGGATAGGCGCGTTGCCACCCAGGCAGTACCACCCGCGGTAGCGGGTGGGTCTGGCTTACGTTTCGAGGGCCATTAGAGTCACACGCACCCACCCGCTACCGCGGGTGGTACTGACCGATAATTAAGGAGCACTCAACATGTCTAAGAAGTTCGACCGCCGCGACTTCATCAAGTCGGCGGCGGCGGCAGGTGCGGCGGCGCTCGCCGTGCCGGAGTGGGTTGAGGCCGCGCAGAGACGCGGCCGTCGTCGCGGTGGCGGTGGCCCGCGCGGGGGGCGCAACCCGCGCGCGCTCTCGTCTTACGACCCGCAGGCGCGCGAGCTGCTCGGGCAGATGACGCTCGAAGAGAAGGTCGGGCAGATGACGCAGGCCGAGCAGGACGCTCTGAAAGAGCCGTCGGACGTGCAGACCTACTTCCTCGGCTCGCTCCTCTCGGGCGGCAGCTCCGACCCGAAGGCGGGCAACAGCCTGAACGCGTGGACTGACCTGTACGACCGCGTCCAGACGTTGTCGCTCAAGACGCGGCTCGGCGTCCCCATCCTCTACGGCATCGACGCCGTGCACGGCCACAGCAACGTGCTCGGCGCGACGGTCTTCCCGCACAACATCGGCCTGGGCTGCACGCGCAACGCCGAGCTGGTCGAGCGCCACGCGCGCGTGACGGCCGAGGAGGTGCGCGCCACCGGCATCCAGTGGACGTTCGCGCCCTGCGTCGCCGTCCCGCGCGACGAGCGCTGGGGGCGCACCTACGAGGGCTTCGGCGAGTCGCCCGAACTCGCGCGCGACCTCGGCGAGGCGGCCGTGCGCGGCTTCCAGGGGAACGACTTGAGTGACCCTCTGAGTCTGCTCGCCTGCGCCAAGCACTACGTCGGCGACGGCGGGACGGCCTTCGGCTCGGGCGGCTTCGAGCACCCGGTCACGAAGAAGCGCGTGCTCGACCAGGGCGACACGCGCATGAGCGAGCAGGAGCTGCGCCGCATACACATGCAGGGCTACGTCTCGACCGTGCGCGCGGGCGTCGGCACCATCATGCCCTCGTACAACAGTTGGAACGGCACGAAGCTCTCGGGGCACAAGTACCTGATGACGGACGTGTTGAAGGGCGAGTTGAAGTTCGACGGCTTCCTCATCTCCGACTACAACGCCATCGACCAGATCACGAAGGACTACAAGCAGGCCATCGAGATTTCCATCAACGCCGGCATGGACATGGTGATGGTGCCGACGAAGTACCGCGAGTTCCACACGCTGCTCGTCCAGCTCGTCCGCGAGGGTCGCGTCCCGCAGTCGCGCATCGACGACGCGGTCCTGCGGATTCTGCGCGTCAAGGTCGCGATGGGCTTGACCGAGCGCGGGCGCAGTGTGCTCGCAGACCGGCGCCTGCACAGCACCTTCGGCTCGGCCGCGCACCGGGCGGTCGCGCGCGACTGCGTGCGGCAGTCGTTGGTGCTGCTGAAGAACGAGCGGCGCACCCTGCCGCTGCGCCGCAACGCCGGGCGCATCCACGTCGCGGGCCGGTGCGCCGACGACATCGGCAACCAGTGCGGCGGGTGGACGATAGACTGGCAGGGCAAGAGCGGCGCCGTCACGACGGGCGGCACGACCATCCTGCAAGCCTTGAAGAACGCCGTCTCGCGCCGGACGCGCGTCACCTTCTCGAAGGACGGCTCGGGCGCGCGCGGCGCGGACTACGGTGTCGTCGTCGTCGGCGAGACGCCTTACGCCGAAGGGACGGGCGACCGCGAAGACCTCTCGCTCGACCGCGAGGACGCGGAGGCCATCGACCACATGAAGAGGGCGGGCATCCCCGTCGTCGTCGTGCTGATCTCGGGCCGGCCGCTCATCCTGGGCGACGCGCTGGCGAAGGCCGACGCGTTCGTCGCGGCGTGGCTGCCGGGCACCGAGGGGCAGGGCGTCACGGACGTGCTCTTCGGCGACTACCGCCCGACGGGCAAGCTCTCCTTCACCTGGCCGCGCACGAACGCGCAGATACCCATCAACGTCGGCGACCGCGGCTATAACCCGCTCTTCCCGTACGGCTACGGGCTGACGTTCTGAAAGAGCAGTCAGAACCACCCGCGGTAGCGGGTGGGCCGGGCGAATGCAGATTGACGATTGAAGATAGTACGGTTCTCATCAATCATCACTTTGCCGTCGAAAGGCCCACCCGCTGCCGCGGGTGGTTCTGACCTTTATCGCGCCCCAAGCACGCTTAACTTGCCGCTGAGCCTCACGTCCGCCGACGAGCCGCCGACCATCAGCCGAACCGTCCCCGGCTCCACCACGAACTTCTTCGACTTCACGTCCCAGTAGGCGAGTTGTTCGGCCGCGAGGTCGAGCGTGATGCGTTTCGTCTCGCCGGGCCGGAGGGCGACGCGGGCGAAGCCCTTCAACTCCTTGAGCGGCCTCTCGACCTTCGACGCGAGGTGCGTGACGTAGAGCTGGAGGACCTCTTCGCCCGCGCGGCGGCCGGTGTTCCTGAGGTCGAAGGTGACGCCCACGGAGCCGCCGGCGGGAATCGTCTCCGAACTCGTCCGCAGGTTCGAGTAGGCGAAGGTCGTATAGCTCAAACCGTAGCCGAAGGGGTAGAGCGGCTCGCCCTTGAAGTACATGTACGTCCGGCCGCGGCGTATGTCGTAGTCCAGCATCGGCGGCAACTGTTCCGACGAAGACGGCCACGTCTGCACGAGGCGGCCGGCGGGGTTGTAGTCGCCGAAGAGCACGTCGGCCAGCGCGTGGCCCTCCTCCTGGCTGTTGTGCGTGAGGTGGACGACGGCCGGCACGTTCCTTTGCGTCCAGTTGACGGCGAAGGGGAAGCTCGACTTGAGCACGACGACGGTGTTCGGGTTGGCCGCGTAGACGCGTTTGACCAGCTCCTCCTGTTCGAGCGTGAGGGAGCGGCGATCGACGGCCTCCTTGCCGTCGCTCGGGACGGGGCACTGCTCCCAGCCCGCGCCGCACGTCGGGTGGTTGCCGACGACGACGACCGCCACCTCGCAAGCGCGCGCGAGCCTTTCGACCGCGCCATCCTCGTCGCCCTTCGCGTAGTCCACGCGGACGCCGGGCCCGGCCTTCTCGCGTATGCCGCGCAGGGGCGTCACCGTGTAAGGCGGCGTGCCGCTGTACCAGTCGAGCAGCACGTCGTCGGCCCGCGCGCCGACGACGGCGATTGACTTTAGCTTCGTGCGGTCGAGCGGGAGCAGGTTCTTCGAGTTCTTCAACAGCACGATTGACTTCTGCGTGACGAGGCGCGCCAGCGACTTGTGCTCCTCGGTCGTCCAGGGCTCTGGGCCACTGCCGATCTTCGAGTAGGGGACGCGGGCGGGCGGGTCGAGCAGGCCGAGGCGGAGCATGACGCGGAAGGTGTGGCGCAAGACCTTGTCCACGTCCGATTCGCTCAGCAAGCCTTGCTTGAGCGCGGCGCGCGTGGGCTCGCGGTAGTCGTCGAGGAACTGGCCGATGCCCGTCTTGACGACCGCGGCGGCGGCCTCCTCGAAGGTCTTGAAGCTCTTGTGGTGCGTGACGAGCTGGCGCATGCCGCCGCCGTCGGTGCAGACGATGCCGTCCTGCCCCCACTCGTCGCGCGTGATGTCGAGCACCTCTTTGTTGACGTGCATCGGCACGCCGTTGACCTTGTTGTAGGCGGCCATGTAGGCGCGCGCGCCGCCCTCGACGACGCCCATCCGGAACGGGACGGAGTAGTACTCGCGGAAGAGCCTCTCGTCGAAGTCGGAGGAGGTGTGGCCGCGGCCGTTCTCGTTGCTGTTGGCGAGGAAGTGTTTGAGCAGCGCGGCCGCCTGCCAGTACTTCGGGTCGGGGCCTTGCAGCCCCCGGACGTAGGCGACCGTGAGCGCGCCGTTGAAGTAGGCGTCTTCGCCGTAGCACTCCTCCGTGCGCCCCCAGCGCGGGTCGCGGCCGAGGTCTGCGTTGGGCGCGCGGACGACGAGCCCTGCGCGTTTGTACTTCTGGAAGATGTAGCGCGCCTCGAAGCCTTCAACGGCGGCCGCGCGGCGGATGACGTCTGTGTCCCACGTCTCGGCCATGCCGATGGCCTGCGGGAAGGTCGTGGTCGGCGTCGGCTGCTTCCGCCCCCAGCCGGCGGGGCCGCCCTGCGCGAGCCCGTGCAGTCCCTCGGAGTGGCCCGAAGCCCCGACGCCGAGGCGCGGCACGGACGGGTTCGTGCCGAGACATTCGATCTTCTCTTCGAGCGTCAGGAGCGAGATGAGGTTGTCGATCCTCCGTTCGGCGGGCAGGTCGGGGTTCTGGAACGGGTGCTCGTCGAGGTTGGTGGCCGACGCCCTGCGCGCGGGTGCGTGAAAGGTCAGCGGCGCGAGGACGAGCGCGGCGAGCGCGCAGGACTTTAAGACGAAGGCGAGTCTGTTCATCTTCTCTCAATCCCTTCAGCGCGCGTCCGGCAGCGAGGCGGCGAGCGCGTAGATGAGCGGGGCGTTCCAGTTGATGGCGATCTCGTTGACGCGGTAGTTGTCGGCGTCGTCAACCCAGTCGGTCGCGCGCGGCCAGCCGCCGCCGACGAGGTAGCCGGGCCAGGCCCCCGGCGCGCCGGGCGCCATCGAGCGCCGGTCGTGCGGCGCGCGCGGAGGGTCTGCGCCGAGTCCGGTCACGAACGAGCGGCCGTAGAAGTTCCGACCCAGCAGGTGCGAGAGGGCGTCGAGCGCCGTCTCGACGTAGACGGGCTTCGGGCTGACCCTGTGCGCCGCGCGCAGCAGCACGGCCGTGTTCGCCACGCCGCCGTTCGCGCCCCAGTAGTAGCGCGTGAGCGTGCGCGCGTGCGGGCTTCGGCCGCGGACGAGAACTATCTGATCCGCCGTCTCTACTAAAGATTCGCGGACACGTCGCACGAGCCGCGCGTCGCGCCCCGTGCGCGCGGAGAAGAGGTAGGTGAGCAGCCCGAGGTTCTTCACGTCGCCCCAGCCCCAGTCCTGGCTGAACTTGCCCTCGAAGCGCGCGGCGCGCCTCTCGAAGTCTGCGAGGGCGGCGCGCTCGCCGGTCGTCTGCCACATCTCGGCCGCGGCCCAGAGCCGGTCGTCCGCGTCGTCGGTCTGGTAGCCGCCGGTCGTGAAGCCTTTGAGGTCGGCGCGCCGGCTCGCGGGGTGCGCGCCGAGGAAGGCGTAGGACTTGCGCGCGGCGTCGAGCAGGCGGCGCGCGTAGGCGGCGTCGAAGGGGCGGAAGACGCGCGCGGCCGCGGCCGTCATGGCGACGAAGTCGGCGGTGGCGGCGCTGCCCCAGGGCGTGATGAAGCGTTCGGTCTGCTCGTCCTCGGGCATGAGCGCCGGGCCGAAGTCGCGCGTCGAAACTTTGTGATAGACCGAGCCGTCCGCGGCCTGCATCTTGAGCAGCCAGTCCAACTCCCATTTCAACTCCGCGAGGTAGGCCGGGAGCTTGTCGTGCGACTGCGGCAGTCCGAGGTCAACGCGGCGCACGCGCGCGCCGAACTCCTCCCAGGTGCGGAGCATGAGGCCGACGGTGACGCCCGCGTTGACGACGTACTTGTTGTAGTCGCCCGCGTCGTGCCAGCCGCCCGCGGCGTCGCGGCGCGCGCCGGCACTCCCGACAAAGTCGAGGCGCGCGTCTCCGAGGTGGCAGGCGGCGTGCGCGTACGTCGTGCCTTCGTGCTCAAGCCGCACGGCCGCGCCGCAGCGCCAGAGGTGCATCGCGCGCACGACGGTCGCAAACGGCGCCTCGTACACGTCGGCACGGACGCGGAACGGCGCGGAGCGCGCCGCGCCCGCTTCGAGGCGGTAGAGGCCGGGCGCGCGCAGCGCCGAGAAGTCCGCGACGCAGAGGTCTTCGCCCGTGTCGTTGTCGCGCGAGGGGCCGTCCGCCCTGCCGCGCAGGACGGTCGCGCCGTCTGACGTACGTACGACTTTGAACTCGACGCACGGCGCGCGCAGCGTCGCGCGCTTCTCGTGTCGCGGCAGATAGCCGATTGTGTTGAGACGGAGGTCAGCGCCGGCCGCGGCGCGCGCGTGGAGGGCCGCGGCCGCGGGCAGCGCGCAGGCCAGGAGGAGGGCGCGTGCGTGCGGCGCGCGTCTCCGGAAGCGTCGTGTGGAGTTCATCCTCGTCCGCCGAAGGTGTCGCGTGTCTTCACATCGAAAAGAGACCTGAGTATGCTGGCTCGCACGGAGTTTGACAACAGCCATGAGCAGACAGGTCAGAACCACCCGCGGTAGCGGGCGGGTGGGTGTTACTCGACACGACTTTACCTTGTCAGTTCGACCCGCCCGCTACCGCGGGTGGTTCTGACCCGGTGTTCGGAGGAGGGAAGTCTTGAGAGCGAAAGTGCGTTGGGGCGTGCTGGGCGCGGCGAAGATCGCCGTCGAGAAGGTCATCCCGGCGATGCGGCGCGGCGAGTGGTCGGAGGTCCTGGGCGTGGCGTCGCGCGACGCGGGGACGGCCGCGCGGGTCGCGCGCGAGTTGGGCGTCGAGAAGTCTTACGGCAGTTACGAGGAACTACTGAGCGACCCGGAGATCGAGGCCGTCTACAACCCCCTGCCGAATCACCTGCACGTGCCCTGGACGGTGAAGGCGGCCGAGGCGGGCAAGCACGTGCTGTGCGAGAAGCCGATCGCGATGAGCGCCGCAGAGGCGCGGCTCCTGCTCGACGCGCGCGACCGGACGGGCGTGAAGATTCAGGAGGCGTTCATGGTGCGCACGCACCCGCAGTGGGCGGCCGCGCGCGAGCTGGCGCGCTCGGGGCGCATCGGCCACCTGCGCTCGCTGGAGTGCGTCTTCAGCTACTTCAACCGCGACCCCCAAAACATACGCAACATCCCCGCGGCGGGCGGCGGCGCCTTGTTGGACATCGGCTGTTACCCCGTACAGATTTCGCGCTTCGTCTACGGCGCGGAGCCGCGCCGCGTCCTCGGCTTCGTCGAGCGCGACCCCGAGATGGGCACAGACCGACTGACCTCCGCCATCCTCGACTTCGAGGCGGGGCGCGCCACCTTCACCTGCTCGACGCAGCTCGTCCCGCACCAGCGCGTCGAGCTGCTGGGCACCCGCGGACGCGTCGAGATCGAAATCCCCTTCAACGCGCCGCCCGACCGCCCCACGCGCATCTTCGTCGACGACGGCTCCGCCCCCGGCGGCGCGGGAGCCGAGACGATAGAGTTCGGCCCTTGCGACCAGTACACCATCCAGGGCGACCTCTTCTCGCGCGCCGTACGCGAGGGGACAGAGCAGCCCGTTCCGCTGGAAGATGCCGTGGGCAACATGGCCGTCATCGACGCCGTCTTCCGCTCGGCCGAGTCCGGGCGGTGGGAGGCTCCCGGGTAAGAGTCAACCCGAGGGGAATCCGCCTGACGTTCCGGCGGATGGAAAATTTTTTGCAGCCGGGGCAACTCCGACGGCGGCGGGTCATCCAAAGCCTCGCAACGAGTTCAAGCGATCCCGTCGGGGTTGCCCTTAAAGGCTGTACGTGCGTCCGCCGCTCAGGCGGCGCTCTCTCCTTTCTCATCACAGCGCGGAAAAAGTAGTCAAGGCGAGTTGGGTCAACCGGCGCAGGTCTCTGTCCGAAGTGCGGGCGGGGCGCCGGGTCGGCTTCGAGTGCTCTGATACGTGGTGCTTAAGCTTTCATACCGTCACCACCGTTATCGTCTCGGTTTCAACAAGGGGGCCCTCACGGGCGTCTTTTACTCACCAACCTGCCTGACAACCTTTCGGAGGAGTAATGAAGAAAGTTTTCGCGTTAGTTGCCACCCTCGCGCTCTGCGCCATGATGTTCTCGCCCGCGTCGGTTAACAGCCGCGCCGCCGCCCAAGACGGCGAAGGCAAACAGAAGTACAAGGCCGACGAAATCCTGATCCAGTTCAAGCCCGGCGCTTCGCCCGAAGACATCGCCTCGGCCCGCAACTCCGTCGGGGCCCTGACGAAGAAGCAGCTCAAGCGCGCCAACCGCCTCGCCGCGAAGGGCGAGCTGGAACTCGCCGCGATCCAGAGCGGCCTCTCCGTCGAGGACGCCGTTAACATCATCCAGTCGCACCCGGCCGTCGCCTTCGCCGAGCCGAACTGGGTCGTGACGCACCAGGCCACGGCCACCGACAGCTACTACACCAACGGCAACCTCTGGGGCATGTACGGCGACGCCACCACGCCCGCCAACGTCTACGGCAGCCAGGCCGGCGAGGCTTGGGCCGCGGGTCACACCGGCAGCGACTCGGTCTACGTCGGCATCATTGACGAGGGCGTTGACTACCTGCACGTTGACCTCGCCGCCAACATGTGGACGAACCCTTACGACCCGGCGGACGGCGTGGACAACGACGGCAACGGCTACGTTGACGACGTTAACGGCTGGGACTTCTTCCAGGACAACAACTCCATCTACGACGGCGCGCGCCCGAGCGACTACGAGACCGACCTGCACGGCACGCACGTCGCGGGCACCATCGGCGCGCCCGGCAACGGCCTCGGCGTCGTGGGCGTCAACTGGAACGTGACGATGATCTCGGCCAAGTTCCTCGGCCCCGACGGCGGCACCGTCGCCGACGCCATCGCCGCGGTCAACTACTTCGTTGACCTCAAGACCCGCCACGGCCTCAACCTCGTGGCCATCAACAACTCGTGGGGCGGCGGCGGCTACTCGCAGGCGCTGCACGACGCCGTCATCCGCGCCGCGAAGGCCGACATCCTCTTCACGGCGGCGGCCGGCAACGGCAACCTCGCGGGCATCGGCCAGAACAACGACCGGACGCCGAGCTACCCCTCGAACTACAACACGACGCAGGGGACGACGACCGAGTCGGCGGCCTCCTACGACGCGGTCATCGCCGTCGCCGCGCTGACGAGCACGGGCGCGCTGGCGAAGTACTCCAACTACGGCGTGACGATGGTGGACATCGGCGCGCCGGGCAGCGGCGTCTGGTCTACGTCGCCCAACAACACGCTGACGCGGCTCGACGGCACGTCGATGGCGACGCCGCACGTCACGGGCGGCATCGCGCTCTACGCCTCGACGCACCCGACCGCCACGCCGCAGCAGATCAGGAGCGCCATCCTGACGACGGGCGTCACGACCTCCTCGCTCGCCAACAAGACGACGTCGGGCCGCCGGCTCAACGTCAGCACCTTCTAATCGCTCGGTGAATAAGCTTTAACCGCAGAGACACGGCTTGTTGAGTTATCCTCTTCGAGCCGTGTCTCCGTGTCTCTGCGGTTATTTCTTCGCGTGCGAGGGTCAGTCTTTTAGACTTCACGCGTGTACCTCGGTCGGGAAAAGTTTTGTATACTCCGGCGACGAACCGCGCGGGGCGGCGGGAGGGGTCGGGCATAAAGTGCGACCGCCGCCCGCGTTTTCGTGAAGGGATAAGTCATTCCGTCCGACCTGTCAACCGTAAGGAAACAGATGAACACACACACAATCTCTCGCGCACGCGTCCGCGCCGTCGCGCTCTTCGCCCTCGTCTTCTCCGCGTCGCTCCTCGCGTGCGTGCAGCCCGCGCAGCAGCCCGGGGGCGGGGGCAGCGGCGGCGCCAGGACCGGGCCCGTCCGCATCGGGCTCTCGATGGACACGCTCAAGGAGGAGCGCTGGCAGCGCGACCGCGACCTCTTCGTCGCGCGCGCCAAGGAACTCGGCGCCGAGGTGCTCGTCCAGTCGGCCAACGGCGACGACCGCGTGCAGGTGCAGCAGGCCGACAACCTCCTGACGCAGGGCGTGGACGTGCTCGTCGTCATCCCGCACAACGGCGAGGTCGCCGCCACCATCGTCGAGTCGGCCAAAGCGCGTAACGTCCCCGTCATCTCCTACGACCGCCTCATCCGCAGCAGCGAGCCCGCGCTCTACATCTCGTTCGACAACGAGAAGGTGGGCGAGATGCAGGCGCGGTATCTTTTGGAGCGCGCGCCGAAGGGCAACTACGTCCTCATCGGCGGCGCGCCGACCGACAACAACGCCCTGCTCTTCCGCAAGGGGCAGATGAACGTCCTCAAGCCCGCCATCGACCGCGGCGACGTGAAGGTGGTCTCCGACCAGTGGGCGAAGGACTGGCTGGCGAGCGAGGCGCTGCGCATCTGCGAGGACGCTCTGACGAAGTCGAACCGCGACGTGGCGGCCGTCGTCGCCTCGAACGACGCGACGGCGGGCGGGGCCATCTCGGCCCTGGAGACGGCCGGGGTGGCGGGTAAGGTTCTGGTCTCGGGGCAGGACGCAGACCTCGCCGGGCTCCAGCGCATCATCGCCGGCAAGCAGTCGATGACGGTCTACAAGCCCGTCCACCTGCTCGCGCGCCGCGCGGCCGAGGCGGCCGTCGCCCTCGCCCGCGGCGAGCAGGTGGACGCGCCCGCGCGCATCAACAACGGCAAGGTGGACGTGCCCTCGATCCTGTTGGAGCCCATCGTCGTTGACAAGGCGAACATCGAAGAGACGGTGGTCAAGGACGGCTACCAGAAGCGTGAGGCCGTCTACCAGAACGCCCCGGGGCAGGGAACAAAGTAGGCGCGTGCGCGTTCTACCCGGAGCCGGTTTGACGAGCCCCGACGTGGCTCGTCAAACCGGCTCTCTATCGTTCTGACTTGCGGAAGGTTCTGACGTAGGCCGTGAGCGCGCCTATCTCGCGCTGTGTGAGTTTCTTGCCGAAGGGGGGCATCCCGTCCCTCCCCTCCGTGACGGACGTGACCAGTCGCTTAACGCTTCTGCCTTCCTTCCACCAATCCTCGTCCGTGAAGTCGGGCGCGCTCAGCATCTCGCCGGTAACGGTCTTACCGCGCCCGTCGGCGCCGTGGCATCTGGAGCACTTTTCTTCGAAGATAACCTTCGTCCGAGCCAACTCCTCGTGCGAAAGCGATTCCGATTCTTTGCCCCCCTGCTTCTGCTGACTCAGCGCCCCGGCCCCCGAAGCGTTTGAAATGTATCCCGCACACAGGCAGAGCGCAGCCGACAGCACCAAACCTTTGACGATCCTTTTCATCTCTGAACTGTTTCCTTCACCCGCCTTCAAATCAGGAGTCAACCCGACCCACGCGCTCTTCACCGGGGAGGAAGAAAACTTTAACTGAAAACTGAGTACAGATGAAAGCGCAGGCGCGAGGCTGGCCTTGCATCCGGCACGACCGCGAGGTGCGTCCCGGCGAAGGCCGGTTCCGGCCGGGCGTGTATTTATCTTTTTGGATGAACTTGCGATTTTTGGATTAGATTTCAGGCGCTTACGGCGCAGGCGTGATTATTCTCCCGTGAAATCAGGTTGATGCTTTGCGCACCTTGACGGGCATGATTTTTGCGAGCACCAAGACAATTTCCTCGGTGTCAGCAACGCCGTCTTGGATAACTTGGCAATCGCGCAAAAAGAGTTGCACTCCTGTTTTTAAAAAGTTCTTGACAAAGAAACAGAGCTGTAATACTAATGCTTTTGTTAGGTCTTGCAACAAACTCTTGGTTTCATTCCTCCGGTTTTAAATTTAGTTTCCGCTTGAAAGCTTGGGAGAAGAACTCTCTCCAAGCGTCTTCGTGGATTTGTAAATATTGAGCGCGCCGCGAGCGTAGCTGCCCTTGCTTGCTCTAAGCGGCGCCGTGCGCTCACGCCTCCCGCCCGTGAGTCGTTGGAGTGGGCGGCCTATCGCCCGCGATCAGTCCGTCGGAGGATACCTATGCTGCTCGGCATTCTGTCCGCTCAAAAAGAAGGTAGGAGACTGAATATGAATTCGAACCCTAAGCGCAAGTGTATCCGTCCGACCGCCCTGCTCATCGGCTTAGCGGTCTGTCTGTCACTTGTCGCGGGCGCGCACCCGGCGCTCGCTCAGTCGACCGGGAGCGCGACGGTGCGCGGGACCATCAGGGACCCGCAAGGGGCGGTCGTCCCTAACGCCAATGTGACGTTGGTCAACGAGCGGACGAAAGAGGAGCGCAAGGCGACCACTAACGACGAGGGCGGGTACGTCTTTGCGGCCGTCACGCCCGGCACCTACACCGTGAGGGTGGAGTCCGGCGGGTTCAAGACGGCAGAGCAGTCTGCGGTCAACGTCGAGACCAGCAGTACGCGCCCCCTCGACATCAACCTGGAGGTCGGGCAGGCGAGCGAGACGGTCACCGTCACCGCCGAGCAGAACCAACTCCAGACGGAGACCGGGTCGCGCGAGAACACCATCACGGCCAGCCAGATCGAGAACCTGTCGATCATCAGCCGCAGCTCGCTCGAACTGCTGCGCATCCTGCCGGGCGTGGTGGCGCCGGACAACACCGCCCTGGAGAGCATCGGGTTCGGGGACGGCGCCAACGCGAACGCCCGGTACAACGTCAACGGCATGCGCGGCGAGCAGAACAACGTCTCCATCGACGGCTCGCGCATGATCGACATCGGCTCGAACAACGGGACCGTCATCACCGCGAACCCCGACATGGTGCAGGAGGTGAGGATCCAGACGAGCAACTACGCGGCCGAGCACGGGTCGAGCGCCGTCCAGATCAGCGCCACCACGAAGAGCGGCAGCAGCGCCTTCCACGGCTCGGTCTACGACTACATCCGCCACCACAAGTTCCAGGCTAACGACCGCTCGAACACCATCAACGATATCGCGCGCCCGAAGAGCAAGTACAACTACCCGGGCGGCAACATCGGCGGGCCGGTCCTGCTGCCCTGGACCAGGTTCAACCGGAACCGCGACAAGCTCTTCTTCTTCGTCGGCTACGAGCGCTACTACCAGCAGGTGGACGAGGGCTCGAGCCTCTTCCGCGTCCCGACGCTCAGGGAGCGGCAGGGCGACTTCGGCGAGGCGGTCGCGGCCGGCCAGACCGTGACCGTCCCGGCCGGCTGCACCGCCGGCGGGGTCGTGGGCAACAACAACAACAACGACGACCTCGCCCCGGGCGGCAACCTCGCGCCCTGCGCCGACCCGTTCGGCAGGGCGCTGCTCAACTTCTTCCCGGTGCCCAACCGGGCCGCCCCCTACGGCGGGAACAACTACGTCTACAGCGTCCTCAGGCCGAACAACCGTAACCAGTTCACCTCGCGCTTCGACTACAACATCAGCCAGAACACCAGGCTCTACGTGCGCGCCGCGCGCGAGTACGAGAAGCAGGGCTTCCCGCGCGGGCTGTGGTGGAACTCGTCGAGCTACGAGCTGCCCGGCAAGCTCCAGAGCAGCAACCTCGGCCGCTCGCTGGTCGTCAACCTGACCAACGTCGTCAACCCGACGATGACCAACGAGATTCTGTTCAGCGCCAGCAAGCTGAAGCTCAACTACGACTACGCCGAGCCGGACAAGGTCTCCTGGGAGGGGCTGGGGCTACAGCGGGTCGGCTTCTTCGCCAACCCCAACAACGCCAGCGTCCCCGCCCAGCTGAGGAACACCAACCCGTACGTCCCCTTGAGCGTGATCACCTGGGGCCAGGGCGACCTGCACAACGCCTACGGCTTCCCGATCCTCGCCTGGAACGACAGCTTCGCGGTGACCGACAACCTGGTGAAGGTACACGGCACGCACACGATGAAGTTCGGCGCCTTCATCGAGCAGGCGAACAAGCGGCAGCAGTCGAACGCCGACACCAACGTCGTCACCGCGCAGTGGGGGCAGACGAACGCCACCGGCCAGAACTACGGCGACGTCTTCGTCGGCAAGCCGATCGAGTTCGCGCAGGCCTCGAACCGCCCGATTGACAACTTCCGCTACTACAACTACGAGTTCTACGCGCAGGACAGCTGGAAGCTGCGCCAGAACATGACGCTCGAATACGGGATGCGCTTCGCCTACCTGCCGCAGAACTTCGAGCGCAAGGGGCTCGGCGTGCTCTTCGACCCCTCGACGTACGTCCCCGGCGGCGGGGTCTTCTTGAACGGCGACATCACGAGGCCGAACGGTTACCGGCTGGCGTCGCGGGGCGAGATTCCGAAGGGCGTCCTGCCGAACCTGGGGATTCAGTGGATGCCGCGCCTGAACTTCGCCTGGGACGTCGGCGGCAAGGGCGACCTGGTCATCCGCGCCGGCGCGGGGCTCTTCAACAACCGCGTGCAGGGCAACTACGACTACTACTCCAGCGGCGAGCTGCCCAACACCTACAGCACGACCGTCGACACGCCGTGGGGCGCGGCCAACGGCAACGGGCTCAGCTTCGGCGACCTGAATAACCTGAACCCGTTCACCAGCAACATCGCGGGGGTCAACGTCAACTCCCGCGACATCAACTCGAACGAGATCCCGCGGGTCGCCAACATGAGCCTGACGGTCGAGAAGCGGCTGCCCCTGGACAACGTCCTGGCGGTCGCCTACGTCGGCACCCAGGGCCGGCACCTGCCCCAGCGGCGCAACATCAACATCATCCCGCTCGGGAGGCTGTCGAGCGGCTCGATCCCGTTAGGTTCGCCGGTGTGTGTCAACGGGGCGGGCGCCGCCTGTACGGGGGGGACGCTCTACAACTCCCTGGACCTGTCGAACCCGGCGCAGCGCGCCGTGCTGGACGACTCCGTCCTCCGGCAGTTCAGGCCCTTCAACGCTTTCAACTCCGTCGGCCTCTACCAGTTCACCGGGACTTCGACGTACCACTCGCTGCAGGCGACGCTGCAACACCAGGGGCGGCGGCTCCAGTACTTCGCCACCTACACCTTCGCCAAGGCGCTCGGCACGGTCGCCACGGCCGAGTCCGACGGCGCCGCGTGGGCCGACCCGATTGACACGCGCGGCCGAAGCTGGGGCGTCCTGCCGTTCGACCGGACGCACGTCTTCAACCTGTCGTACAACTACAGCATCCCCGACCTCGCGCGCGGCGGCTTCGATAACATCGTCACGCGGGGCATCCTGAACGGCTGGCAGATGTCGGGCATCACGACGGTGCAGAGCGGCATCCCGATCCGCCTCAGGTTCACCGGCGACATCGCCTCGGCCGACACGGCGCAGGCCTGGTACGGCTCCGACGCCTTCAACGGCACCAACGCCGGCGCGAGCCTCGGCGCGGTCACCCCCATCTACCTCCGCAACCCGCAGGTGGGCGGCACCGCGCTCAACAGCTTCGCCTACGACCTGGGCGCGCTCGCCATCCCGTCGTTCCCGAACTCGGGGCCGTCGCAGCCGCCCTTCTACATCAGGACTCCCGGCCGGAGCAACTTCGACATCTCGTTCTTCAAGAACTTCAACATTGACGAGCACAAGAGGATTCAGTTCCGGACGGGGTTCTTCAACGTCTTCAACCAGGCGTACCCGACGCAGATCAACGTCGCCGCCACCAACGCGAGCGGGAGCGACATCTTCCTCGCGCTCGACACCCGGTGCATCACGAGGCTGACCGCCGCGCAGGCTCTGCCCACGGGGAACGGCGCTAACACCGCGACCCCCTGCGACCCGACCGGCGGGTACCGGTTCACCGACGGACGGCCGGAGGACGGCGGGAGCGACACCGTGCACAACTTCGGGAAGATTCAGAACAAGCGCGGCCGCCGCATCGTGGAGTTCGCACTGAAGTTCGAATTCTGATTCGCCGGCCGGGCGGCAAGGTCAACCTTCGGCGCGGGGGGCGGCGGCGACGCCCCCCGCGCCCTTCTTCTTTAACGCCGCGCCGCGGGGCGCGCCGGCGTCGGACCTCCGTTCTCCGAGGAGGCTTTTATGAGAAGAGGTGTTCACGCGCTGGCGGGGCTGGCCTTCTGCTGCGCGCTGGCCGCGGGCGCGCGTGCGCAAGTCCTCCAGTCCGAGCAGCACAAGACGGCCGACCCCAACACCGCCGTCATCCAGGGGAGGGTGACGCTCCCCTCCGGGTTCGCGGCCAAGCGCAACGTCAGGATCACGCTGAGCAGTGGTCACAGCATCCTCTCCACCTTCTACTCCAACAACAGCGGGGAGTTCCAACTCAGAAATCTGAGCGAGGGCATCTACTACGTCCAGGCGGAGGTGCAGGACGGCAGCTTCGAGCCGGCCGTCCGCAGGGTCGAGCTCGGGCGCGGGTTGGTGGTGCAGTTGACGCTGGAACTGCGCGAGAAGACCGGCCCCGCGGCCGTCACCACCCGCGCGACCGCCCGCGTGGTCTCGGCCGCGGAGTTGCAGCAGTCGGTGCCGCCGCCCGCCAAGAAGCAGTACGAGCTGGGGCTGAAGTCCGTCAACAAGGGCGACTTCGCCCAGGCCGCCGCGCGCTTCGAGGAGGCGCTTTCCATCTACCCGGAGTACCTCTTCGCGCGCAACGACCTGGGCGCGCAGTACCTCAAACTCAGGCGGCTCGACGAGGCGGAGCAGCAGTTCCAGTTCGTACTCGCGCGCGACGCGAAGAACTTCAACGCGAAGTTCAACCTCGGGCTCGTCGCCGTCGAGCGCAAAGACTACGCGGGGGCCATCTCGCGGCTCAACCAGGCGATAGCCATCGACGGCACGCGGCCGGTCGCGCGCCTCTGGCTCGGCTTCGCGCTGCTGGAGACGGGCGATTTGGCGGCCGCGGAGCGTGAGTTGTTGAAGGCGGTGGTGATGGGCGGAACCGAGTGCGCGGCGGCGAACTACCACCTGGCCCGCATCAACTTCGGCCGCGGGGACGCCGCCGAAGCCTCCCGCTTCCTCGGCGTCTACCTGGAGGAGGCGCCCAAGGGCGAGTACGCGGAAGACGCCCGTCAGCTTCAGAAGCAGATTCGGGCCGAGGCGAAGTCGCCCCCCAGGCGTTGAGACTTACCGGGGCGGAGTCGGCCTCCGCGCTACAGGAAGGGAACCGAAGCCCGTTCAACATTTGCGGCCGCAAGGGAGGCGTCCACCTCCCTTGCGGCCGCGCTTGTGGCTCCGCGGGTCGGCCCGCCTCTCAGGGCGCGACGGTGAACTCGGTGGAGCGGCTGACCGAGTCCCTGCCGTCGCCGACGGTCACCTTCAGCTCGTAGACGCCCGGCCGAAACTTATCGAGCGGGAACGAGCTGGCATACTTGATCTGCCCCCGCCCGTCGGCCGCCGGCAGTTGACCCGCAGTCCGAAACAGGCTGCGACCACTCTGTAAAATCTCAAGGGTCAGACGGGGCGCCTCCGCGGCCCCCTTGGCGGGCCACGCCGTGAAGAAGAAGGCGAGCTGGCCGCCGGCGGACTTGGCGACGGGCTCGCCCAGGTTCGGGTAGACGAGCAGCTCGCCGAACTGGAACGGCTGACCCCGCCTCTGCTCGTCCGGCGTGAGCCGCTCGCCGCGCTTGAGCACCGAGACGCTGCTGAGGCGCGGCCGGCTCTCGTCGGCGGCGGGGACTTCGAGCGCGCTCGTGCGGACGCTGGCCCGGCCGGCCGCGGCGTCGTAGCCGATCAGCTCGACCGTGTAGCTGCCCGGCGGGAGCTGGGTCTCACGGTAGAAGAGCAGCTCCCCCTTTTTGGCCGCGTCCAGCCGGTCGGCGGGGCCGCTCAGCGGGTAGTGCTGGCTCAGCTTCTGCACCACGCGCCCCGCACGGTCTTTAATGAGCGCGACGACGGAGAACTCCGCGCTGTACGACTTCTTGTCCTTACCCTCCGCGAAGGTGAACGAGGAGAGGGGCGCCTCGGCGAGGACGAGCGTCGTCCCCGCGCGGTCGGTCGCGGGGAAGCTCAGCGCGCCCGAACGGAAGGGGAAGGGGTTCGAGCCCGCGCGCGCGGCGCGGGCGGCGGCGAGCGCCGGCACCTCGTAATCGAGCAGGGGGAGCTGCCCGGCCGACTCCACG
Organism: Pyrinomonadaceae bacterium; assembly: GCA_036794905.1. GTDB lineage: Bacteria > Acidobacteriota > Blastocatellia > Pyrinomonadales > Pyrinomonadaceae > QHXN01. Next base: position 11,740 of record DAIRFV010000024.1, on the reverse strand, counting down.
GCGTAATACCCTTTGCGCGCCTGCACCTCGAAGTCGGGGCGGGGCAGCTTGACGCTGATCTGCCGGAACCGACCGTCGAAGGAGGCGTTGCGCGGGACGTACGTGAGCAGGTAGTACCCGCGCATGTCGTCGCTGATGCGCCGCACCCCGGAGGAGAGGTCGTTCGTGTCGTGGATCAGGAAGCCGCCGGTCTCGTTCGCCAGCACGCCCAGGCCGCTGCGCGGGTCGAGCCGCAGCAAATCCTCGTTCTTCTCCAGCGCCTTCATGTAGGGGCCCGAGGTGCCGTCGGTGCTGCGGCCGACCTGACTCATGCGGGTCGCCGCGAGCGAGTTGAGCTCGCGGGCGGCCTCGGCGGTGCCGCTCTCGATGCGGAGCCCGGCCGCGTCGATGGTGTAGATGCTGACGTTGGCACGGTTGGCGGCGCTGATGACGGAGGGGAACTTCGCCTGCACCGAGGACGGCAGCGCCAGCCCCTCCGAGAAGAGGATGAGGGTCTTCCTCCCGGGCAGCTTCCGCATCGGGTTGATGACCGCCAGCAGCCCGTTGATGGTGGCGAAGCCCTGCTGGTCGCGCTCCAGCTCCCTGAAGCGTTCGAGCATGTTCGTCTCCATCTCGACGAACTTCTGCTCGATCATGGCCTGGCCGGCGGCCTGGCCCGCGGCCGCGGCCCCCTGTGCGTCGCGCGCGGCGCCCGCCGCCGCGGCGGCCGACTGGGACGAGGCGGCCTGCTGGTCGAGCGCGGCGCTGCGCTCGGCCAGGTCGCGAACCCGGCCGGCGCTCGAAGTGTATCCCGCGGGGGCGGCGCCGGTGGCCCGCTCGATGGCCTGCTTCACCAGCTCCGCGTCGTCGGTGAACGACTGCTGTGTGCGCAGCGACTGGTCGATGGAGAAGACCCCCGTGAAGTCACCGCCCGCCATGCCGTTCTGCGCGTAGGAGAGCCCCGCCTTGCGCGCGAGGTGGCGCGCCTCCGGCGAGAGCCGGTCGAAGACGAGGGCGATGACCCCGGGCGTCGAGGGGCCGGGCGGCGGGGCGGCGGCGTCCACCTTCGGGCCGGGGCTCGGGCCGGCGGCCGTTTCGCCTTCCCGCGTCACGAAGCGGAAGGACTGAATCTGCTGGCGGACGCCGTCCTCGAAGACCTCGAAGTCCGCCGCCTTCAAGTCCTTCACGGGGCGCCCCCTTTTGTCTTTGACGACGACGTCGAGCTTCACCTCCTGCGATTCGACGCGCACCACCTCCTCGTCGTCCTGCGGGGCTGGCTGGGCGGGCGTCTGCGCGAGGGCGAGGCCCTGGAAGGGAAGCAGCAACGTGACGACGAGCAGAATGCCCACGGGCTTCATAGGACGGTCTCCTGATTGTTCGGGGAAGATGGTCGCGCAGGGGCCGCCCCGCTCGCCCCGCCGGGCGGCGTCGCCGCCGACGGTTCGGCCCGCTTCGTATTGGTTAAATTCGACAAAGAATCGCGGAGAAAGTATAGTTACATTCTCTGGCAAAGGCCAGCTTGATGAGGCGCGAACGCCCCGGCCGGGCCGGACTTTTCGGCGCGGCTGCGGGGCGAGCGGGACCGCTAAAATCCCCGGGGCGGGAACCCTAGAAATAACCTTCCTTTTGCGAATTCAAGTCGGGCTTCAGAGGGGCGCGGGCCTGCGCGGCGTGCGCCGCGTTTCGGGCGCCCCGGCCCCGTGTTGGCTCAGGGCTTTCTGTGTAGGAAGTGGCAGATGGCGAACGGTAATCGCTGGCTCGTAAAGGCGCTGCTTTCGCTCGTCGCCTGCGTGTGGCTCCTGCCGGCGGCGCGGGCGCTGGCTCAGGCCGGCGGCCCGGCCGACGTGGAGAGCGCCTTCGCGCGGGCCACGCAGCTCCACGAGTCGGGGCAGCTCGAAGAGGCGATCCGCGCCTACCAGTCGATCCTGGCGTCGAACCCCGGGCGGGCGGACGTGCGGTCGAACCTGGGCGCCGCCTACTCGCGGCTGGGCCGGTACGAGGAGGCCATCGGCCAGTACAAGCAGGCGCTCGCGCTCGACGGGCGCAACCCTGCGATCCGCTTCAACCTCTCGCTGGCCTTTTACAAGGCGGCGTGGTTCGCGGAGGCCGCCGCCGAGCTTTCGCGCTTCGTCGCCGCGGCCCCGGCCGACCTCCCCGCGCGGCTCAACGCGGTGCTGCTGCTGGCGGACTGCCAGGTGCGGCTGGGCGAGTACAAGAAGGTCATCGAGCTGCTGTCGCCTTACGAGAAGGGCGGCGCCGAGACGCCGCACGGCCGCGCGGTCGCCTACCTGCTCGGTAACGCCTTGATCGGCGACGGCCAGCTCAGCCGGGGGCAGCTCATCATCGACGGCGTCTTCCGCAACGAGGACACCGCCGAGGCGCGGCTGCTGATCGGTTCGCTGATGCTGCTCATGGACGACGGGCAGGGCGCGGTCAAGGAACTGGAGCGCGCCCTCGTGCTGAACCCCAAGCTCCCCGCGCTGCACGCCTGGCACGGCCGCGCGCTGATGCGGATGGGGGACACGGAGCGGGCCAAGGCCGCCTTCCGGGTCGAGCTGACGGACAACCCGAACGACTTCGACGCGAACCTCTACACGGGCGTGCTGCTGCGGCAGGACAAGCAGTTCGACGAGGCGCTGCGCTACCTGACGCGCGCCGTGCAGCTCCGGCCCCGCGAGCGGTACGCGCACTACCACCTCGGCGCGGTGCTCGCCGCCCTGGGGAAGCCGGACGAGGCGCGGCCCCTGCTCGAAGGCGTGGCGAAGGAGCACCCGGACTTCGTCGAGGCGCGCGTGCTGCTGGCGTCCGTCTACTACCGGCTCAACCGGAAGGAGGACGGCGACCGCGAGCGGGAGGCCGTGCAGAGGCTCAACAGCGAACAGCAGGCCAAGCGGCCCGGCGCGCAGAAGGAAGCGGCGCCCGACGCGCCCGCCCCGCCCAAGGCACCCTAGCGCCCGCGGGCAGAATCGAAACCGCCGAAAGGAAAGTCAACAGGCTTGTCGAGGGGCTCAATCCTTAACGCTCTCACCTACCTGACGCTCGCGGGGGCCCTCCTGTCGCAGGCCCCGGCCGCGGGCGCACAGTCGAAGGGGCGCGCGCGTGCGCGCCGGCCGCCGGCACAGGCCGCCGCCCCCGACCGGCCGAACCCCGCCTTCGACCAGGCCGCCAAGCTCGGCGACGAGGCGCGCCTCGCCAGCCGTCTCGACGAGGCGCTCGGCCACTACGCGCAGGCGCTCAAGCTGCGGCCGAGGTGGACGGACGGCTGGTGGTACGTGGGCGCCATCCTCTACGAGCGGGACCGCTACGTGGAGGCGCGCGACGCCTTGCGCAACGTCGTCGAGCTCGACCCCAAACGGGGCACGGCCTGGGGGCTTTTGGGCTTGTGCGAGTTCCAGACGCGCGAGTACGACCGCGCCGGGAACTCTCTGCTGCGCGGCCGGGCGCTCGGGTTCGACGGCAACCGGGAGCTGGCGGCCGTGGCCACCTACCACGCGGCGCTGCTCTACATACGGTTCCAGGAGTTCGAGATCGGCTACGACGCCCTCAACGAGTTCGTGCGCGCCGGCAACGAGAGCACGAAGGTCGTCGAGGCCTTCGGGCTGTCGCTCATGCGGATGCCCTTCCTGCCGAGCGAGCTGCCGCCCGACCGGCGCGAGCAGGTGATGATCGCCGGCCGCGCGGGCTACGACATGGCCGCCCGCCGGATGGAGCAGGCGCGCGCCGCCTTCGACCAGTTGGTGGCGCGCTACCCCAACGAGCCGAACGTCCACTACGCCTTCGGCGTCTACCTGCTCAACCAGGACGCCGACGCGGCGATGAAGGAGTTCCGCCGCGAGCTCGAAATCTCGCCCGCACACCACCCGGCGATGGTGCAGATGGCCTTCGAGCACCTCAAGCGCGACGAGTACGACGCGGCGCTGCCGCTGGCGGAGAAGGCGGTGCAGCTCGCGCCGAAGATGTTCGCCGCGCGCAACGTCCTGGGTCGCGTCCTGCTGGAGCTGGGGCAGTTGGAGCGGGCCATCAAGGAGCTGGAGGAGGGCGCGCGGCTCGCGCCCAGCAGCCCGGAGATGTACTACGCGCTCGGGCGCGCTTACCGCCGGGCCGGGCGCGAGGCCGACGCCAAGCGCGCGGTCGCCCTCTTCCAGAAGTTGCAGGAAGAGGCCAACGCGCGCCGCAACCCGCAGACTCAGCCGCCCGCGGGTGAAGCCAATAACGGCCAGCCCGGGTCGCGGCCCTGACTCCGGGGCGCGAGGCCCCGCCGATTCCTTTTAACGTCAGTAACCCCGTCTCCCAAGGGCACGAACTCGGACGATGAACAGCAAGGACTATCAGGTCGGGCAGAGCACCCTGCGTTTGGCGGTCATCGTGCTCTTCCTGCTCTTCCTCGGGGCGGTCTCCTGGGCGGCTTCGGGGCTGGCCGGGCCGCAGGCTTCCGCCCCCCGCTGGCACCCGCGGCGTGTGCCGGCCGGCGCCGAGTTCGTCGGCGACCAGGCGTGCGCGCAGTGCCACAAGAAGTTGGTCACGGCGCACGCACAGAGCCCCATGGGGATGGCGATGGAGCCGGTCGAGGGCTCGAAGGTGCTCATCGAAAACCCGGCCATGACCTTCCGCAGCGGCCCTTACACCTACGAGATCAAGCGGCAGGGCAAGCAGAGCGTCTACGTCGTCACGGACGGCAAGCAGAGCGTCAGCCTGCCCATCCTCTACGCCTTCGGGCAGGGCAAGGCCGGGCAGACCTACGTGCTCCAGCACGAGGGCGCGTTCTACGAGAGCCTCGTCAGTTATTACAACGAGGTCAAGGGGCTCGACTTCACCATCGGCGCGCCGCGCACCGTCCCCGAGTCGCTCGACAAGGCCCTCGGCCGCCGCCTCTCGGACAACGACGTGGGCAACTGCTTCAGTTGTCACTCGACGGGCGGCGTCATCGGCGGGAAGCTCAACCTGGAGAAGATGACCCCCGGCATCCGCTGCGAGGCGTGCCACGGGCCGGGCGGGCGCCACGTCGCGGCGGCACGCGAGGGCGACCCGAGCGCCAAACTCATCTACAACCCCAACGTCCTCAGCGGCGACCAGTTGACGCAGGACTTCTGCGCCTCCTGCCACCGGGGCAACGAAGAGTTCGGCCTCCTCCAGTCGATGGAGCAGAACAACGTCCGCTTCCAGCCCTACCGCATGTTCCACAGCAAGTGTTACTCGGACGACCGCCGCATCAGCTGCACGGCCTGCCACAACCCGCACGAGCCGGTCAAGACGGACTTGGCTCATTACGACTCCAAGTGCATGGCCTGCCACGCGCCGAAGGGCAAGCCGGCGGGGGGCTTCAAGACGGCGGCCCAGCCGGCCAGGGCCGCTCAGGCGACGGAGCGCCCCTGCCCCGTGGCCACGAAGGACTGCGTCTCCTGCCACATGCCGAAGATCGGGCCGCCGGCGGCGCACTTCAAATTCACAGACCACTTCATCCGCGTCGTCAAGCCCCAGGAGGCTTACCCGAACTAACCCCGCGTCCCCGGGACGGGGCGGGGCCCTCAGAGCGTATGAGACATTCGCTGTCGATCATCGTCTTAGTAACCGCGCTGGCCGCCGCCCCGCACGCCTCGCGCGGGCAGGGCGCGGCCGGTGCGAAGTCGGCGCCCGCGCCCGCGAAGGCGCCCGTGGTCTTCGCGGAGGTGCCGCCGAGCCAGAGTAAGATCAACTGGACTCACGACAACGCCCGCTCCGAGGCACACCACCTGCCCGAGACCTGCGGCGGCGGCGGCCTCTTCTTCGACTACGACGACGACGGCTGGCTGGACATCTACCTCGTCAACAGCGGCCCGTCCGACTTCTTCACCCCGAAGACGCCGCTCAAAAACGCCCTCTACCGCAACAACGGCGACGGCACGTTCGCGGACGTGACCGACAAGGCCGGCGTCGCCGGGGGCACCTTCGGCATGGGCGCGGCGGCCGCCGACTACGACGGCGACGGCCGCACAGACCTTTACGTGACGAGCTACGGGCGCAACATCCTCTACCGCAACAACGGCGACGGCACGTTCGCGGACGTGACCGACAAGGCCGGCGTCGCCGCGCCGGGCTGGTCGACGCAGGCCACCTTCTTCGACTTCGACGGCGACTCGAAGCTCGACCTCTTCGTGTCGAGCTTCGTCGAGTACAGCGGGACGGGGACGATCTTCTGCGGCGACAACAAGGTGGGGCGCCGCTACTACTGCGTGCCCCGCGTCTTCAAGCCGCGGCCGAGCCGCCTGTTCCGCAACAACGGCAACGGGACGTTCGCGGACGTGAGCGAACAGTCGGGCATCGGCAAGTCGCCGGGCAAGGCGTTCGGCGCGGTGGCGACCGACGTGAACAACGACGGCCTCTCAGACCTCTTCGTGGCCAACGACACGATGCCGAACTTTCTCTTTATCAATCAGGGGAAGGGCCGGTTCGAGGAGGTGGGGCTGCCGTCGGGGGTCGCCTACAGCGACGCGGGCGCGCCGCGCTCCGGCATGGGGGTGGACGCGGCCGACTACGACGGCGACGGCTGGCAGGACTTGTTCGTGGCGAACATCGACCAGGAACTCTTCAGCCTCTACCACAACCAGAAAGACCTCTCCTTCATCGACAAGCCGGGCGAGATCGGGCAGGCCACGCGCCTGCTCTCGGGCTGGGGGCTGAAGTTCTTCGACTACGACAACGACGGCGACCCCGACCTCATCCTGGCCAACGGGCACCCGGACGACATGGTCGAGCTCCAGTCTTTGAAGGTGAAGTACATGGAGCCGATGCTCCTGTTCGAGAACGTCAACGGCCAGTTCCGGCACGTGTCGGCGCAGTCGGGCGCGGTCTTCCAGAAGGACTTCCCCGCGCGGGGGCTCTCCGTGGGCGACTGGGATAACGACGGCGACCTGGACGTGCTGGTCGTCAACAACGGCGCGCCGCCGGTGCTGCTGAAGAACGAAGGCGGGAATCGTAACAACTGGCTCGGGCTGGAGCTGGTCGCGACCAAAAGTAACTCGGAGGCGGTCGGCGCCATCATCACCTGGGAGGCGGGCGGCGTGAAGCGCACACGCCTGAAGACCGGCGGCGGGAGCTACCTCGCCTCGCACGACCCGCGCGAAATCCTCGGCGTCGGCGCCGCCGCGAAGATCGACAGCGTCGAGATCAAGTGGCCCGGCGGGCGCGTGGACAGGCTCACGAAGCCGCCGCTCAACCAGTACATCAAGGTCGTCGAGGGGGCTCCGACCGCGAACGCCCCGGCGGCCGTCACTTCTCGAAAGTGATGTTGTCTACGACCACCGTGCCGCGCACGGGGGCGCACTTCTCGCAGAACGCGGTGAGGCTGACGGCGGTCAGCTTCTTGAGCACGTCCTGCGCGCCGACCTTCTCCGCAGCCCACGACGGCTGTTTGAGCGAGCCGAGCGGGATGCGGTAGGTGTTGAAGCCGGGCTTGACGCGGAAGGCCATCTGCGGGAAGCCGCCCGTCAGGTTGATGCCCTGGCCCCGGCTCATGATCTCCACCCGCAGGCTCTGCACGCCCGTGGCGTAGACCTGCATCGAGAGGAACTTGTAGGCGCTCAGGTCGTCGGCCACGGGCTTCCCGTCCTTGCCGGGCTGCCCGTTCACCTCCACGCCGACGCCCGCGTACTGGTTCGGCGAATACAGCTCGTAATCGAAGGCGATGGCGTGGTTCGGGTCGTCCGGCTTGAGCCGCACTAGCTCGGGCGCCGGCGGGTTCGTGTCCGCGAGCCCCTTGAAGCGGCTCGGCGTCGTCTCCTGGTAGGAGACCAACTGTACGTGGCCGCCGCGTTTGCTGATCGGCCGCTTCTCCTGCGCGGTTTCGAAATCGGCATACACGAACTGCTCGCCGCCGGCCGGGCCGGCCTGCGGGGAACTTTGACGTGTCGGGGCAGCGGAGCGCGCCCTCTGCCTGGGGGCGAGCGTGGACATGGCCGCCAGGAGCAGAAGGCAGACGAAGGCGAAGAAGTACGTCGGACGTTGCATCGGAAGCCCTCCGTGGCTGTGGTTCATCAGGGTCGGCCGAGGTCGTACACGAACCGGCGCGGAGAGCGATTATAACCCTTCACTCTCCCGTTTGGAGAGTCGTCTTGCCGCCCGTCTGCGGACGGCGTCGGGCGGCCTACGCCTGCGGTCGAGGTTTTTTCTTGACTCGTCTTCACTCTGGGCTTAACCTCGTCCGACAGCTTTGGTGGGTCACCAAACAAAGTGCTCAGAGAACACCCACTGCCGGCCGTCGGCGGACTTACTCTGCGGACGCTTTCGGGCGTCGAGACTGTCCGGAGGGTGGCGGCCCGCGCGCGTGTTGATTCTCCCCTATGCGACGGATAAATCTTAAGAAGGCCAGTGTCGCCCGCTCCGACACGATCCGCAACATCAACCGGCAGATCGTGCTCAACTACGTGCGCGAGCGCTCGCCCATCTCGCGCGCGGAAATCTCGCACGAGACGGAGCTGCAACGCTCGACCGTCTCGCTCATCGTCGAAGAGCTGAAGGATCAGGGTCTCATCGAAGAGATCGAGGGCGAGTCCACGGGCGGGCGCCCGCCCAACCTCCTGCGCCTGCGCGCCGCGGGCCCCATCGCGCTCGGCGTGGACATCGGCACCAAGCAGGTGATGCTGGCGACCAGCGACCTCGCCGGCCGCGTCATCGACCGCGAGAGTTTGCAGACAGACCCCGACGCCGAGACGACGCTCGAAAAGATTCTGGACTGCGCCGGCCGCCTGATTGAGCGCGGGAAGGGCACGGAGGCCATCGGCGTCAGCGTGCCCGGCCTGGTCGAGCCCGAGCGCGGCAACGTCAACTTCATCCCGCACTACCGTTGGCGCGACTGGGACGTGGCGAAGCGACTGAGGCAGGCCACGGGGCTGCCCGTCAGGATCGACAACGACGCCAACGCCGCGGCGCTGGCCGAGCTCTGGTTCGGGCGGCCGGAGATTCGAGAGGTGCGCGACTTCGTGATGGTCTTAGTCGAAGAGGGGCTGGGCACGGGGCTCGTCTTCGACGGGCAGGTCTACCACGGCGAGGCGGGCGCGGCGGGCGAGTTCGGCCACATGACCATCGGCGCGGGCGCGCCCATCGCCTGCGCCGCGGGCAACTACGAGTGCTGGGAGGCGTTCGCCTCGGAGCGCGCGGCGCTGGCCCGCTACGCGAAGCTCGCGGGCGGCGCCGAGGGGGGCGCGGCCGTGACGTTCTCGCGGCTGGTGGACTCGGCCCTCGGCGGCGAGGAGGCGGCGCGCGCGGCGCTCGTCGAGACGGGGCGCTACCTCGGCGTCGGCATCTCGAACATCATCAAGGGGCTCAGCCCCAAGTCGGTCATCGTCGGCGGCGAGATCGCGCGCGCGTGGCCGCTCATCTCCGAAGCGCTCGTCAACGCCGTCGACGAGTACAGCATCTGCCGCGGCATGCAGAGCGCGCGCATCATCCCCTCGACCCTCGGCGAGACCCCGCGCCTGATGGGCGCCCTCAGCCTCGTCCTTTCGAGTAAGTTCGCCGCCGTGACGACGGCCTGAA
>DAIRFV010000024.1:0-2151 GCA_036794905.1 Pyrinomonadaceae bacterium | reverse complement strand
TGCGCCCGGCCGTCACGCCCGGCCAGTCGTCAGTGCGGAAGGGCGAGGCGGGCAGCCCTTCGGAGTTGTAGAGGGTGGCGGCGGGGTTGTCCGCCCAGGCGTAGCGCACGGCGACGGGGGCCGGCACCTCTCTGCTCCACACGACGACCTCACCTTGCTCGACACGCGCCTCGGCCGGGACGAATTTGCGATCCGCGCCCGCGACGTGGAAGCCCGCGGGCGCCGCGCCGTCGCGCGTCTTCAGGCCGCCCGCGTGTCGGAAGCTGACGCGCACGCGGCCGCCCTCGATTTTGTGCGAGGCGTAGAGCGGGCCCGACTTCTCCAACTTCAAACCGTAGGTGTCCGCCAGCGCCCAGCGCGCGAGCCGGAGCCCCACGTCGAGCTTGTTGCGCGGGTGTATGTCGTCGGGGTTGCCGATGTCGATGGCGACGGCCATGCCGGTGTTCGGCGCGGCGCGCATCGTGAGCGTCTGCGCCTCGCGCAGCTCGGCCCACTCGCTGTCAACCGAGTCCCGCGGGCGCGCCTTCCAGTTGGCGAGCTGCACGAAGTAGAAGGGGAAGTCGCCGAGGTTCCAGGCCGCGCGCCAGTCGCGGATCATGGCGGGGAAGAGGGTGCGGTACTGCTCGGCGCGGCCGGCGTTCGACTCGCCCTGATACCAGATGGCGCCGCGGATGGTGTAGGGCGTGAGCGGCGCGAGCATCGCGTTGTAGAGGACGGTGGGGCTGTTCTGGTTCGCCGGGCCCGGGGCTTGCGGCTGGCTCGACCAGTCTATCTGTCGGGAGGGCGCCGTCGCCTCCTCTTTATAAAGCCATTCGCCGTCCAGCGCGACGCCGCCGCCCGTGGTCGAGTCGGCGGGCGCGAGCCTCATCTCGCCGCCGCCGAAGCCGCCGCCGCCCACGCGGTCGAAGACGCGCACGGCCACGGTGTTGCGCCCCGCGCGCACGAGCGAGCCGGGGACGCGGTAGCTGCGCTGCGCCACCCACGCGTTCGGCGTGTCGGGGCCGACCGAGCCGACGCGCTCGCCGTTGAAGTAGGTCGTGTCGAAGTCGTCGATGGCGCCGAGCTTCAGCGTCAGGTCTTTACCCGCCCAAGCCGCGGGCACTTCCAGCTCCCTGCGGAACCAGACGACGCCGTCCACGTCGAGCCCGGCCGACTCCCAGAGCTGCGGCAGGCTCATCCTCTTCCAGGCGGCGGCGTCGTGCGCGGGCTTCGCGAAGCCTTGCGCTTCGCCCTGGTTGCCCGGGTCTTGCATGACGTACCGCCTGGCCCACTCGGCTTGCGCGCGCTCGTACTCGCGCTGGAGCCGCGGCAGGTCGGTCAACTGTCCGTCGTACCTCTCCAACATGGGTTTGAAGGCGGGGTCTGCGGAGAGCGCGCCGCGGCTCGTCCACGCCTCGGCGGGCGTGCCGCCCCAGGAGGTGTGGATGAGTCCGACGGGCACTTGAAGACGTTGGTGCAGCTCGCGGCCGAAGAAGTAGCCGACCGCCGAGAACGACGCGGCCTCCTTCGGCGTCGTGACGACCCAGCGGCCTTCCACGTCTTCGAGCGGCTGACCGGAGGTCTTCTTCGTGACGGTGAAGAGGTGTATGAAGGGGTAGTCGGCCGCGGCCGACTCTTTCGCGCCGTCCTCGGCGTTGGCGAGCGGCCACTCCATGTTCGACTGACCCGAGCAGACCCAGACCTCGCCGACGAGGACGTTCTTGAAGGCGAGCGTGTTGCGCCCCGCCACGGTCAGCTCGAAGGGGCCGCCCGCCTTGTGCGGCCCCACGTAGACCTCCCAGCGGCCGCGCGCGTCGGTGACGGCCGTCGCTGTGTCCCCGCGGAACGAGACGGTCACGCGCTCGCCCGGCTCGGCCCAGCCCCAGACGCGCGCCTTGCGCCCCTGCTGCATGACCATGTTGTCGCCGACGACCGACGGCACGCGCACGTCGGCGCGCGCCGCGCCGGCGAAGGTAAGCAGCAGGAGCGAAGCCGCGAGCGCGAGAGTGTTTCTGTTGATGTTCATAGGTTATGGGAATCGGGTCCGTACTTTTCAAGGCTCAGTGTGACTGAAAATAATTAACCGCAGAGACTCAGAGGCACAGCTTATTGAGAGCTAAAGATGAAGCTGTGTCTCTGTGTCTCTGTGGTTCACGCTGGTCACTGGCCGTC
>DAIRFV010000197.1:0-11319 GCA_036794905.1 Pyrinomonadaceae bacterium | reverse complement strand
GCGCGGTTGGCGAGCATCGCCGCGTAGTAGTCCGACGCGTCGCGCCTGAGCGGCGCCGCCGTCCCCAACAGCACGTCCACGTTCGCCTTGTCGCGCACGAGCACCACCTCGCGCCGCGCGGAGGCGGGCGGCGCGGGGTCTGCGACTTCGACCTCCGCGCTCCCAGGCCCGCCGAAGCCCTCGAACGCCCCGCGCAGCACGCGGGCGGCCGCGAGCGACTCGAAGCCGCCCGCGGCCGAAAGAATCAGCGTGCGCCCGCCGTAGAACTGCTCGTAGAAGCCGCGCACGTCTTCGACTGTCGTTGACGCGATGCTCTCGACGAGCCGCTCGCCCGCGTGCGTGTAGAAAGGATTCTGCTCGTCGAAGAGCGTCTGCGTCAGGCGCTCGTAGGCGCGCCAGCCCGTGTCCGACTGCTTCTCGCGGATGGCGGCGATGGTCTGCTGCTTCAGCTTCTCAAGCTCGTCGGCCGGGAACGAGGGCTCGCGCAGCATCTCTGCGAGCGTCGCGGCGAGGGCGGGGAAGTCCGCCGCGAGCGCGCGCGCGCGTATCTGCACGGCGAAGATGTCGGCGTCGAAGTCAACGTCGGCGCCCACACTTTCGAGCGCGCCCGCGAGTTCGAGCTTGGCCCTCCGGCGCGTGCCGCGCTTCAGCATCTCGGCCGTGAGGCGCGCGAGCCCCGGCCGCGTCTTCGGCTCGAAGTGCGAGCCCGCGCGCAGGCTCCCGCGCAGCGCGACCGTCGGCGTCACGGCGTTCTCGACCAGCAGCAGCACCGCGCCCGTCTCAAGCTCCTCGCGCACGACGCGCGAAGACAAACCCGAACCGCCCCGCTCCGGCGAACCGTCACCCTCCGAACCCGGCGACCCGGCAGGCGCGACGCCCTCGGCCGACCCTTCCTCGTTTATGTCCTGTTGAGACTGAGGGTCGTGATGAAATTTGTATCCATGCGGCACCGGCGCGTGCTTCGCCGATGCCGCCTTCGGGACGTTGGGAACTCCACCGCCGTTCGTGCCCCCGCCGTTCTTCGGGATGAAGTGGCCGACCGTGCGCGTGTCCTCCTTGAAGTACTTGGCGGCGACGCGCCGCACGTCTTCGGCCGTGACGCGCGCGACGTTCTCGGGGTAGTCGTTGTAGAAGCGCCAGTCGGCGACGGCCTCGGCCTCCGACATCTGCACCGCGACGTTGTGCGTGCCGTCGCGCTCGTATGCGACGCGGGCGGCGATCTGCCGCTTCGCCTTCTCGACCTCCCCTTCGCCCAGGTCTTCGGCCGCGCGGGCAAGTTCGCGGTGAATCGCCTCCTCGACCCGCGCCGCCTCGACGCCGGGCGCGGCCGTCGCGTAGACGTTGAAGAGGCCGGGGTCGCGGAACTGATCGACGCGCGCGTCCGTCGAGACGGCCAGCTCCGCCTCGACGAGCGCCTGGTAGAGTCGGCTCGTCACGCCGTTCGTCAATACGGAGGCCAGCACCGCGAGCGGGTAGATGTCGTTCCCCCCGGGCGGGTGTGCGGCGCGCGCGGCCAGCTCCGCGTTCGAGAGCACGCGCTCCTGCCCGAGCGCCGCGGGCGCGCGGAAGGCCACCTGCACGAGCGGCAGCTCGCCCGCGCGTCGCACGACCAGCCGCCGCTCGCCCTCCTGGCGGGGTTCGTCCGTGTAGACTTCGGGGATGGGCTCGCCCGACGCAGCCAACGCGCCGAAGTACTTGTTGACGAGCGCGAGCGCTTGACTCTCTTCGAAGTCGCCGACGGCGACCGCCGTCGCGTTGTTCGGGTGGTAGAAGGTGTCGTAGAACTCCTTGAGCCGCGCGGTCGGCACGTTCTCCACGTCGGCGCGCCAGCCGATGGTCGGGTGGTGGTAAGGGTGCTCGCGGAAGGCCGCGGCGTAGACGGCCTCGTCGAGGACGAGCATCGGCTCGTTCTGCCCGCGCTCAAGCTCGTTGCGCACGACGGTCATCTCCGAGCGGCGGTCTTCGTCGGCGATGAAGGAGTTGCGCATGCGGTCGGCTTCGAGGTGGACTGCCAGCTCGAAGGCGTCCGAGGGGACGGTCTCGAAGTAGTTGGTGCGGTCGTACCAGGTGGTCGCGTTGAAGTCGGCGCCGACGCGCTGGAGCGTGGCGGCGACCTGCGTGCCCCGGGCCTTGTTGAAGGTCGGCGTGCCCTTGAAGAGCATGTGCTCTAAGAGGTGCGTCGCGCCCGTGTGCCCGACGGCCTCGTTGCGCGAGCCGACGCGGTAGAGCACGAGGAACGTCGCGACCGGCGCGACGCGGTTCTCCGCCAGCAACAGCTTCAGCCCGTTCGCGAGCCGGAACTCGCGCACCCCCTCGCCCTCCGCCACGAACTCGACCCCGTCGGGCAGCGCCCCATTCCGCTTGCTCAAAATCTCTCTCCTTAAACGTCCATTGTCCGGCCCGACCATGATAAGACCGTGAACCGTCAACCGTAAACCGTGACGAGATTAAACCCCGTTCTTACTGGTCACGGTTTAGGTTGACGGTTCACGGTCTTTTGCTTTGCCTTGTAAAGCACTTGACAGGCGTCGCGGCGCGGGTGTATTTTCGGCGGCAGCATGGCCGTCGTCCACACATTCCGGGAGAAGCCGCGGGAGGAGGAGCCGCCCGCGCTGCACGACCGCGCGATGGACAACCTGCGCTTCATCCGCGAGACGATGGAGCGCGCCTCGGCGTTCACGGCCGTCCCCGGCTGGGGGCAGGTCGCCATCGGGCTGACGGCGATGTTTGCGGCGCTCGTCGCCTCGCAGCAGACGACGTTCGGCGCGTGGTTCGCCGTCTGGATGACGGAGGCCGCCGTCTCCGCCGCCATCGCCGGGTGGACGATGTACCGCAAGGCGCACGCCTCCGACACCTCTCTGCTCTCACGCCCCGGCCGGAAACTGATTATCAACCTTTCGCCGCCGATGCTGGTGGGCGCGGTGCTGACGGTCGTCTTCTACCGCGCGGGTCTCCAGGCGCAACTGCCCGGGCTGTGGCTGCTGCTCTACGGCACGGGCGTCGTCACGGGAGGCGCCTTCTCCGTGCGCCCGGTTCCCTTCATGGGGCTCTGCTTCATGTTCCTGGGGGCGGGCGCTCTTTTTCTGCCCGCCGCGTGGGGCGACGCCCTGATGGCCGCGGGCTTCGGGCTGCTCCACATCATTTTCGGGCTGCACATAGCGAGGAACTACGGTGGCTAGACAGAACGCTTTGGCGAAGGATCGTGCGAAGAAGGCGGGCGCGCAAACGGCGCCCGAGGGTTTACGCGAGCAGCCGCAGCAACCGCGGCGCAACAAGCCGACCGACGGGCCGGCCGCCGCCGCCGAACTCGACCGGCTCATCCACGAGCGCGTCCGCCTCGCCATCGTCAGCGCCCTCGCCGTCAACGAATCGCTCACCTTCAACGACCTCAAACAACTCCTGAACACCACGGACGGCAACCTGAGCGTGCACGCGCGCAAGCTCGAAGAGGCGCAGTACGTCGTCTGTAATAAATATTTCGACGGGCGCACGCCGAAGACCGAATACCGTCTGACGACCGCCGGCCGGCGCGCGCTCGAAAGGTATCTCGGCCACATGGAGAGCGTCATCCGCGCCGCGCGCGGCGGGTGAGACAGGAAGGGGAGGGAAGAGTCGGGCTGCGGTCGCCCGATATTTTTTTGTCCCCAGACTTTGTAAGGCAAAGCGCTTTACTTTATCCGCGCCGGCCACAGGGGGGCGGTGTGGGGACGCCGCTCGACGCGCCGCGCCGCCCCGGCGAAGCTTACGGGACGATTTGAAGGTGTTACTTCTTCTGAGGGTTTTCGGGGAGGAAGGGCATGGAAGGCTTGAGCATCGCGGGCGCCCGCGGCGCCCGCCCGCGCCGGACGCAGGGGTTCTGGCGGAGGCAGTTCGACGACGCGCCGACGCCCACGCAGCGGAGGTTCGACGTGTTGTTCGGGGTCGTCATGCCCGTCCTGTGTTTCGTCTTCGACCCCATCGTGTTCAAGGGCGAGATCGCGGGCGACGGCGGGCTCTTCCAGCAGTATCAGTTCTACGCCTACACGATCAGCGCCCTGGAGATGGTGGCGCTCTGCACCTTGCTCTTCGCGGCGGGGCGCGCGCGGAGTCGCCCGGCCGCGCTGGCCGGGATGCTGCTCGCCGGCGCGGCGTTCTCGCTCGCCGTCGGCATGGCGATACTGCCGTTCAGCGTCGTCGGAATACTCTTCTTCTTCGTCGGCCTGCTCGGCTTCGTCCCGTTCCTGACGGCGTTCGTCTACCTGCGCAACGGGTGGCGCGCCGCGGGGGCGGCGGGGCTCGGGGGCGTGGGCGTGCCCGCGCGTGCGGCGCTGGCGCTCGCGTGCGGGTTCGTCTTCGCGCTGGGCGCGCCGGCCTTCGTGCGGGCGTCCGTCGAGAGCGAGACGGTGGGCGGCGACATCGAGCGGCGGCTACAGAAGCTTTTGGACTGAGCCGGCCGTACTTTCTGACTTTCTAAGGGACGAGGAAAAAGACGTGGAGGGTTTCGACGCGGTGGTCGTGGGGGCGGGGCTGGCGGGGCTCCAGGTGACGAAGCTGCTCGCGCGGGACGGCGCGCGCGTGCTGCTGGCCGACAGGAAGAACTCGCTCGAAGACGCGGTGCACACGACGGGCATTTTCGTCCGCCGCACGCTCGAAGACTTCGACCTGCCGCGCGACTGCCTGGGGCCGGCCGTCAGGAAGGTCAGGCTCTACTCGCCCGCGCGCCGCGTGCAGGAGCTTGAGAGCGAGCACGAGGAGTTCCGCGTCGGCCGCATGGGGCGGCTCTACACGCGGATGCTCGAAGAGTGCATCGAGGCGCGCGCCGTGTGGTCGCCCGCGACGCGCTACGCGGGGTTGGAGGCCGGCGGCGACGACTCCGGCGGCTCGGTGGTGCTGCTCGAACGCGCGGGCGTGACGCTGAAGGTGGCGGCGCGTTTCGTGGTCGGGGCCGACGGGGCGCGTTCGCGCGTGGCGCGCGACCTCGGGCTCGACGAGAACCGCGAGTGGATCGTCGGCGTCGAGGACGTGCTGCGCGGCGTGGCGACCGCCGCCGAGCCCTGCTTCCACTGCTTCCTCGACCCGCGGCTCGCGCCCGGCTACCTCGCGTGGGTCGTGTGCGACGGCGAGGAGACGCACGTCGGCGTGGGCGGCTACGCCGACCGCTTCGACCCGGCGCGCGCGCTCGAAGAGTTCAGGGCCGAGATGTCGCGCACGTTCGACTTCACGCGCGCGCGCCGCGTCGAGCGCAGGGGCGGGCGCATCCCCGTGGGCGGCGTGCTGAAGAGGATCGCGTGCGCGAGGGGGTTGCTCGTCGGCGACGCGGCGGGCGCCGTCTCGCCGCTGACGGCCGGCGGGCTCGACCCGTGCATGCGCCTGTCCGGGCTCGCGGCCGAGGTCATCTCCGACTGTCTCTCGACGGGAGAGACGGCGGCGCTCGAGCGCTACTCGGGGGCACGTTTCCGCTCACGCTTCGTCTCGCGCCTGTGGATGAGAAAGATGCTGACTTCCGTCCGAAGCCCCCCGCTCGTCGAGGCGGCCTGCGCGCTGATGAGGCGCGCGCCCCTCGGACGACTCGCGCGCCACGTCTTCTTCGGGCGCGGTTCGTTCCCGGATGTCGGGCGAGTCGCAGTAGGCGGCAGGCAGACGGCAGTAGGCAGCCGCTCCGCGTTGAGTGGATTGAGAGATTAAATCAGGGTCTTTGGCGGCAGGGCTCTTAACTGCCGTCTGCCGACTCCCTCCAACGGGGCCCTGACGTGGGGAGCCACAGGCGCGCGGCGTGGGTCGGTCTGCTGCCCGGGCGGGCGGCGTCGGGGTTTAATGCGCGGACGGGCACGAACGTCTCTAACGAAGGAGTGTTGACGGGTATGTTGAAGCGCATCGTAGCCATCGCTTTCATCTTCTTGTGTGCGTCGGCGGCCTGGATGGTTCTGGGTGCGACCGTCTTCTCGCGCACGTACGACTCGGACAAGGTCTTGAAGGGCGAGGTCGCGTCGCTGTGGGGCGTGCCGCAGTCGCAGCAGCCGCCCGCGGCCACGGCCGAGCACACCGAGCCGAAGACGACCGAGACGGTCGTGGACGGCAAGAAGCGGAGCTTCACGGAGAAGGTCTCGGTCACCGAAACGCTGTCGCTTGAGTCGAGCCGCGTGGACGTGTCGCTCGGGCTTGAGCACCGGCAGAAGGGGCTGCTCTGGTACAGCACCTACAAGGTCGGCTTCGACGGCACCTACGTCTTCCGCAACGCGACCCAGCAGGAGCGCGTGACCTTCACGCTGAAGTTCCCGGCCGAGCGCGCCATCTACGACGACCTCGTCTTCACGGTCAACGGCGCGCCCGTCGCTCTGACGAACGAGAAGAACACGGCGACGGGCACGGCCGCGGTCAAGCCGGGCGAGGCGGCGACGCTGCGCGTGGCGTACAGGTCGCAGGGGTTGAACGACTGGCGCTACAACTTCGGCGGCGACGTGGCGCAGGTGCGCGACTTCCGGATGAGGATGCAGACCAACTTCAGGGAGATAGACTTCCCCGAGGGCACCCTGTCGCCTTCGGAGAAGCGCGAGACCAGAGACGGCTGGGAGCTTGAGTGGAACTACAGGAACCTCGTCTCGGGCTTCCAGATCGGGATGGCGATGCCCGAGAAGTTACAGCCCGGGCCGCTCGCCGGGCGCATCAGCTTCTTCGCGCCGGTCTCGCTCTTCTTCTTCTTCTTCCTGATGTTCATCATCACGACGATGCGCGGCATCGAACTGCACCCGATGAACTACTTCTTCCTCGCGACGGCCTTCTTCGCGTTCCACCTGCTGCTCGCATATCTGGTTGACCACGTCTCGATCCACGCCGCGTTCGCCGCGTCGTCGGTGGTCTCGATCTTCCTGGTCATCAGCTACCTGCGGCTGGTGGTGGGCACGCGGTTCGCGGCGCGCGAGGCGGGGCTCGCGCAGTTCATCTACCTCGTGATGTTCTCGTACGCCTTCTTCTTCAAGGGCTTTACGGGTCTCGCCGTCACCATCGGCTCCATCCTCACGCTCTTCGTCGTGATGCAGATCACGGGGCGCGTCCGCTGGGCCGAAAAGTTCTCCGCCAGGCCCGAAGGCGGCGGCGACAAGGACGCGCCCTCAGACTTCTCGGGCAAGGTCGCGCCGTCGGTCAGCGCGTGAGGAAAGCAGTAGGCAGTAGCCAGTAGTCAGTAGCCAGTAGGGAAGAGATGGAGACAGCGCGGCCCTCATCATTGCCCGATGAAGGCCGCGCTGATTCTTATCCTGAAACCACTGGCTACTGACTACTGGCTACTGCCTACTTCACTAAGGGTACGGCCGGTAGACCTTGACGCGGTTGGCGAACTTCTCGGCAATCTTGTTGGAGATTTTTTTGCCGAAGAGGACGGAGCGGGTCTTGCCGCTGGTGACGACGCCGGACGTGCGCGGGTCGATGACGGAGAAGGTGAAGCGGCGAGTGAGCGGCTTGCGCGTGATTTCAATGATGAGGTCGGCCTGCGCCTCGTCGCGCGTCACGGCCATGCCCCACGCCTGAAACTCCTTCCGCTTGCGCAGAGAGTCTTCGACCTCGCGCCCGCTGACGAAGGCCGAGTCGGAGCGCACGAAGACTAAGCGCGCCTTGCGCAGCACGGTCGCCGGGTCGGCCGCGGCCGGGGTCGCGAACACCTCGCCGCCATTGTCGTCGTCGTCATCGTCCTGACTGTTCCGCGCGCCCTGTTGTTGTTCCTCGTTCTGCTTCTTCAACTCGGGCGCTCGCACCTGCGCGCTCGCCCTGGACGCGCAGGCCGCGGCGAGGAGGAGCGCGAGCATCAAGCGGGCGAGGTTGCTGTTCGAGAGTTTAAGTGACAGTTGTCTGTTCATAGACGCCTCCTGCCTTGAAGTGACAGCCGGGCGCGTGGGTAACAACGCGCGGCTCCGGCGCGGGCGTTGGCAGGATAAGCGCGCACACGTATGCGCGGCGACGCGTCTGTGTCACTTGAATGATTGCCACATGATTGCGGTTCGGTTGTCGAAAGGTTGGAACCGCGTGAAGCGGGACTCGACCCGCCTCCGAATCACACAGAGGCACGTACTATTTCGATATTTGACGCGCCGGACGATTCTGTCTGACTACAAGACGCGCGGGCGGAGGGGCGAAGGACGCGAACCGTAAATGCTTGCGATTTGTGGCGCTTATGCGGGCGCGCGACGTTGCGGCCCGGTGTTTGCACAGAGTCGGCGGCGAGCGCGCGTGAAGGGCGCGTGAATCAAGACAAGAGTTAAGGGCAAGGTGAGGCTTTGAGGCTAATGCGCGCGGGCAAGGTGATGCGGTGGTCGTTGTTGGCGCTGCTGACGTTGCAGACGGCGTGCGGGTGGGCGCTGTCGGCCGGCGGGGCGCAGACGGCGCTTCCGCGCGCATCCGCGAGCTTCAACCTCTTCAGCCCCGAGCAGGACATACAGCTCGGCGAGGCTTCGGCCGAAGAGATCATGCGGCAGGTGGTCGTGCTCCGCGACAAGCGCACCGAAGGCTACGTGCAGCGGCTCGGCGAGCGCGTCGCGGCGGCCTCGCCCGGGTACAAATTCCCTTACAAGTTCGTCGTCGTCGCCTCGCCCGAGATCAACGCCTTCGCGCTGCCGGGCGGCTACGTCTTCGTCAACGAGGGCGCCATCGAGGCGGCGCGCACGGAGGGCGAGCTGGCGGGCGTGCTCGCGCACGAGATCGCGCACGTCTCTCTGCGCCACGGCACGACGCAGGCTTCGCGCTCGTACCTCGCGAGGACGGCGCTCGGCGTCGTCAACGCCGTCGCGAGCGTCGGCGAGGGCGACTTCTGGCGCGTGGCGGCCGCGGCGTGCGGGGCGGGCGTCAACAGGTTCTTCATGCGCTCGAACCGCGCGGCCGAGCTACAGGCCGACGCGGAGGGCGCGCGGCTGCTGGCCGAGGCGGGCTTCGACCCGCGCGACATGGCCAACTTCTTCGAGCGGCTCGACGAGCGCGAAGGCGTGCGCGGGAACGACGGGGCCAGCGACCACCCCGGCCCCGCGAGCCGCGTCGAGGCCATCGGCAAAGTCGTCGCCGCGCTCGGGCAGACGCCCCCCCGCGCGCGCGACTCCGAAGAGTTCCGCCGCGTCAAGTCGCGCCTGTCCGGGTCGCGTTAAGAATCAATATCCAACTACAGAGACACGGAGACACGGCTTGAAGCCTGATGACTTCAAAGCCGTGTCTCCGTGTCTGCGGTGGTTAACCTGTCGGCCGGGGCTTACCCTTTCCGGCCGGCCGGTTGGGGGGCGGCGCGGCGCGGGCGGCGGATGTAGCTGCGACGGCGTGGGATGACGGGGCGGCGCTCGCCCAGCAACTCCTTGTGGCGGTTGTTGAGGAGCGCGACGAAGGTCTGGTGGTGCTTGAAGCCGAGGAGCTTCGCCGCGCGCGAGACCACGCCGTCGGCATCGCGCAGGGCGCGCGAGATCAGCTCGGCCTCGTAACGCATCACCTCCGACTTCAGCGAGAAGCCCTCCCAACGCTCCTCGGGCGAGAGCCCGTCCGCGTCGTCGCCTTCCTCGCGCGAGGCCATGAACGAATCCATCGCGCGCCGCGCGCAGTCGGTCAGGCGCGAGAGCGTGTCGGGGTTGTGCGTGCCGGAGAGCGTCTCGTGCGCGCGCGCGAAGGCGTCGCACAACTCGGCGTGGCCCAGTTGCTCGACCAGCTCCTCGACGAGCGTGAGCGCGGCCAGCCCCGCGCCCGCGCGGTCGCCCGCGCCTTCGGCGACTTCCGAGGCGCGCGCGAGGCTTGTGCGCGCCTCGCCGTAGAGGCCGCCGCGCGCCTGCGCGACGCCGAGCGTCGTCAGCGCCTCGGCCAGCAGCGCCTGCCGGTCGCCGTCCTCGAAGACGCGCACGGCCGCGGCTGCGACGCGCGCGGCCTCGTCGAAGCGGCTCTCGGCGACGAGCACGCGCGCCAGCGTCTCGTCGCACTGCGCCACGATGACGGCGTCCTTCAGAGAGGCGTGGAGCGAGCGGGCGCGCGCGAGGTGCTCGCGCGCATCCTCGTAGCGGCCGAGGCGGTTGAAGAGGTAGGCGAGGTTGTTCTCGTTGTTCGCGAGGTAGCGCGTGTGTCCGGCCTGCTCCAGGTGGTAACTGGCGGCGGCGTACTCGACGAGCGCGCGGTCGAGCATCCCGGCCTCGCCCGCGTCGGCCAGCACGACGAAGGCGTTGGCGCGCTCGCTGTGGAAGTTGCCCTTGATGATGTCGCTCGCGCTCGCCTCGACGTGCGGGGCGGCCTCGGCGAGTATCTCGACCGCGCCGCGGGGGCACCCGGCGGAGTGCTCGACGATGGCGAGGCGGATGAGGGCGAGCGCCCTCTGCTCGGCGTCCTCGCGCCCGAGCCCTCCGAGCGCCGCGCGCAGGACGACGCGCGCCTCCTCGAACGCGCCCTCGCGCCAGTAGCAGACGCCGAGGTCGGTGCGCGCCTCGGCCATCTTCCGCGCGTCGCCGAGGCGTTCGAAGATGCCGGCGCCCTCGCTCAGGAGGTTCTTGGCGGCCTCCTGCGCGCCCTCGATGCGGCGCGCGCCGCCGAGCGCGCTCGTCAGGCGCCCGGCCTGCACGAGCACCTCGGCCGCCGCGCACGCGCCCAAGCCCTCGGTCGCGGGTCGCGCGCGCGCGCCGCGCCAGAGCCCTTCGAGCGCCTCGACGGCGCCTTCGTAATCGCCTGTCTTTAAGAATGAGTTTGAGAGCGCGCAACACCGGAGCGCGTCCTCGTCGCGGGAAGTGGTGGCGCCGGCCGTAGCCTGGCCGTGCGGGCGGTTCGAGACGTCCATGTGAGGACTCTCCCTCCTCTCTTTATTTCCAGGGCCGCGGCGCCGCACGTTCACGCGTGAGCAATTCGGGGCAAGGGCGGCGGGCGACTCGGGTCAAAGGTCAAGGTGGATGCCGCGCGCGGTGGCGCGGCGGGTGCGCGGCCACATCGCCGCGCCTCGAAGGTCGGTGGCGGGGGCGCCGGACGCGGGTGCGTCCGAACCCTTCGCCGTCGCTGCTCTGGCCGCCGGTCGGGCCGGCGTTCATGGGAAAAGACTGGAAACTGTCTGCGACGTTAACGACCCCTTCAAGTGCGTCGCGCCTGGGCGGGCGCTGGCCGACCGGGGCCGGTCGTGCTTACGGTGTGAAAGCCCGGGGGGGCGCCGAAGTTGCGGCCGCGGCGCCTCCCGGGTTATGGCAGATTAAACCCGGGCCGCGGGGAAAGCAACCGAAAAGGGTGGCGGGTGTTGGGTTTTAGGTGCCGGGGAAGAAGAGACTGTTTTTACCCGGCACCTAAAACCCAACACCCGCCACCCTTCTTAAGTGATGAGGTCGAAGTCGCCGTCGAGGACTCGTTCGAGGCGGC
>DAIRFV010000196.1:0-11381 GCA_036794905.1 Pyrinomonadaceae bacterium | reverse complement strand
GCCCGATGACGACGTGCACGTCGCCGAAGACCGGCTCGCGCGCGATGCACTCGTTCAGGATTTTGACGAGCCGCGACTTGGCCTCGAACGTGCGGAAAAGTTCTCTCAGCCGCTCCACGTCGGAGAAGTCGGGCTTGGCGAGGATGTTCGACGCGCCGTCGATGTAAACGTCGCCGGTCTCGCCCTCGCCGCCCTCGACGCTCCGCTCAAACAGCAGGACTGCGTTCCGCAGCAGCCGGTCGTAGAGCGCCTTCTCCTCGCCCATCAGCGCCAGCACCTCCGCGCGGATGGTCTGCAAGGTCTTGCCCGAGAACTCCGCGTTGAGGTAGCGCGCGGCCGACTCAAGCTCTTCCGCCGTCAGGCGCTCGTCGATGCGTACGATCTTGTTCTGGACGACGTTCGACGCCAGCACCAGCACGACGAGGATGCGGCCGTCCGAGAGCGGCAGAAACTCTATGTGTTCGAGCCGGCTGTCCGCGACCGGGGGCGAGACGACGATGCCGACGTTCTCGGACAGTTCCGAGAGGACGTGCGAGACCTTCTCCATCAACCTCGAAGGCTGCGCGAAGGCGTCCGACTGAAGCCCGAGCCCGCGGTCAATGGCCGAGATGTCTGCGCGCGACAGGCGCGCGTCGCCGGTGAAGTGGTCCACGTAGAAACGGTAGCCCTTGTCGGTCGGCACGCGCCCCGCGGACGTGTGCGGCTGCTCGACGAGGCCGTGCTCTTCCAGTTCGGCCAGCACGTTCCTGATGGTCGCCGAGCTCCAACCCGCGCCGAGCGCCGCGCGCTCGGAAATCGAGCGCGAGGCCACCGGCTCGCCCGTCCGCAGGTGCTCCTTGATGACGGCGGCCAGCACGGCCTGGCCGCGCGCGTCGGGCGACCAGTCGGCCTGCGTGGGTTTTGTCGAGGCTCTGATTGCCATTGACTTTATCAGGGACGGCGAGCGGGGCTGCAAGGGGAACGGGACGGGCGCGGGCTCGGGCGCCCATCTTTAAATTGTTTACAGTCCCCACTGCGCACTGTCAAGAGTTAAATTCCCGGCCGACTCGGGGGGACTGTCCGGCCGCCCGCACCGCGACCTCCCTGATTATAACGAATCGCCGAAAACGCACGCAAACACGCGCCCCGCCGCCCCTTAACCTGTGAACGGATTCGACTTACAACGTCGTCTCGACAACAGTCTCACGTCGCCGAGCTTAAACCGTTGCAGGGAAAGAGCTTGAGAAAGGCCGGTTTTGCCCTCCTTTAATCAAGCCGAGAGCCGAGGTCGGCCATTTGTAGGGAAGCAAAAGGCTTAGCCAGTGTCCGAAAACGACCGTTTGACGCCCCCCCGGGCACCCTCTTAATATCGTCCGCACACACCGGTTACCGTGCCGACTGTTCCGCCCGGCTCCCGGCGGCTTCCCGGTCGTAAAACTCGACGATTTCCCGGCAAGGTTACAAGCTTATGCCCGACTCTCAACCACTGCTCACCACCCTCTTCGCCGAAGCCTTCCGCACGCTCGCGCCCAAGCGCGCCGTGCCGGAGGTGGACGTGCGCTACTACCCTTACGCGGGTTTGAACCACACCATCCGCCTGCGCTCGGGGCGCGTCTACGTCCGCCTCTCCGACGTGTTCAAGTCGGCACCTTTAAACGTCCACCGCGCGCTCGCCTTCATCCTCGTCTCGAAGCTCTTGCGGCGCCGCGGCGCGCCTTCGCTCTACGAGCGCGTCTACCGCGACTACGCCTTCTCGCCCGAGGTGCTGCGCGCCTCCGACCTCGCGCGCCGCCAGCGCGGGCGCAAGATGGTCTCGTCGGCGCAGGGGCGCGTCTACGACCTCGGACGGATGTTCCAGCGTTTGAACCAGCGCTACTTCGACGGGCGCATCGAGCGGCCGACGCTCACCTGGTCGCAGCGCCGCACGCGCACCATCCTCGGCCACCACGACGACGTGCACGACACCATCGTCATCAGCAAGACGCTCGACGACGCGGGCGTGCCCGAGTGGTTCGTCGAGTACATCCTCTACCACGAGATGCTCCACATCAAACACCCGGCGCGCCTCATCAACGGCCGGCGCTACTACCACACCAAGGCGTTCCGCACGGACGAGCAGCGCTTCCCGCACTACCACGAGGCGCAGCGCTGGCTCGAAGGGGTCGCGCGCGAGCGCCGCACGCTGCGCGCCCGCGCCGCGTAAAAAATTAGTGAACTTTCCCACCCAGCCGTCGTTTACACGCACAGGAAGGTGGGCTCCTCCGGAAGAGCGGGCGGGCGACAGAAGACGACATCACTCCCTCCGATGTCCCTTCAGTCTCCCGCCCGCTCTAATGGTTTCAGGCCGTCCAAATTTTCCCGCCCGCGTCCGCGCCCGCGGATGTCTTGACTCGCACAGGCACGCGTGCTAGCGTCCGCCCTGCTTTCAACCAGAGACACTTTCAAATTTGAAATTCACATCCTGCACACCGGAGGACTGTTCGCATGAGCGAGAAGGTTTTCAAGGGGGTCGAGATCGTCGGCACCTCCGAACAGAGCTTCAGCCACGCCATCGAGGTCGCGGTCAAGCGCGCGCGCCAGACGCTGCGCGAACTCTCGTGGTTCGTCGTCGAGGAGATGCGCGGCGGCCTGCAATCGGGGCGGCTCGAATACCAGGTCACGCTCCGCGTCTACTTCAAACTTGAGTCGCAGGACGCGGCCGATTCCGAGGGCACGTTGGTTTGAGTGCTGACGCCCTTCCGGCTCGGGCGCGCCCGCTGGACAAAGGGGCGAGCCGGTCGCTAGACTACGGGGTTTGCGAAAGGCCGCGCGGGGCTCTCTGTGGGCCGGGCGCGCGGCTTTCGGGCAGACACGTCGAAATCCCAAACGCTTCGGAGTCAGAATTTTTATGGCAATATCCGCGACCCAAATTCGGAAGGGCATGGTCATCGTCTTCGAGGGCAAGCCCTGCAAAGTGCTCGACGCGCGCCACCACACGCCCGGCAACCTGCGCGCGATGATGCAGACGAAGCTGCGCGACCTGCGCACGGGCTCCTCGTTCGAGCACCGCTTCCGCTCCGCCGACACCGTCGAGCGCGCCATGCTCGAACAGCACGAGATGGAGTTCATGTACGCCGACGGCTCGCACTACCACTTCATGAACACGGAGAGCTACGAGCAGACGGCGCTCTCCGACGAAGACCTCGGCGAGATGGCGCAGTGGCTCCTGCCCGGCATGAGGATTCAGGCCGAGTACTACGAGGGCTCGCCCATCGGCATCGACCTCCCCCCCTCCATCGAGCTGACCGTGGTCTCGACCGAGCCGACGATGAAGGGCGCGACCGTCTCGAACGTCAACAAGCCGGCCAAGTTGGAGAACGGCGTCACCATCTCCGTCCCGCCCTTCGTCAACGAGGGCGACCGCATCCGCGTCGACCCGGTGGAAGGGCGCTACATGGAGCGGGCGAAATAAAAAGGTGCTGGGTGCTGGGTGCTGGGTGCTGGGTGGGAGCAGGTTCTTACCCAGCACCCAGCACCCAGCACCCAGGACCCATCCCAGATGTATTTCCTGTACAGCATCCTCCTCGGCATCGGCGTCCTAGCGCTGCTGCCGAGGTTTCTTTTGGACGCGGCGCGGCACGGGAAGTACGCGGCGGGGTTGGGCGAGCGCGCCGGGTCTCTGCCGGCGTTCGACGCGGGCGGGCGCCCCGTCGTGTGGCTCCACTGCGTGTCGGTGGGCGAGGCGCAGGCGGCGCGGCCGCTCGTGCGCGCTCTGCTGGAGGAGTACCCGGGTTACGCGCTCGTCGTCTCGACGACGACGCTGACGGGGCAGCGCGTCGCGCGCGAGGCGTTCAAGGGTCAGGCCGCGCTCGTCTGCTACTTCCCCTTCGACTGGGCGTGGAGCGTGCGGCGCGCGCTGCGGGCGGTCAACCCCTCGGTCGTGCTCCTGATGGAGACGGAGCTTTGGCCGCGCTTCTTCCGCGAGTGCGGGCGGCGCGGCGTCTCCGTCGCGCTCGTCAACGGGCGCATCTCGGAGAGGTCGTTCGGGCGTTACAGGCTCATCCGGTTCTTCATCCGGCGCGTCCTCTCCGACCTCACGTCCGCGGTCGCGCAAACCGAGGCGGACGCCGCGCGCCTCGTCGCGCTCGGCCTCGCGCCCGAGAAGGTGCACGTCACCGGTAACGTCAAGTTCGACATCGAAGAGACGGCCGCTCGTCCGCTGACCGAAGAGCTGCGCCGGCGCTTCCGGATAGACGGAGACCGCCCGCTCGTCGTCGCCGCGAGCACGCACGCGCCCGAGGAGCGCGTCGTCCTCGAAGCCTTCGGGCTCTTGAACTCCGGGGCGAGGCGCGCGCGGCTGCTCGTCGCGCCGCGACACCCGGAGCGCTTCGGCGAGGTCGCGTCGTTGCTTGAAGCGTCGGGGTTGAGCTGGGCGCGGCGCACGGGTGAGCCGCGCGAGTCGGACGAGGGCTGCGACGTGATTTTGCTCGACAGCATCGGCGAGTTGCGCGCGGTCTACCCGCTCGCGGAGGCGGTCTTCGTCGGCGGGAGCATCGCGCCCGTGGGCGGCCACAACGTCTTAGAGCCGGCGCTCGACGCGCGCGCAGTCGTCACAGGCCCGCATACGTCGAACTTCAAATCAATCGTCGCCGTGCTCCTCGAACGTGACGCCCTCGTCCAACTGCCCCGCGCGGGAGAGCCGCGGGCCGCGGCCTTCGAACTCGCGCGCGCGCTCCGCGAGCTGCTCGACGACGAGGTCAAACGCCGCCGGGCGGGCGAGAGAGCGCGCGCCGTCCTCGAAGAGAACCGCGGCGCCACCGCGCGCACCGTCGAACTGCTCGGCCCGCTCTTGCAGCAGATGTCGGAGGTTAGTTGTCGGATGTTGGTTGAAGAGAAGACACTCACACCCAACACCACCGTCCAGCACTAACGTCTGACATCTGACATCTCGCCTTTATGTCGCTCGCACTGGCACCGCTCGGCATGCTCTACGGCGCCCTGGCGCGCGCGCGGCTGCGTCTGTACCGTTCGGGGTTTCTGAAGAGCGAGCGGGTGGGCGCGCCCGTCATCAGCGTCGGGAATCTGACGGCGGGCGGGACGGGGAAGACGCCGCTGGTCGAGTGGGCGGCGTCGGCGCTCGCGCGCGAGGGGCTGCGTGCGTGCGTGCTGACGCGCGGGTACGGGCGCGCGGACGAGTCGCGTCGTGTGGTCGCGTCCGACGGCGCGCGCGTGCTCTCGGAGGTCGCGGAGTGCGGGGACGAGCCGAGGCTCCTGGCGGAGAGGTTGTTGGGCGCGGCTGCGGTCGTCTGCGACCGCGACCGCGTGGCGGCGGCGCGCTGGGCGCGCGCGGAGTTGGGGGCGGAGGTCTTCGTGCTGGACGACGGCTTCCAGCACCTGCGGATCGCGCGCGACCTGGACATCGTGACTTTGGACGCGACGGCGCCGTGGGGCGGCGGGCACCTGCTGCCGCGCGGCCGTCTGCGCGAGCCGGCGTCGGGGCTGGCGCGCGCCGACTGCGTCGTCATCACGCGCGCGGAGCTGACCGCAGACCTCGAAGGCCTGCGCGCGGAGATCGCGCGCGTGAGCGGCGGCTGCCCCGCGGTCTTCACTTCGCGCGTGCGGACGCTCGGGCTGACGCCGCTGTCGGAGAAGGGCGGGGCGAGGGCGGACTTGGAGTTTGAGAGTGTCGCTGTCGGGACGCTCGGGCTCGGCGGGCCGGTGGCGGCGTTCTGCGCGGTCGGCAACCCGCGCGCGTTCTTCGAGCACCTGCGGCGCGACGGGTTCGAGCTGCGTCACGCGCGCGCCTTCCCAGACCACCACGCGTACACGCGCGAAGACGCGGGGGCGGTTTCGCGCGAGGCCGCGGGGCGCGGGGCGCGTGCGCTGCTGACGACGGCGAAGGACGCGGTGAAGCTGCGCGGGTTCGACTTCGCGCTCCCCTGCTACGTGGTCGAGACGGGGTTGGAGTTCGACGACGAGGCGCGGCTGCTCGGCCTCCTGCGCGGCGCAGTGTCAACGAAGCGTTGAGCGTTATAGCGTGGTGCAGACGAGTGCGACCGCCGCGTGACAGGACAGGTCAGAACCACCCGCGGTAGCGGGTGGGTCGCCGAGACACGACAGCCCCGAGTCGCAAAGGCCCACCCGCTACCGCGGGTGGTTCTGACCGCTACTGCGTCGCATCCGTCTGAACGCCGCTGTGGTCAACGGGAAGAGGGTCAAGAGGAGAGGCGCCGCGACTGTCGGGTCGCGGCGCCTCTCCTCTTGTCGAAGTAAATTGTCGGAGCATTTCAGAGCGGCCTGACGGCGGGGACGGGCGGCGCGTCGTCCGCGGCGGGCGGCTTCTCGTCGCCCTGCTTGGGCTTGTCCTCTTTGGGCTTCTCCTGGCCGGGCGGCGGCGGGGGCGGCCCCAGGTTGGCGTTGACGGCGGGCAGGTTCCTGTTACGCCTCGGCGTCGGCGTCGGCGTCGGCGCTACCTCTGCGGGCTCTTCCTCCTCGCCCTCTTCGCCCTCCTTGACCTCGTCCACCTTGCGCGGCTCGGGCGTGGGCGTGGCGGCGGCGTCGGGGGTGGCGTTGGCGTCCGGCGCGGTGCCGGGGACGGAGCCCGCGCCGGACGCGGTCGTCGGCGTCGGCGTCGCCACGCCGGTCGAGACGGGGAGGTTGCGCTCGGCCTGTCCCGTGGGCGGCGTGATGGGCTGTCCGGGCTGACTGTTCGGGTCGGCCTGGAGCGGGGTGGCACCGGGCGGCGGCTGCTCGCCGGAGACGCCGCGCCGCTGGAAGGCGAAGAAGACCGCGAAGACGATGGCGATGACGGCGATGGCCGGGACGGCGACGCGCCAGGGGTTGAAGGAAGTCTCGGGCGGCGGCGCGGCGGGCGGCGGCAACTCCTCGCCGGTCGTCGTGGCGACCAACACCGGGGCCGGGGTGTGGCCGGCGCTGACGACCGTCGCCTCGTCGTCTTCGGCGCCGACGACGGTGGTGCGCGCGGGCTCGTTGGGCGAAGTCGGCGAGCCGATGCGTTCCGTGTCGAGGGCGGCGGCGGCCGCGGCCGCCTCCGTCAAAGGCGCCTGCTCGGCGGCCGTCGCCA
This sequence comes from Pyrinomonadaceae bacterium, assembly GCA_036794905.1. Lineage (GTDB taxonomy): Bacteria > Acidobacteriota > Blastocatellia > Pyrinomonadales > Pyrinomonadaceae > QHXN01. The sequence continues at coordinate 4,339 of DAIRFV010000196.1, read as the reverse complement.
GCGCCGCGGCCAGCTCGCTCGCCTTCTGGAAGCGGTCTTCGGGTCGCTTGGCGAGCGCGCGCTCGACGACGCGGCCGACCTCTTCGGGCAGGTCGGGCCGCTCTTCGAGGACGGGCGGCGGCGGCTCCTGGATGTGCTTCATCATGATGGCCGTCGGCGAGTCGCCCGCGAAGGGGACGTGGCCGGCGAGCATCTCGTAGACGATGACGCCGAAGCTGTAGATGTCGGAGCGCGCGTCGATGTCGGAAGCCTGCGAGCACTGCTCGGGCGACATGTACTGCGGGGTGCCGATGATGAGGTTGGGGGCCGTGAGGCCCGGGTCGGTCTCGTGGACGCTGGGCTCGGTCTGCTGAATCTTGGCGATGCCGAAGTCGAGGACTTTGGCCCAGTCGCCGCCGGTCGCCTCGTCGAGCATGATGTTGTCGCTCTTGAGGTCGCGGTGGACGACGCCCTCGGCGTGCGCCGTGTCGAGCGCGCCGGCGACCTGCCGGACGATCTCGACGGCGCGCGCGAGCGTCATCGGCCCGCCCGAGCGCACGATGTCTTTGAGCGTGCGGCCGCGCAGGTACTCCATGACGAGGTAGACGGTGCCCTGCTCCGACTCGCCGAAGTCCGTGACGTTGATGGCGTGCGGGTGCGAGATGCGGGAGGCGGCCTTGGCCTCGCGCGTGAAGCGGGCCACGATCTTGTCGTCGGCGGCGAGGGCCGGGTGGAGCACCTTGACGGCGACGACCTTCTCCATCAGGACGTGGGTGGCGCGGTAGACGCAGCCCATCCCCCCCTCGTCGATCTTGTCGTCGATGCGGTATTTGCCGGCGAGCACCTGGCCGATGAGCCTGTCGTCGTTGCCCGTGCGCTTGAGGACGGCGCCGTCCGCCGGGCACAGCGTCGTGGTCTCTTTGTACTCCCTACCGCATGTCGGGCATGTCTTCATCGAAAGGATACGGCCCCGCCTTCAAACTCAATTGTCAGGGGAGACCCGAGCGTAACACACCGCTTTCGCGCGGCGCAATGCATACCGGTCTCGGCCTATCTTACACGTCGAATGCGGCGCGGATTCCTGCCCGCGACGGCGCCACAGCTTCTGGCTTTCGGCTTCCCTCCTCTGTTAAATTCCGACGCATGAGAGTCGCGCTGCGCGTCGAGAACGTGTCGAAGCAGTACCGCATCTACGCGCGGCCGGGCGACCGCCTGAAGGAGACGCTGACGCGCGGGCGGCTGAAGCGCCACCGCGAGTTCTGGGCGTTGAAGAACGTGAGCTTCGAGGTCGAGGCGGGGACGACGACCGGCATCATCGGGCCGAACGGGTGCGGGAAGTCCACGCTTTTGCAGATCATCGCCGGGACGCTGGAGCCGACCGAGGGCAGCGTGTGGCGCGAGGGGCGCGTGGCGGCGCTGCTGGAGCTGGGCGCGGGCTTCGACCCGGAGGGGACGGGCGTCGAGAACGTCTACATGAACGCCGCGCTGATGGGGCTCTCCCGGCGCGAGACCGAGCGGCTCTTCCCCGACATCGAGCGCTTCGCCGAGATCGGCGACTTCATCCGCCAGCCCGTCAAGACCTACTCGTCGGGGATGTTCGTCCGCCTCGCCTTCGCCGTCGCCTCGAACGTCGAGCCCGACATCCTCGTCATCGACGAGGCGCTGGCCGTCGGCGACGCGGTCTTCCAGCACCGCTGCCTGCGCCGCATCAAGGAGATTCAGGAGCGCGGGGCGACCGTCCTCTTCGTCTCGCACGACGCGGCGGCCGTGCGCGCGCTCTGCACGCGCGCCATCCTGATGAGCGGGGGCCGCGTGCTCTCGGACGGCCCGCCCGTCGAGGTCCTGAACCACTACCAGAAGACCGTCATGGAGCGCGAGCAGGCTTACGAGGAGGAGGCGGCCGCCGCCGACGGAACCGAAGGCGAGGGCGTGCGTGAACAAGAGGAGAGCTTCGCGCCGCTGCGCTACACGTACCGCCACGGCGACGGCTCGGCGGAGATCGTGAGCGCCGAGCTGCTCGACGCCGCGCGCCGCCCGGTCGGCGTGGTCGAGACGGGGTCGCCCCTGACGGTGCGCATGCGCGCGCGCGTCAACCGCGGGGTGGACGACGCCGTCTTCGGCTTCCTCGTCAACGACAGCCGCGGCGTCCACGCCTACGGGACGAACACGAAGGAGCAGCAGGTAGACCTCGGGCTCCTCCGCCGCGGCGAGCTGGTCGAGGTCAGCTTCGCCTTCGACTGCTGGCTCGGGCTCGACCAGTTCTCCGTCTCGCTCGCCGTCCACAGCCGCGACGGCGTCAGCTACGACTGGCTCGACGGCGTGCTCTTCTTCCACGTCACGAGCCCCGTCCTCGTCGAAGGCATCGCCAACCTCAACGCCACCGCGACCGCGCGGCGCGTGGGGCTGAGTAAGGCGGAGGCGATGGTCGGAGTGGAAAGCAGTAGACAGTAGTCAGTAGGGCTCCGCCCTGCGGACGTTGACGGATGACAACTGCACGGTTCGAGCGAAGAAGGCTCTTCTACTGACTACTGTCTACTGTCTACTTCACCCCGGAGGGGTTTCGGATGGCCGATTTAGAAGTCGAGAACACTTTGCGCGAGATACGCGAGCGTGTGCTGGCGGACGCGCAGCGGCGCGCGCCGTCGGCGGCGAACGGCGTGACGGGCGCGGGCGCGACCGCGAACGGCGCGGAGGGGACGGTCGCGAACGGGCACGCGAGCCCGGCGCCCGAGGCGCTGGCGCGGATGGATGCGAACCTCGCCACGACGGCGCGCGCGTGGTCGCGGCTGCCGCCGCTGCTGAGCTACCGGCGCGGCGCCGCGGCGCGCTTCGAGATTTGGGTCAAGCGGCTCGTCAAGCGCGCGCTGCACTGGTTCACCTGGGAGCAGGTCAACTTCAACTCGGCCGTCCACCACGCGCTCGGCGACGCGCGCGCCGCGCTGGCCGCGCAGGAGCAGGCGCTGGCGCGCACGCGCGAGGAGTTGGGCGGAGAGCTACTCGGCGAGCTGCGGGCGCTGCGCGCCGAGGCGGAGGCCGACCGCGCGCGCGGCGCGGAGTTTCAGGCGCGGCTCGCGCGCGCCGAGGCGCAGGTGGCCGAGGCGCAGGCGCGCTTCGAGTCGGGCGGCGCGCAACTGCGGCAGGCTTTCGCCGCGGGGCTCGAACGGCTGGCCGAGTCGCAGCGCGCCACGACGGCCGCGCTGCGTGAAGAGCTGCGCGTGGAGTTGGAGGCGCGGGCCGAGTCTCTGCGCGGGGAACTGGACGTGCGGGCCGAGTCTCTGCGCGAGGAGTTGGGCGCGCGGGCCGAGGCGCTGCACGCCGAGACGGGCGCGCGCGCCGCCGAACTCCACGCCGAGATGCGCGAACGCGTGGACGGCCTGCTCGAAGAGCAGCGCGTCTGCTTCAAACAGCTCTCGCTCGAAGCGGGCGAGAGCGCCGTCATGCAAGACCGCGCACGCCGCCAGTTGGAGGCGCGCCTCGAAGCGCTTGAAAACCGTAAACCGGAAAACCGTAAACCGTGAACCGTGAACCGTGACAAGAGAAAGGCGGGGTATTCTCTTCTGGTCACGGTTTACGGTTCACGGTTCACGCCTTTTATGACTGAAGACCTTTACCGCCGCGCGGGGGTGGAAGACCTCTCGGAGTTCTACCGGACGAAGTTCGTGTCGGACGAGGTGCTCGACGCGCGCTACTTCCGCGCGCTCGACCGCTTCGACATGCGGTTCGCGCGGACGATGTGGGTCTACGACAACGTGCGCGCGGGCTCAAGGGTGCTCGACCTCGGCTGCGGCGCCGGCATGCTCGCGCTCCTGAAGCGCAAAGGCGTGACGCTCGCGGGCTGCGACCTCTCCGCAGAGTGCGCGCTGGCCGCGCGCCGCAACGGCTACGACCTGACCTGCGCGGCCCGGCTCACGCACCTGCCCTTCGCCGGCGGCTCGTTCGACTACGTCGTCAGCCTCGACGTGCTCGGCCACGTCGGGTTCGAGGAGAAGGACGCAGTGCTCCGCGAGGTCGCGCGCGTGCTCCGCCCCGGGGGCGTGACGCTGCACGGCATCGAGTGCACCGACCGGCGCGCGCAGAAGAGTTACGAGGAGATGTCCGAGGAGGAGTTGCGCCGCTTCGTCGCCGTGGACGGCCACGTCGGGCTCGAAGAGGAGCAGGAGCACGCGGCGCGCTTCCGGCGCTTCTTCCGCGCGGTCGCGTGGGAGCCGCGCTACGCGCTCTGCCTGTCGGCCGAGGAGTTCGTCAAGCAGCGCGACGAGTACGGGCTCCCCTTCGAGCCGGACTTCGTCGAGTACCTGCGCGGCCTCTCGCACGCGGAGCGGCGCGCCTTCGACATGGCGATGGGCTACGTCTTCGGCAA
>DAIRFV010000465.1:0-3034 GCA_036794905.1 Pyrinomonadaceae bacterium | reverse complement strand
CGAAGAGCGCGATGAAGCCGACCCAGACGGCCACCGAGAAGTTGTAGTCGAGCAGCCAGAGCAGGTAGAAGCCGCCCGTCAGCGCGAAGGGCACGGCCAGCAGCACGTGCGCCGCCTCGAGCACGGAGTGGTAGGTCAAATAGAGCGTGCCGAAGATAATGAGGATGACAATGGGGACAACTATCATCAGGCGCTTGCGCGCCCGCTCCTGGTTCTCGTACTGCCCGCTCCACTGCATGTAGTAGCCGGCGGGCATCTGCGCCTGCGCGGCCAGGTGGTGTTTCGCCTCCTCGACGAAGCTCCCGATGTCGCGCCCCCGCACGTTGAGGAGCACCGTCCCGCGCAGCAGCCCGTTCTCGCTCTGGATCATCGAGGGGCCCTCCACGGTGCGCACCTCGGCGAGCTGCGAGAGCGGGATGGGCGCGCCCGCGGGCGACGTGATGGGGATGTTCCCGATGGCCTCGGGCGAGTTGCGGAACTCGGGCGCGTAGCGGACGCGGATGGGGAAACGCCTCCGGCCCTCGATGGTCACCGTCAGGTTCGTCTCGCCGATGCCGCGCTCGATGGCGTCTTGGATGGTCGCCGTGTCGATCTGGTAGCGCGCGGCCGCCGTGCGGTTGACGCGGATGTCCACGTAGGGCGTGCCGCCGATCTGCTCGGGGTAGACGTCGGCCGCGCCCGGCACGGTCCGGAGCACGTCGGCGATCTTGCGGGAAGTCTCCTCGAGCGTGTCGAGGTCGTTGCCGAAGACCTTGATGCCGACCTGCGAGCGCATCCCCGTCGCCAGCATCTCGATGCGGTTGATGATGGGCTGCGTCCAGATGTTGGTCACCCCCGGCATACGGAGCGCCGCGTCCATCTCCGCCACGAGCTTCTCGCGAGTCATCCCCTCCCGCCACTGGTCTTCCGGCTTCAAGTGGACGATGGTCTCGTTCATGTTGACGGGCGAGGGGTCGGTCGAAGTCTCCGCGCGCCCGGCCTTGCCTACCGCCCACTCGACCTCGGGGAAACTCTTCAGCACCTCGTCCTGCTTCTGCATGATGCGCAGCGCCTCGTTGATGGAGACGGCCGGGTCGGTGACCGGCATGTACATCAGGTCGCCCTCGTTCAAGGGCGGCATGAACTCGCTGCCCACGCGCGTGGCGACGTAGGCCGCGCCGGCGAAGAAGGCGAGCGCTATCCCGACGGTGACGAGGCGGTGGCGCAGGGCGGCGACGAGCGTCGGCTTGTAAACCGCCCTCAGGCCTCGCATCAGCGGGTTCCACTCCTCGGGCCTGAGCTTGCCGCCGAGGAAGTAGGTGCAGAGCACGGGGACGAGCGTCACGGCCATGAAGGCCGCGCCGATCATCGCGAACGTCTTGGTGAAGGCGAGCGGGTGGAAGAGCTTCCCCTCCTGCCCCGTCAGCGCGAAGACGGGCGCGAACGCCAGGATGATGATCGCCATCGAGGCGAAGATGGGCACGCCGACCTTCTTCGTCGCTTCGAGGGTGAGGCGCCAGACGAGCGGCCGGTCGCGCGTGTCGGCGCCCTCGATGGAGCGGTACGCGTTCTCGGTGACGACGATGCCGGCGTCCACCAGGTCGGAGATGGCGATGGCGATGCCCGCCAAAGACATGATGTTCGACGTGATGCCGAAGTACTTCATGAAGAGGAACGAGAGGAGCACCGCGAGCGGCAGCGGGATGGTGACGATGAGCACCGAGCGGAAGTGCGCGAGGAAGATCAGGTTGACGAGCGTGACCAGGATCAGCTCTTCGATCAGCGCCTCCTTCAGCGTGTCGGCCGCCCGGTTGATGAGCTGCGTGCGGTCGTAGAAGGGCACGATCCGGACGCCCGCTGGCAGGCCCGGCTTCAGCTCCTCGATCTTCCTCTTGACGGCCTCGATCGCCTCGAGCGCGCTCACGCCGTAGCGCGCGATGACGACGCCGCCCACGGCTTCGCGCCCGTTCTTGTCGAGCGCGCCCGTGCGGAAGGCGTTCCCGAGCTTCACCTCGGCCACATTTCGGACGTAGACGGGCGTCCCATTCTGCGAGCCGAGGACGTTGTTCTCCACGTCCGCGACGGACTCGACGAGGCCGATGCCGCGCACGACCGCCCACTGGCCGGCCTGCTCGACGACGTTCCCGCCGACGTTAGCGTTCGAGCGCTCGACCGCCTCGACCACCGCCGAGAGCGGGAGGTTGTAGGCCCGCAGGCGGTTCGGGTCGACGTCGACCTGGTACTGCTGCACGTGGCCGCCGACCGAGGCGACCTCGGCGATGCCCGGCACCGAGTTGAGCTGGTAGCGGACGAACCAGTCCTGCAAGGAGCGCAGGTCGCGCAACGAATGCGTGTCGCTCTCCAGCGTGTACCAGAAGATCTGTCCGACGCCCGTCGCGTCCGGCCCGAGCGTCGGCGTGACGCCGTCGGGCAGCTGCGCCGAGACGAGGTTGAGGCGTTCGAGGACGCGCGTGCGCGCCCAGTAGAGCTCCACGTCGTCCTCGAAGATGACGTTGACCATCGAGAAGCTGAAGGCCGACGAGGCGCGCACCGTCCTCACGCCCGCCAGCCCTTGCAGGTTGGTGACGAGCGGGTAGGTGACCTGGTCCTCGACCTCCTGCGGCGAGCGCCCCGGCCAGTCGGTGAAGACGATGACCTGGTTGTCCGAGAGGTCGGGGATGGCGTCGATGGGCGTGGACAGCAACGCCCAGTAACCCCAGGCGGCGAGCCCGAGGTAGATGGCGATGACCACCGCCCGGTAACGCATCGAGACTTCTATAAGCCGGCTAATCATAACCGTCACTCCGAAGGGGGCGCGGCCGTCGGGCGCGCCCCCTCTCGATTACCTCACGACGAGTGTCCCCCGCACCATGCCCATCGCGCAGCTGAAGGTGAACGACCCCGCCCTGGCCGGCGTGAACTCGACCGTGACCGGCTCGCCGAGCGGCAGCTCGCGCTTGACGCCGTAGTCCGGCAGCACGACCTCCTGCGCGCAGCCGGCCGACACGCGCCTGACGAAGGTGACGCGGGCGGGGACGCCGCGGCGGAGCCGGAG
>DAIRFV010000195.1:0-11466 GCA_036794905.1 Pyrinomonadaceae bacterium | reverse complement strand
AGAACCTCAACGTCAAGTTCTGCATGGACCGCGCCGGCATCGTCGGCGGCGACGGGCCGACGCACCACGGCCTCCTCGACATCGCGTACCTGCGCGGCGTGCCGAACATGGTCGTGATGGCGCCCCGGGACGAGGGCGAGATGCGCGACATGCTCTACACGATGGTGGAGCACGAGGGGCCGGCGGCGATGCGCTACCCGCGCGGCAACGGCGTCGGCGCCGACCTGAAGCGCGAGCCGCGGCAGTTGGAGATCGGCAAGGCCGAGATACTGCGCGACGGCGGCGAGGTGGCGATTGTGGCCTACGGCTCGATGGTGCACCCGGCCGCCGCCGCGGCCGAGCAGTTGGCGAAGGACGGCGTGGAGGCGACGGTCGTCAACGCGCGCTTCGTCAAGCCGTTGGACGCGGGACTCCTCCTCGCGCTCGCGCGCACGAAGCGGCTCATCGTCACCGTCGAGGAGGCGTACCTCGCGGGCGGCTTCGGCTCGGCCGTCGCCGAACTGCTCGAAGAGAACGGCCTGCTCGACGCCGTCCGCCTCGTCCGCATGGGCGTGCCCGACCGCATCGTCACGCACGGCGACCCGAAGCTGCTGCTCGCCAAGTACGGCCTCGACGCCGACGGCATCTACACGCGCACGCGCGAAGCCTGGGAAGTCCTCGAAGAGCGCCGCGCGGGCCGCAAGGCAGTAGACAGTAGACAGTAGGAAAAACGAAGGCGGCGCGTCCCGGTCATCAGCCGAACGCGCCGCCTCTCTTTCTACTGGCTACTGACTACTGTCTACTGTCTACTCCTCATCTCCGGCTCTGCTGCTCCTGGTTGTACTTCCTGACCATCTCCTGATACTTCCGCGCGATGGAGAGGGTGCGGGAGATGTCTTCGTCTTCGAGGTGCGGGTAGCGCTGTCGGGTCTTGTCGATGGCGGCGTCGAGGAGGCGCTCGGCTTCACGGTAGCGCTGTGACTCGACGGCGGCGGCCATGTCGCGGATGGACTGCGCGAGTTGCGCGATGGTGAAGTTCTTGGCCACCTCGGGGTCGCGCAGCGCGTCGCCCGCGGTGCCCTCCCGCAGCGTGAGCGAGGCGTCCTCGTTCACCCCGACCCGCCGCTTCCGCTCGATGTCGTAGTAGCTGAAGTTGACGGCGACGAACGGCCGCGCCGCGCGCACCGCCCGCGGCCTGACCCGGAAGCGCGCGAGGACGACCTGAGTCAAACCCTGGTTCATGTTGTCGAGCTTGAGCTTCAGGCCGCGCGCGGTGCGCTCGGGCTCGTAGCCGTAGACCTGCACGAGTTCCAGCCCGGGGCCGAACTCGATCTCCAGATTCGGCTCGCCGGCGACGGGCGCGACGAGGCTCTGCACCTCCTTGAGGAAGACCTTGTCGATGTCCTGCGCGTCGGCGACGAAGTGGAAGAGGCCGCGCCCGCTCTTGGCCAACTCGCGGAGCAGGTCTTTGTTGAGGTCGAGCCCGACGCCGATGGTCGAGAGGTCAACGCCGCGGTCGTTGAAGGAGAGCGATTCGCGCGCGATCTGCGCGGGGTCGGTCACGCCCTGGTTGGCGATGCCGTCGGTGAGGAGGACGACGCGGTTCGCCCCCTCGCGGTTGAAGTTCCGCAGCGCCTCGCGGTAGCCGAGCATGAGGCCGGCGTGGATGTTGGTCGAGCTGCCCGGCTCCAACTGCCGTATGAGGCGGCGCACCTCCTCGCGGTCGCCTAAGCGCCGCGCGGGGCGGAGCACCTCGGCCTCGGAGTCGAAGACGACGATGGCGAGCGTGTCGGTCTCGCGGAGTTGACCCACGAGCGTGAGGAGCGACTCCTTGACCCTTGAGAGCTTGTCGGCGTCGGCCATCGAGCCGCTCTTGTCGATGACGAGCGCGAGGTTGACGGGCGGCAGTTGGCTGCGGTCGGAGGCCAGCGCCGTGCTGAAGCCGACCTGCAAAACGGCCTCGGGGTCGGCCGCCGAGACGCGGTCGCTGCCCCAGCGCACGTCGAGCGAGACGGCCTCGCCCGCCCTGGGGCGGCCGATCTGGTGGCGGTGGTAGTTGACGAACTCTTCGACGGCGACCGAGCGCGAGGCGGGGATGAGCCCCATCTCGGACAGGTAGCGCGTGCGCGCCGCGGCCGCGGTCGAGGCGCCCTCCTGCGCGCGCGCGGGCAGCGGCGCCGCGCCGAGGGCGAGAAGGATGAGCGAGAGCAGAACCTGGAAGGTCTGTCGAGCGTGCCGGCGCGCGTGTGTGGGCATACGTCCTCCGAAAGGCTGTCCGGGTCGTTGGGTCGGGGAGACGACGCTTGACGGCTCTTCACCTGCGAGGGGGCTGACTTGTCGTGCCGCTTGGCTTCAGAGATGTGAGTTCGGCGCGGATGGATGCCCGGATAATTTTTAGAGTAGGCAGTAGGCAGTAGGCAGTTGAAGACAGCACAGAGGCGTACTTAAGAAGGCGCCCTTCGTGAGGCGGGGCGGCGAGTTTGTTGACATCGCCGCCCCGCCTCACGAAGGGCGCCTTCTCTTCTTGTCTTAACTGCCTACTGCCTACTGCCTACTGCCTACTCCCCGGGCGGGGCAGCCCTTCGACGAGGTGGTCGCCGGCGAGCCAGAGGCTCCACGAGTGGTGGTAGAAGGCGACGGGGAAGAGGAGCGCGACGCCGAAGACGAGCCAGACGAGCGGCGTGTCGCGGCCGGGGAAGGCGAGCAGGGCGAGGCCGGCGGCCAACATCACGGCCGCCTCGGTCGTGACGACGTTGAGCATGATCGCGCCGACGAAGAAGCCCTCCTCGCGCTGGAAGACGGTGCCGCACGCGGGGCAGTCCGCGCGCACGCGGAAGGGCGACTGGAAGACCGAGCGCCCGCCGCACGCGGGGCAGCAGAGCCGCGCGCCGCGCGCCAGCGTCTTGAGAATGGGGCGGCCGACCTTGCTCACTCTCCTCCTCGAAAACGTCCGGGTCTTCCCCGCCGGGCATCGCGGAACTTAACAGAAGCCGCCACGATTGTGTAGCCTGTCGGCATGTTCGAAGACCTCTCAAACTACCACGCGCCGCTGACCGACCTCTTCCGCGCGCCGGCCGCGCCCGCGGAGTGGGAGCGGTACAGACTGTCGGGCGAGCAGGTCGCGTTCTACGAGGAGCACGGCTACCTGTCCGGCGTGAGGATGTTCGACGACGCGCAGGTCGGGCGGCTGCGCGCGGAGCTGTCGGAGCTGATGAACCCCGCGCACCCCGCGCGCGCTCTCTGGTACGAGTTCCACTCGAACGAGTCGGCCGACCCCGAGCGCGTGCTCTTCCACGCGCTCGGGGCGTGGCGGATTGCCCCGGGCTTCCACGACCTCCTCTGGAACCCGCGCTTCACCGTCCCCGCGTCGCAGCTCCTCGGCGGCGCCGTGCGCTTCTGGCACGACCAGTTGTTCTGCAAGCCCGCGCGCCACGGCGGGGTCGTCGCGTGGCACCAGGACTACTCCTACTGGACGCGCACCACCCCGCTCGCGCACCTGACCTGCTGGGCGGGCCTCGACGATTCGACGCGCGAGAACGGCTGCGTCCGGTACGTCCCCGGCAGCCACCGCTGGCCCGACCTCCCCGTCACGGGGCTGGCCGGAGACATGGACGCGATACGGTCCGTCTTGACGGACGAACAGAGGCGTCTGTTCAGACCTGTGGCGATAGAGTTGAAGGCCGGCGAGGCGTCCTTCCACCACCCGCGCATCATCCACGGCTCCTACGCCAACACGACGATGCGCCCGCGCCGCGCGACGGTCGTCAACGTCTTCCGCGACGGCGTCCGCTCCAACTCCGACGACCCGCCCCTCGAAGGCGTCCCCGCCATCCCCAGAGGCCGACCGATGGGCGGCCGCTTCTTCCCGCTCCTGATAAGGCCGTGAACCGTGAACCGTCAACCGTGACAAGTAAAAGCCTGCTCTTCTCTTGTCACGGTTGACGGTTCACGGTTCACGGCCTTTACCCTTTCCCCACGGCCCAGACTTCGCCGCCGGGGCGGAGTTCGAGGTTGATGCGTGTCAGTGGGCGGCGCGGGGGGCCGAAGAGGGAGGCGCCGGTCTGTAGGTCGTAGGCGCCCTGGTGGCAGGGGCATTCGAGCCGGTCGTGGGCGCGCTCGAAGTTGACGGGGCAGCCCTGGTGCGTGCAGTTCTGCGTGTAGGCGTGGTAGCGGCCGTCGCGCGTGCGGACGAGGATGGCGAGGTCGCCGTCGGCCGGGTAGCGGAACGCCATCGCGTGGCCGAGCATGAGCAGCTCGGCGCCCTCGATCTTCCTCGACGCGTCCCGCCGCCCGGCGGCGAGCGCGGGCGCGGCGGCCAACGCCGACAGAGCCGCGCTTCGGCAGAAGGTGCGGCGCGAGAGGCGCACGCCCTCCGCGCAGGAGCCCTCAACACCCCGAGTCTCGGGTTCGTCTCTCATCGTTCGCTCTCACCTCCGACTGACTTGAGTGCAACAAACGGGCCGCTCGGGCCTTGCGAGTTCCGGCGCCGACGGATGCGGAAACTCTCGCAGGCGGGGGCGGCGCGTGGGGAAAATTTCGCGCGGGAGTGTGGGGTGGCGGGGGCGCGCGCGGCGGTACGGCGATTGCTCCTTGTGTAGCGCCAACCACTCGCGTGGCCCGCCGCGGAGAAGGGCCCCCTCGCAAGACATCTCGACCCGATTCCGGCGGGGCCGCCCCGGCCGCTAGACAGGAGTTTCAGTTAAGGCCATGGGCGAACATCAAGTCGAAAACGGTTCCGACCTCTCGAAGCAGCGCGCCTTCGTCGGGGCGCTCCTCAACGACCTGCGCGCGCTCGAAAGGATGCTCGACGAGGGGCGCATCGAGACGGGCGTGAGGCGGGTCGGCGCCGAGCAGGAGATGTTCCTCATCGACCGGCACATGAACCCCGCCCTCTGCGCGCCGGAGGTCATCGAGCGTGTGGCCGACCCGCGCATCACGTCCGAGATCGCGCGCTTCAACCTCGAAGCCAACCTGACGCCGCGCGCCCTGACGGCGGACTGCTTCCGGCGGATGGAGGAGGAGATCGCGGAGGTCGTCCGCCTGGTCCGCGAAGGCGCCCGCGCGCACGGCGCGGAGGTGCTGCTCGCGGGTATTCTCCCGACGCTCCGGAAGTCCGACCTCGGGCTGGAGAGCATCACGCCGAAGCCGCGCTACTACGCGCTCAACGACGCCGTGATGCGGCTGCGCGGCGGCCGCATCAACGTGCACCTGAAGGGCGTGGACGAGGTCAACTTCACCTCGGACAACATCATGCCGCTCTCGTCCAACACCTCGTTCCAGGTGCACGTGCAGGCCGGCCCGCAGGAGTTCGTCCAACTCTACAACGCGGCGCAGGCGGCGACCGCGCCGGTGCTGGCGGCGGCCGTCAACTCGCCGCTGTGGCTGGGCCACAGCCTCTGGCAGGAGACGCGCATCGGGCTCTTCCAGCACGCGGCCGACGCGCGCTCGGCGGCGCACCAGGCGCGCGGCTTCCCCACGCGCGTCGGCTTCGGCGAGCGCTGGCTCGAAGGCTCCGTGCTCGAAATCTTCCGCGAGGACATCGCGCGCTTCCGCGTCATCCTGACGGCCGACCCGGAGGAGGACGCGCTCGAAGTGCTCGCGCGCGGCGGCGTCCCGAAGTTGAAAGCGCTCGCGCTGCACAACGGGACGGTCTGGTGGTGGAACCGCGCCTGCTACGGCGTGACCGAGGGCGCGGCGCACCTGCGCATCGAGAACCGCGTCATCCCCTCGGGGCCGACGCCGCGGGATGAGGTCGCCAACGCCGCCTTCTTCGCGGGGCTCACGCTCGCGCTCGCCGAAGAGCACGGCGACGTGGGCCGCCGCATGACCTTCCACGACGCGAAGGCCAACTTCTTCAACGCCGCGCGCCAGGGGCTCGGCGCGCGCCTCCACTGGTTCGGCGGGAAGACTTACGCGGCCGACGCCCTCATCCTCGAACAACTCCTCCCGCGCGCGCGCGAGGGGCTGCAAGGCCAGGGGGTCGATGGGGCGGACGCCGAGCGCTACCTCGGCTGTGTCGAGGAGCGCGTGCGCGCGGGGCAGACCGGCGCGCAGTGGACTCTGAAGTCCTGGGCGGCGCTCGGGCAGACGGGCACGCGCGACATGCGGCTGCGCGCGCTCGCCGAGGCGATGTACAAGCGGCAGCAGACGGACGAGCCCGTCCACCTGTGGCCGGTCATCAAGCGCGAGGTGCCCGAGGGCTGGTCGGAGAGCTACCGCACCGTCGGGCAGTTCATGTCCACAGACCTCTTCACCGTCCGCCCCGACGACCTCGTAGACTTGGCCGCCTCCGTCATGCACTGGCGGCACGTCCGGCACGTCCCCGTGGAAGATGACGAGGGGCGCCTGGTCGGGCTGCTCTCGCACCGGAGCCTGCTGCGGCTGGTCGCGGGGCGCGGCACGGGGCAGCTCGGCGAATCCGTCACCGTGCGCGACATCATGAAGGCAGACCCCCTGACCGTCTCGCCGCAGATGCCGACGCTCGAAGCCATCGACCTGATGAGGGAGCACGGCGTCGGCTGCCTGCCCGTCGTCGAGGGCGGCGCGCTCGTCGGCATCGTCACGGCGCACGACTTCCTCTCGGCCTCCGCGCGCCTCTTCGAGGAACGTCTGCGGGCGAACCCGAACGGCCCCGCCCGCGGCGCGGTGTGACGGCCGTCACATCAGCCCCACGTCTTTTGTCATAGAATTATAACTGCCGCGCTCGCCGCGGCAGTGTTATATTTAGATCAGAAAGTTTCATGCTTAACGTTCGGCTTCGGTGCCGGCGCTCGCCGGGTTAGCGCCGGCCGTAGGTCTGCGCGCGCGCTATTTTATGAGCTGGCACACCTTGAGGAACGTGATGATCGGGGTCGCCTTCGGCGTCATCGCCGGCATCGGGGGCTTCACCTTCATCTACGCCAAGGGCTACGCGTACCTGACGAACGACCCGGCGGCCTGCGCCAACTGCCACGTCATGCGCGAGCAGTTCGACGGCTGGGTCAAGTCTTCGCACCGCGCGGTGGCGGGCTGCAACGACTGCCACACGCCGCCGGGCTTCGTGGGCAAGTACTACACGAAGGCGCGCAACGGCTTCTGGCACTCGTTCTACTTCACGACCGGCGGCTTCCACGAGCCGATCCGCATCAACGAGTTCAACCACAAGGTGACGGAGAGCGCCTGCCGCTCCTGCCACCAACAGGTCGTGCAGTCCATCGAGGGCGCGCACGCCGAGATGGGCGGCGAGCTCTCCTGCACGCGCTGCCACAGCAACGTCGGGCACTACACGCACGGAGACTGAGGAGGCGTAAACCGTGAACCGTCAAAGGCCGTGAACCGTCAACCGTGAACCGTGACGAGTTAAGAACAGGTTTTATCTCGTCACGGTTCACGGTTCACGCTCTTGTCACGGTTCACGGTTCACGGTTCACGGGTTTTGAAAAATGGCTGACGAAGAGAAAGAGACAGTTACAGAGAGGCCGTCGCGTTGGCGGGGGCTGAGGCTGATCGTGCTGACGGGGCTCATCACGCTGCTGGCGGCCGTGGCGGGCGTGGCGCTTCTGGTCAACATCCTCCAGCGCAAGGAGGAGGCGCGCAACCCCTTCTACCGCGTCGTCGAACTCAACGACGAGACGGAAGACCCGGAGGTCTGGGGCAAGAACTTCCCCTTCCAGTACGACGGCTACAAGCGCACCGTGGATCAGGTGCGGACGCGCTACGGCGGGAGCGAGGCCGAGCCGCACACGCCGACGCAGGCCGACCCGCGCTCGTTCGTCTCGCAGTCGCGCTTGCAGGAAGACCCGCGGCTGAAGACGATGTGGGCCGGCTACGCCTTCTCGCGCGACTTCCGCGAGGAGCGCGGCCACGCCTACATGCTCAGCGACCAGATTTATACGGAGCGCCAGCAGGCCGTGCAGCAGCCCGGCACCTGCATCCACTGCCACGCCTCGGTCTACGTCGGCTACAAGCGCGCGGGCAACGGCGACCTCATGAAGGGCTTCGAGCACTTCAACAAGATGCCCTTCATGGAGGCCAAGAACAGCTTCAAGCACCCCGTCTCCTGCATCGACTGCCACGACCCCGCCACGATGGCGCTGCGCGTGACGCGCCCCGGCTTCCTCGAAGGCATCCAGGCGCTCGCCGCTTCGGACGACCCCGTGCCGAACATGCAGAGCGTCGAGCGCTGGCGGCAGGGCAACCGCCAGGAGCCCTACGACGTGAACAGACTCGCCTCGCGGCAGGAGATGCGCGCCTTCGTCTGCGGCCAGTGCCACGTCGAGTACTATTTCAAGGGGCCGGAGAAGCGCCTGACCTACCCTTGGTTCAAGGGCCTGAAGGTCGAGCAGATCATGGCCTACTACGACGAGCAGCAGTTCAAGGACTGGGAGCACAAGGAGTCGGGCGCGCCGGCCCTCAAGGCGCAGCACCCCGAGTTCGAGATGTGGAACCAGGGCATCCACGCGCGCTCGGGCGTGGCCTGCGCCGACTGCCACATGCCCTACACGCGCGTCGGCGGCCTGAAGATCAGCGACCACCACGTCCGCAGCCCGCTCCTCAACATCAACAACGCCTGCCAGACCTGCCACAAGTGGCCCGAGGCCGAGCTGCGCGAGCGCGTCGAGACCATCCAGACGCGCACCTTCCGCATGCGCAACGTCGCGATGGACGCGCTCGTCCAACTGATCGGCGACATCAAGGCCGCGCGCGAGCAGGGCAAGACGGATCAGGAGCTTCAGCAGGCGCGCGACTTCCAGCGCCGCGCGCAGTTCTACCTCGACTTCGTCGAGGCCGAGAACTCGACGGGCTTCCACGCCGACCAGGAGGCCGTGCGCATCCTCGGCGAGTCGGTCAACTTCTCGCGCCTCGGCCAGCTCTCCTTGCGCGGCGGCGTCCCGCCCCAGCCCGCCGGCCCCCCGCCCGCGCCGGTCGCCACCCCTTCGCACTGAGCGGGGAACCGCAGGGAGTAAGAGGGTGCTGGGTGTTGGGTGCTGGGTGTTGGGTAAGAACCGGGTTTTACCCAGCACCCAGCACCCAGCACCCTCTTTCTGCCATCTGCCTAATGTTTCGCGGCCGCAGCGGCGCGGGCCCTGGCGGGGCGGTAGGCGACGGCGCCCGCCGAGGCGTGCGGGCGGTAGAAGTAGACGTACCACTCGTCGGCGCGCCGCTCCTCGGCCCAACTCGCGTAGCCGCGCCGGCCGAACTCGAAGCGCGTGAGCTGTGGGTCGCGCGAGTTGCGCACGAGCAGCACCTCGTCGCCGTAGTGCAGCCGCCCCAGCTCCGAGCGCACGGCCGCGCCCGCCTCCCCCGGCGGCTTCGAGACGGCGTCCACGAAGTGGACGAGCCGGTCGTCGTCCTCAAGCCCGAGCAGCTCCCTCGGCTTCGGCGGCTCGGCGGGTCTGAAATCGGGAACGCTCATACGCACCTCCTCCGGGCGCGGGGAATTTTCCCCACGCGGCAGTTCTGACTGAAGGGCTGCAAATCGGGTGCCGCCGGGCGGCGGGGAAGTTTCGCGGGCGTGTGTTTGTGAATTATAATTTCACCGCACGCTCTGCAAGCCTTACGCGAAAGACCTCCGGAGGAGACTTCTGAAACAGGGTAAGGAGAAGATTCTCGTCGTAGACGACGACGCCTCCATCCGCTGGGCGCTCGGCGAGGCCCTGCGCAGTTGGGGTTACGAGACGGCCGAGGGCGGCACGGTCGCCGCGGGCCTCGCCGCCTTCGACGCCGAGGAGCCGACGGCCGTCCTGCTCGACATAGACCTGCCGGACGGCTCCGGCCTCGACGCCCTGCGCGAGATCAAGGGCCGCCAGCCCGATGCGGTCGTCGTCATGGTCACGGGCGCGTTCGTCATCCAGAACACCATCTCCGCCCTGCGCGGCGGCGCCTACGACTTCGTCGGCAAGCCCATCAACCTCGAAGAGCTGCGCGTCACCATCCGCAACGGCATCGAGGCCCACCAGTTGCGCCAGGAGGTCAAGCAGGTCAGGCGCGAGCGCGCGCGCCAGTTCAGCTTCGACCAGATCATCGGCGAGAGCCCCGCCGTCCGGCGCATGCTCGGGCTCGCGCGCAAGGTGGCCGAGTCCGAAGTCTCTTCCGTGCTCTTGCAGGGCGACTCCGGCACGGGCAAAGACCTCGTGGCGAAGGCCGTCCACTACGGCTCGCGCCGCGCCGAAAGCCCGTTCGTCGCCATCAACTGCGCGGCCATCCCCGCCACGCTCATCGAGTCGGAGCTGTTCGGCTACGAGAAAGGCGCCTTCACCGACGCCAGGGCGCGCAAGGAGGGGCTCTTCGAGCAGGCCGAGGGCGGCACGCTTTTCTTAGACGAGATAGGCGAGCTGGAACTCGGCCTGCAGGCGAAGCTTTTGCGCGTGTTGGAGGAGGGCGCGTTCCGGCGCGTCGGCGGGCTCAAAGACATCCCCCTGGACGTGCGCATCGTCGCCGCCTCGAACCGCGACCTGCGCGCGGAGAGCGAGGCCGGCAAGTTCCGGCTCGACCTCTACTACCGCCTCTCCGTCATCCAGATCGACATCCCGCCGCTCCGGGAGCGCGGCGACGACATCCTGCTGCTCGCCGAGCATTACATCAAACAGTTCGGCGAGCGCCTGAAGCTGCGCCGGAAGATTCGCGGCCTCTCGCCCGAGGTGGCCGACGCCTTCCGGCGCTACGCGTGGCCGGGCAACGTGCGCGAGCTGCGCAACGTCATCGAGCGCGCGCTCATCCTCGAAGACGCCGAAGTCATCACGCCCGAGTACCTGCCGCGCGACCTCGCGGCCGAGGCCGGCTACCCCGCGCCGCAGTCCGCTTCGGCCGCGCGCCCCGCGCCCGCGGCGGGCGCGACTTTCGCGCTCCCCGCGGGCGGGCTCTCGCTCGAAGAGCTTGAGACCTCGCTCGTCCGCCAGGCCGTCGAGCGCAGCGGCGGCAACCAGACGCGCGCCGCCGAACTCCTCGGCATCTCGCGCGACCAGTTGCGCTACCGCCTGAAGAAGATCGACGCCGAAGCCTCGGCCGCCGGGGGGCCGGCCGGAGAGTCCGCCGGATGAGCGAAGTGACGAAGGAGACGCGCGAAGGTGCGGCGCCGCGCGAGGGCGGCGGCGCGGAGGAGGCGCTGCGCCGTTCCTTGAAGGAACTGGCCGACCTCAAGTTCGCGCTCGACGAGTCGGCCATCGTCGCCATCACCGACCAGACCGGCCGCATCAACTACGTCAACGACAAGTTCTGCGAAATCTCGAAGTACACGCGCGAAGAGCTGATCGGGCAGGATCACCGCATCATCAACTCGGGCTACCACCCGAAGGAGTTCATCCGCGGGCTGTGGACGACAATTACCGGCGGCCGCGTCTGGCGCGGCGAGCTGCGCAACCGCGCCAAGGACGGCTCGCTCTACTGGGTGGACACGACCATCGTCCCCTTCCTCAACGCCGAGGGGAAGCCCTACCAGTACGTCGCCATCCGCTACGACATCACCGAGCGCAAGCGCGCCGAGGAGCGCATCCGCGAGCAGGCCGCGCT
>DAIRFV010000464.1:0-3064 GCA_036794905.1 Pyrinomonadaceae bacterium | reverse complement strand
ACGAGCGCTTCTTCCTCGGCGACGAGTTCACCATCCGCGGCTACAACGTCCGCTCCATCGCGCCCATCGCGCCGCTCGACGTCTACATCACGTCGCGCAACGTGCAGGTCTCGGCCACGGGCACGGGCGCCGTCGTCCCCGTGGACGGGCTCCCCGACACGCTGCGCCAGCAGCTCGTCCAGCTCGGCACCTTCACCGGCCCCACGGGCTCGAACGTCATCCAGATCGACCGCCAGTTCCGCTTCCTCGGCGCCGACACGCAGCTCCTGGGTAACTTCGAGTACCGCATCCCGATCTTCGGCCCCGTGGCGCTGGCGGCCTTCGCCGACATCGGCTCGGCCTTCAACCTCGCGGGGGGCGGCGACCAGACCTTCTCGACGGCGTTCCTGGCCGACCAGCCGTTCCTCTGCAACTCGGGCGGCCTGAACCAGTTGGTCGGGAACCGCAACCCGCAGTTGGTGCTGACGACGACGGGCGGCTTCTCGTGCGGCACGTCGTTTTTGACGACGCAGCCCGCGCTCCTGACGCAGGGCGACCGCCTGCTGACGAAGGAGGAGTTCGCCGCGCTCCAGCGCGTCGGCCCGCTCGACCCCATCACGTCGCTGCCCTTCGGCGTGCAGCCGCTCTTCCTGCGCGGCGAGGCGCAGACCAACACGGTGGCGCGCATTTCGCAGAGCCTTTTTTCGAAAATCGGCGACTACCGATCCAGCCTGGGGCTGGAGATGCGCATCCAAATGCCTGTGATCAACGTGCCGTTCCGCTTCATCTACGCCATCAACCCGAACGCACAGGACACGCTCGTACAGGAGAAGAAGAGGGTCTTCCGGTTCAGCATCGGGCGCACCTTCTGAGGCTTTAGCACACACATCGGACGGGGGCGGCGCGCCCCCGAGGTCAAACCCCGCGGCCGCGCCCGAGAGTTCGCCCGCAACTTGAATTTAAGGAGCAGTACAAAAAAGATCATGAAAGCGATTCGCACAACCTTCTTCGCCGCCGCCTTCGCGGCCACGGCCGCGCTGACGGCTTCGGCCCAGACCCAGCCCGCCGCCCGCCCGGCCGCCCCGGCCCCCGCCGGCGCCGTCACCGTCGCCGAGGGCAAGTTCGCCATCATCGACACCGAGTCTTTCGGTGACCAGAAGGACGGCATCAAGCGCCTCGTCGCGGCCTTCCAGACCGTCGAGCGCGAGTTCAAGCCGCGCCGCGACGAGATTCAGGGTCTCCGGACGCGCTACGACGCGCTCGTCAAGGAGGTCAACGACACCAAGGCCGTCGCCGCCCCGGCGGCGCTCGCGGCCAAGGCCGACCAGGCCGAGCAGCTCAAGGTCGAGATCGAGCGCAAGCAGCAGGACGGCCAGAAGGCGCTCGACAAGCGCGTCCAGGAGTTGACCGGCCCCGTCTACCAGGACATCGGCAACGCCCTCCAGGCCTACGCCAAGGCGCGCGGCCTCTCGGTCGTCTTCGACGTGAGCAAGATGCAGGGCGTCGTCATGGTGGTGGACGGCGGCATCGACATCACCAACGCCTTCATCGCCGAGTACAACACGCGCAACCCGGCCTCCACGGCCGCGGCCGCGCCGGCCACGCCCGGCCGCCCGTAAGAGCCTGAAGCCGTGAACCGTAAACCGTAAATCGTGACGAGAAGAAGACCGTTCTTCGCTTGTCACGGTTTACGGTTTACGGTTTTCGGCTTTATCTTGTCACGGATTACGTTTCACAGTTTACGCTCCCCATGGAAACCGTTCTCGACACCCGCGCCATCCAGGAGATTCTGCCGCACCGCTACCCGTTCCTGCTCGTAGACCGCATCGTCGAGCTGACGCCGGGGGTGCGCATCGTCGGGGTCAAGCAGGTGACGATCAACGAGCACTTCTTCCAGGGGCACTTCCCCGGCGCGCCCGTCATGCCCGGCGTCCTCATCCTTGAGGCGATGGCGCAGGTCGGCGCCGTCTACGCGCTCCAGCAGTTGGAGGCGCGCGACGACAAGCTCGTCCTCTTCAGCGGCATCGACAACGGGCGCTTCCGCCGCCCCGTCGTCCCCGGCGACACGCTCGTCATCACGGTGACGCCCGTCCGCGTCGGCAACCGCGTCCAGAAGATGCACGGCGAGGCGCACGTCGAGGGGCAGCTCGCCGCCGAGGCCGACATCATGAGCGTCGTCGCCGACCGGGGCGGCCTGAAGTGAGTCAGGTGTTGGGTGCTGGGTGTGAGGTGTTGGGTAACAGCCGATTCTTCCCCAACACCTCACACCCAGCACCCAACACCCTTTCGTATGTCTGTATTCGTTCACCCAACATCCGTCGTCAGCCCGCGCGCAGAGGTGGGCGAGGGCGCGCACGTCGGGCCGTTCTGCACGGTCGGCGACGAGGCGCGCCTGGGCGCGCGCGTGCGCCTCGAATCGCACGTCGTCGTGGACGGCCGCACGGAAATCGGCGACGAGACGCACGTCTTCCCCTTCGCCTCCATCGGGCTCGCGCCGCAGGACTTGAAGTACCGCGGCGAGCCGGCCGAGACTCGGGTGGGGCGGCGCAACCGTATCCGCGAGTTCGTGACCGTCCACCGCGGGACGGAGGGCGGCGGGATGCTGACCTCCATCGGCGACGACTGCCTCATCATGGCGCAGGCGCACGTCGCGCACGACTGCCACGTCGGGAGCGGCGTGATTATGGCGAACGCCGCGACGCTCGCCGGCCACGTCCGCGTAGAGGACGGCGCGAACGTCGGGGCCTACTCGGGCGTCCACCAGTTCTGCCGCGTCGGGCGCGAGGCTTACGTCGGCGGCTACTCGGTCGTCGTCAAGGACGCGCTCCCCTTCGCGCTCACCGTCGGCAACCACGCCAAGTGCTACGGCCTGAACACCGTCGGCATGAAGCGCCGCGGCTACCCGCAGGAGACCGTGGAGGCGCTGCACCACGCCTTCCGCCTCCTCCTCTCCTCCCGGCTCAACACCACGCAGGCGCTCGAACGCATCCGCGACGAGATACGCGGCTCGTCGGAGGTCGAAGAACTCCTCCGCTTCATCGAGACCTCGAAGCGCGGCGTCGTCAAATAAGGCCGTGAACCGTGA
>DAIRFV010000463.1:0-3065 GCA_036794905.1 Pyrinomonadaceae bacterium | reverse complement strand
TCGGCGGCCTCCCGCAGCAACCCCGCCCGCCGCTCGACTACCAGATCGTCTTCTCGGTCGAAGGGCTCATCAACGAGTACGTCGAGCGCGCCCGCGTCATACGCGCAGGCCAACTGACGGAGGTCGAGTCGATGACGGAGCTGGAGTCGCTCGACTTCCCCGACCCCTTCGGGCGGATGGAGGCGTTCCAGACCTCGGGCGGCACCTCGACCCTGCCCGAGACGTTCGCCGGCCGCGTGCGCGAGCTCGACTACAAGACCATCCGCTACCCCGGCCACTGCGCGCGGTTCAAGCTCCTCCTCGACCTCGGCCTCGCTTCGAGCGAGGAGGTCGAGGTCGGCGGCGTGCCCGTTGCGCCGCGCAGGCTCCTCGGCGAGCTGCTCAACCGCCACCTGCCCGCCGACGGCCCCGACCTCGTCTTCATCCGCCTGGAGTTCGTCGGCACACTACTGCACGGCGGACAAGGTGGCACTGCCCCTAGCCGGAGCGAGTCCGATGAACCCACTCGGCTGCGCTACGACATCATCGACCGCTTCGACCCGCGCACCGGCCTCTCGGCCATGCAGCGCACCACGGCCTTCCCCGCCTCCGTCGTCGCGCAGATGATGGCGCGCGGGGAGACGGCGCGGCGCGGCGCCGTCCCGCAGGAGCGCTGCATCCCGCCCGAAGCCTTCGTCGCCGAACTCGCCCGCCGCGACATACGCCTCGACGAATCTTTCCCCTCCCGGCGCCGGACAGACGAAGGGCGGGGGTGACAACTCACCTCCCGCCCTCCGCCGTCCCCGGGTGCGTCGCTTTGCCTACCGGACGACGCCTCTGACCACCATGCCGGGGAGCAGCCGCTCGATCTGCACGAGGGGCTGGCTGGTGACGTTGGTCCGGACGAGGGCGCCGTCGGGCACGCGCATCGAGACGACGCGGCCCGTCTCGTGCTCGCGCACTTCGACGGTGCGCGCCCGCAGGTCTACGTTCCGGACGACGCCGTTCAGTGTACGCTGCTTGTTGCTGCTCTTGGCCGAGGCCGGGACGCCGCCGCCGGCGAGCACGGCGAGCAGGGCGAGGCCGAGACCGACACGCTGAATCTTCTTCATAACACTTCTCCTTCTATCACTCCGGGCGGCCGACCGCCGCCGCTGCTAAGTATGGATGATGGCTCTAACCCGCCTCCCCCGGCGCCGCCGCCACGGGCTGCCTGGCGGGGAGGCGACAACGCCTCCCCAAACCTATACGCGGGGCCGCGCGCGCAAAAGGATCATTTAATAATTTCCGCGCGCGGGTCTTGGTTGTGTTTATAATCTCGGCGCTCGTGCCCCGCCGGGGATTCGGACGGAGGTTCCTGCCTTGAGCCTGACGCTGCTCGCCATCGGATTCCTGCTGGTGCTCGTCGCCGCGTACCACCTCTACGGCGGCTGGGTCGCGCGGCAGTTCCAGCTCGACGACTCGCGCCGCACGCCCGCGCACGTCGTCAACGACGGCGTGGACTTCGTCCCCACCCGGCCGTTCTACCTCTTCGGCCAGCACTTCTCGGCGATTGCGGCGGCCGGGCCGATTGCGGGGCCCATCATCGCGTGCCAGGCGTTCGGGTGGCTGCCGTGCCTCCTGTGGATAGGCTTCGGCGTCGTGCTCATCGGCGCGGTGCACGACTTCACTTCCCTGGCCGCCTCCGTCCGGCACGGCGCGACCTCGGTCGCGGAGATCACGCGCGAGCACCTGGGCTCGAAGGCCGGGCGCGCGATGATGACCTTCATCTGGATCGCGCTCGTCTACGTCATCGTCGCCTTCGCCGACATCACGGCCGGCACCTTCGTCGCGGGCTCGGAGGAGTTGCGCGCGACGGCGGTCGCCTTCAACCCGGGCGGCGCGGTGGCGGCGGCGAGCGTGCTCTACCTCCTGCTCTCGGTCGTGCTCGGGCTCGTGCAGAAGTACCTCAACCCGCCGCTGTGGCTCGTCACCATCATCTTCGTGCCGGCGGCCTTCGCGGTCTCCTGGGCGGGGACGCTGATGTCGAACACCTTCGTGCTGTCGCACAAGGGCTGGGGGCTCGTCATCCTCGCCTACTGCTGCGTCGCGTCGGTCGTGCCGGTGTGGTCGCTCTTGCAGCCGCGCGGGTACCTGGGCGGGTTCATCCTCTACGCGGCCATCGCCCTGGGCGTCGTCGGCGTCTTCTTCGGCGGGTACGAGATTCAGCAGCCGGCCTTCAAGGGCTGGCACGTCCCCGGCATGACGGGCGCGCTCTTCCCCTTCCTCTTCGTGACCATCGCGTGCGGGGCGTGCTCGGGCTTCCACGGGCTGGTCTGCTCGGGCACGACCTCGAAGCAGGTCGAGCGCGAGTCGCACATCCGCGCCGTCGGGTACGGCGCGATGCTGGCCGAAGGGTTCGTGGCGCTCATCGCGCTCGTCACCATCATGATCGCCACGCAGCTCACGGACGCGGCGGGCAAGCCGCTCGCCGCGGGCACCATCTACGGCAACGGCATCGGCCGCTTCCTGACGCTCCTCATCGGCCCCGACCACCTCGCCTTCGCCACGACCTTCGGCGCGATGGCCTTCTCGACCTTCGTCTTCGACACGCTCGACGTGTGCACGCGGCTCGGCCGCTACATCGTGCAGGAGCTGTTCGGCTGGAGGGGGCGGGCCGGCGCTTTGGCCGGGACGTTTCTGACCATCGCGCTGCCCCTCTACTTCATCGCGTTCGCGCCGCCGAACTCGTGGTCGAAGTTCTGGACGCTCTTCGGCGCGTCGAACCAACTGCTGGCGGCCCTGACGCTGTTGACCATCACGGCCTGGCTCTACCAGGCGCGGCGGCGCATCAGCTACACGCTCGTCCCGATGCTCTTCGTGCTCGTCATCACGCTCTGGGCGCTCGTCTCGATGACTTTGGGCAACCTGCGCGTGACGAAGGGGCTCGACATGGAGTTGGTCAACGCCGTCGCCTCGGCCGCGCTCGTCCTGCTCGCGCTCTACCTCGCGGTCACGGCGCTCATCAAGCTGCGCTCCGACCGCCGCAAGGACACGCTCACGCCCGCGCACACGGCCGCCGGGCTCGAATGAGGCCGGGAGTATAA
>DAIRFV010000462.1:0-3071 GCA_036794905.1 Pyrinomonadaceae bacterium | reverse complement strand
CTTCGAGCGGACGTACCAGTCGGCGCCGGGGCCGACGTGGCACTCGACGCACTTGACGCGCGCGTGCGGGCTCGCGCCGTAGGCCGTGAACTCGGGCTTCATCACCGTGTGGCAGGTCTGCCCGCAGAACTGGACGCTCTCGGTGTGCTCGAAGGCGCGGTAGCTGCCGAAGGCGCTCATGAAGAGGAAGATGAACGCGAGCAGGAGGAAGGTGATGAACGAGCGCCGCCGGCGGGGGTCGTTGAGGTCGAGCACGGGGTAGCGCCCGATCTCCTCCGGCTTCATCTTGTGCCGCCGGTGGCGCTCCCACGCCCCGCCCGCGAGGAAGACCGCGATGCCGAAGACCATGACGGACGGGAAGAGGATGTAGGTGAAGATGCCGGTGTAAGGGTTGTGGCCGTGCGCCTCGCCGCCCGCGAACTCCAGCAGGAGCATGAGCACGATGCTGACGAAGCCCGCGGCGGCGACCGCCGCCCCGGCGAAGCTGACGTAGTTGCGGAACACGGAAGGGGTCTTCTCGGCCGGCGCCTCGTCGCCGGCCTCGGCCTCGCCCTTCACCGCTTCTTCCTCCTGACTCATCGGGAACCCTCCGTGTCACTCAAGCACGCCGCCGCGAGCGGCGCGAGTTGATAGTTCAAACGGGCGGCGCGCGAACCGCCCGTCGAGTTGGGGTGGAGTGATAACGATTGGCGGGCCGATTATCGCGCCGTCCCGCCTGCGTTGTCTACGTCCTCGTCAGTCGCCCGCCGCGCCGCCGGGCAGGGGCTCGCCGCCGCCCTTGACGTCGGGGCGCGCCCCCGCGTCCCCCTCGCCCCCGCCCTCCGGCTCCTGCATCCGCTCGAAGTCGAGCCCGTGCTCCTCGCGGTACAGCTCCTCCGAGACCTTGCCGTCGTAGAAGGCGAGGTTGACGGGGTAGACCTCGGGGTCGAAGATGACGTGGTAGAAGTGCCAGACGACGATGGCGAGCGTGGCGAGCACCGCCTCGTAGAAATGGACGGCGATGGCCACGTCGATCCACCAGCGCGGCAGGAAGCCGAACCAGCCGACCTTGAACCAGATCATCAACCCCGTCAGCCCCATCACCAGGGTGCCCCAGATGACGGCCCAGTACTCGGCCTTCTCCGCGTAGCCGAAGCGCGCGATCATCGGCCGCGTGCGCCTGAAGCCCGCGTAGTAGAGCAGGTTCTGCCAGAGGTCAACGGCGTCCTTCCGCACGGGCACCATGTCCCGCACCCACGAGCGCCCCTCGCCCGCGAGCGCGAGGTATGCGAGGTGGTAGAGGCCCACGCCCATCATCACGACGGCCGCCGCGCGGTGCACCCAGCGCCGCGTCGCCTCCGCTTCGAGCCCGAGGTAGTAGTACCACGCGCCCGGGTAGACGAGCGCGAAGCCCGTGACGACGAGCGCGACGAAGCTCGTCAACAGCAGCCAGTGCTGCGCGCGCTGGTTGCGCGTCAGGCGCGTGACGGTGCGCGACTCGCGGCGGAGCTTGTGCGCGGCCTTCTTGCGCCAGACGAGCAGGTTGTGCAGCGCCATCCCGCCGACGGTCAGGAAGATGACCGGCAGGTAGAACCAGCGCACCCAGCGCACGCCCGTGCTGCCCGCGTCCGCGGAGGCGGGCACGTTCAGGTGCACCTTGCCCTTCGCGAAGTTCTCGCCCGCGCCCGGGTGGCACTGCCCGCAGGTCTGCGTCAGGTTCGCCTGCGCGATCATCGACTTCGGGTCGGACGAGGGCAGGATGTTGTGCACGCCGTGGCAGCTCGCGCAGTCGGCCGCGACCGGAGACCCCAGGCGACGCGCGAGCCCGTGGTAGCTGTTCTCGTACGACTGCACGCGCGCGCCGGCCACGCCGAACTCCTCGGAGAGCCGCACGCCCTCGTGGCAGCGCGCGCAGCCGTTCGTCCTGAGCGAAGAGCCGGCCGCGCCGGGCTGCATGATCGTGTGGATGCCGTGGCAGTCGGTGCAGACCGGCGTCTGCGACACGCCGCGCGAGGCCGCGCGCCCGTGGACGCTCGCGTTGAACTCGTTGGTGATGCCGGGGTGACACTGGCCGCAGGTGGCCGGGATGTTGAACTTGAAGATGGGCGAGCGCGCGTCCGTCGCGGGCAGCACGTCGTGCGCGCGGTGGCAGTCGGAGCAGACGGCCGCGCCGAGGTTGCCGCGCGAGGCGGCCTGCGCGTGGACGCTCTCGCGGAAGGAGAGGAAGGGGCGCGTGGTGATGCCGCTCCCCTGCATGACGTTGGCGTCGCCGTGGCAGCGCCCGCAGGTGTCGGCGAGGTTGGCGCGCGCGACCGGGGACGTGGGGTCGCTCTTCGGCAGCATGGTCGTCAGGTCGCCGCGCCCGCCCCGGGTGTGGCAGTCGAGGCAGGTCGCGGCGCGCCCGCCGGCCCCGCCGCCGTTCTGGTGCGACTTGGCGTGGAAGCCCGAGTCGTAGGCGCGGTGCTCGTCGGCGTGGAAGAGCGAGCCGCCGAGGTAGGGCAGAGTCCGGCCCGGCCCGTGGCAGCCCTGGCACTGCAAACTGCGCCGCGCCTCCGCCTCTTCGCCGGTCTGCGCGGCGATTGAGCCGGAGGCGTTGGGCGCGACGGCGTTCTGAGTCTGCGTGGGCGCGGGCGGCGTCTGCGCGCGCCCCGCGTCGTTAAAGAAGATGATGACCGAGAGAGATAGAAGGAGCAGGACGGGGACGACGACTGACGGCAGCCGCTTCATGCTTCACCCCCTTTCGGGTGAACTCAAAAAAAAGGCCCCCCGTGCCGTGCCGGACGCTGGGGAGTCGTCCGAGCCGGGCGCGGGGGGCCACAGGAGGAAGTGTGTGGACAAGTTGCGAAACCGTAGAACCGCGCGGTGACGCCCCTCGGGGCCCCGGCGGCGGCTACTGCTTGAGCGACCTCATGTAGGCGTTGAGCGCCTTGGCCTGCTCCGGCGTGATGCCCTTCGCCTCGTAGGCGGGCATCTTGGGCGTCACGGCGTCGTTGCCCTTGAGGATGACGGCCTCGAGCACGTCGTCGGCCTTCGCGGCGTCGAACTTCTTCTCGGCCTTCTGGCCGTGGCACATCGCGCACTTGGCCTTGTAG
>DAIRFV010000194.1:0-11533 GCA_036794905.1 Pyrinomonadaceae bacterium | reverse complement strand
GCAGGCCGCGCGCGCGCCCGGGGAGGATTTCGACCAGCGCTTCCGCGCCCTCATCGAAGACATCAAGACGCCGCCCAAATACCTCAAACGCCTCACCATCCGGCTGACGGGGCACACGATTCTTCTGCCGACGGAGGAGATCGATTGGGTCGAGACCTACGGCAACTATCTGAAAGTCCACGCGGGGCGAGAGGCGCACCTGATTCGCGGGACGATGCAGCAGTTGGAGTCGAAACTCGACCCCGAAAAGTTCGTCCGCGTGCACCGCTCGGCCATCGTCAACATCGAAAAGGTGAAAGAGATTCACCCGCGCACGAACGGCGACCAGGACCTCGTCCTGCACAACGGCAGCGGCCTCATGCTCAGCCGCAACTACCGCGACAGATTCCTCTCCCTGCTCGGCGACCTCTAAAGCGGCATCGATTTGAGTGAAGGTAAAGAAGATTAACCACAGAGACACAGAGGCACAGCTTTTAATGTTTTAGCTGTGCCTCTGTGTCTCTGTGGTTAACTCCTGCTCACTCACACCCCAATACCAATTGCTATAGGGCGCCACGCATCCGGCGCGTCGAAAAACCCGCTCGGCCGACTTCAAGCACAACTCATCACATATTCGTTGTCGAAGGCCGGAACTCACATTAACTTCGGCGCGTGAACCGGCCTCTCAGGCTTCAACCATTCGACAAGGAGAAGGTGTAATGCGTTCCCCCAGACTTCGTGCGGCAGGTGTTCTATTCCTCGTCGCGGCACTCTGCCTTAACACTTTGGCTCAGGCCGCGTTGAAAAAAGGGGTTGACCTCGCCAGCCTGGATAAGACCTGCGAGCCGTGCGAGGACTTCTACCAGTTCGCCAACGGCGGTTGGCTCGCGGCTAAAGAGAATCAGATTCCGGCCGCCTACCCGGCGTGGGACAAGGCGCTGGTGCTGAATGAAAAGAACCTCGACCTGCTCCGGCAGATTCTGGAGGCCGCGGCGCGCGACACGCGCGCGCGCAAGGGCGGCAACGAGCAGTTGATCGGCGACCTCTTCGCGAGCTGCATGGACGAGGCGAAGATCGAGGCGGCCGGCGCGAAGCCGCTCGCGCCGCTGCTGGCGCGCATCGACGCCGTCAAAGACCGTCGCGGGCTGCAGGCGGAAGTGGGCCGCCTGCACCGCCAGGGCGTCCCCGTCCTGTTCGGGATGGGGGGCGCGCCCGACGCCAAAAACAGCAGCGTCGTCATCGCGTCCGTCGGGCAGGGCGGCCTGAGCCTCCCGACGCGCGACTACTACACCAACGACGACGAGAGGTCGAAAACCCTGCGCGCCGAGTTCGTCAAGCACGTCGCGCGGATGTTCGTCCTGCTCGGCGACGAGCCCGGCAAGGCCGAGGCGGCGGCGCAGACCGTGCTCGCGCTCCAGACCAAACTGGCCGCGGTCTCGAAAACACCCGTCGAGCTGCGCGACCCGAACGCGAACTACAACAGGCACACACTCCAGCAGTTGAAGGAGCTGACTCCCGAACTGTCCTGGGATGCCTACTTCGCCGAGCGCGGCGCGCCGAAGTTCGCGGACCTGAACGTCGGCCAGCCCGACTTCTTTAAAGAGCTGAACCGGCTGGTCGCCACCGTTGCGCTCGACGACTGGAAGACACTGCTGCGCTGGCATCTCGTCAGCACGAACGCGTCGCGCCTGTCGGCGAAGTTCGACCGGGAGAAGTTCAACTTCGGCCGTCTCTTTTCCGGCCAGGCCGAACAGCTCCCGCGCGTGAAGCGTTGCGTGATGCTGACGGACAACTATCTCGGCGAGGCGCTCGGGCAGGAGTACGTGCGGCGCGCGTTCACCCCGGAATCCAAGGCGCGCATGAAGGAGATGGTCAACAACCTTCTGGCGGCCTTCCGCGCGCGGCTCCTGAAGCTCGACTGGATGGGCGAGGAGACGCGCAAGGCCGCGCTCGTCAAGCTCGACGCCGTCGCGCAGAAGATAGGCTACCCCGACAAGTGGGAGTCGTACGAGGGGCTCGAAGTCGGCCGCGAGTCTTACTTCGACAACATGCTCCGCGCGTCGGCTTTCCACAACGACAAGAATTTGCGGAAGATCGGGAAGCCGGTTGACCGTTCGGAGTGGGCGATGACCCCGCCGACCGTCAACGCCTACTACTACCCGCTCTTCAACGAGATCGTCTTCCCGGCGGGCATGCTCCAGCCGCCCTACTTCGACCCGGCGGCCGACGACGCGCTCAACTACGGCGCCATCGGCTCGGTCATCGGCCACGAGATCACGCACGGCTTCGACGATAAGGGCAGCCAGTACGACGCGCGGGGGAACCTGCGCCTGTGGTGGACGGCCGGCGACCGCCAGAACTTCGAGCAGCGCGCGGAGTGCGTCGCCAAACAGTTCGGCGCCTTTAAGGTCGCCGACGACCTCTTCGTCAACGGCATGCTCACGCTCGGCGAAAACATCGGCGACCTCGGCGGCCTGAACGTCGCTTTCGACGCCTACCGGAAGTCGCTGGAGGGCAGGCCGCGCCCCGGGGAGATTGACGGCTTCACCGCCGAACAGCGTTTCTTCCTCGGCTACGCGCAGAGCTACGCGTCGAACATGCGGCCCCAATTCGAGCGGCTGCTCACGGGCAGCGACCCGCACGCGCTCGGGCGGTTCCGCGTCAACGGCCCGCTCTCGAACATGGCGCAGTTCGCCGCCGCCTTCAACTGCAAGTCAGGCGACCCGATGGTGCGTCCGGCGGGCGAGAGCTGCCGCATCTGGTAAGTGAGCGCGGGAAGGCTCGGGGGGTGACATGACTGACCCACTAGTTCAGGCGGACGGCAGCAGCGGCATCGGCAACACGGAGTTTTATCTCAAGCAGGTGCTGGCGGGCGACGAGGAGGGCGTGCGCGCACGACTCGTCGAAGCCCTTGAGACACTCAATTACCTTGTGCTCGGCGAGCGGCCGCTCCAGGCCAAGCGCGGCGCACGCGGCCTGGGGGCTTACTACGCCTCCGCGGACGTGCGCGACTACCCGACGAAGCTCAACATCTCCCTGAAACCGTTGGGGGCGGGCGCGACCCTCGTGACGCTCGACTACGAAGTCACGCACGCGGGGGGCGTTTCGACGAAGGGCGACCGGCAGACGCTCCGGCGCGAGGCCGAGGCCATCTTCGCGCTCGCCGCTGACCGCGCCGAGCCGTCATCCTGCCGCGCGTGCGGCGCGTACAACGCGGGCGACGCGCGCTTCTGCCGGCTCTGCGGGGCGCAATGTGCAGCGGAGCCGGCGGAGCTCGAAGTGCTGCGGCTGGAGGCGGGGGCGCGCGCGGGGCACCAACTCAACGTGATCGGGATGGTCTGGGGTCTCCTGGTGATGCTCCTCTCGCTGCTGCTCGTCTCGTCGGGCAAAGAGTCAACCGTGAAGCTGGGCCTGACGATCATGATGCTTGGTCAAACGATAGCATTGGTTCTCATGGCGTTTGGAGCCTCGTATCTGCACCGGGCGCTCAAACGGGGGGAGCGTGTAGCACGTCTCCCGGCGAGGGCGCGCAGGTCGCTTCCGCCGACGAGGTACGAGTCCGTGCCGCCGTTGGGTTCCGTGACGGAAGGGACTACCGGGCTGCTCGGAGCGCCGCCGCAGCGACGCGAGCCAGCCGAACCCGTGCGCGAGCGTCGGCCGCTCTCGGAGCAGAAGCGCATGACTAATTGAACGCTCGCCGGTTGTGTTAAAGCCTTCTTCCCTTGAGTGAATAGTGAAGAGCGTTAACCACAGAGGCACGGAGGCACAGCTAAATCCACTTAGCTGTGCCTCCGTGGTTAACGTGCGTGCTGTTGGTGCTCGACTGCTCAATAGCCGGGTGCAATGCCGCCGTCCTGGGAGCGCGCGGGGTGCCGGCTCTGCGCGTTGCTGAAGGTGCCGTCAGTTGAGCTTGTCGGGGGCTCCTTCAAGTCGCGCACCACGCCCACCGCGGAGAGCGCACGCAGCACGTAGTGCGAGACATCGATCTCCCACCAGTAGAGACCCTGGCGCTCTGACGCGGGGTAGTGGTGATGATTGTTGTGCCAGCCCTCGCCGAGCGTGATGAGTGCGACCAGGAAATTGTTACGACTGTTGTCCGCCGTCTCGAAGCGGCGGCTGCCGAAGAGGTGCGCGACCGAGTTCACCGTGAAGGTGCCGTGGTAGAGCAGCACCGTGCTGACGAAGAACCCCCAGATGAGCATCTGCCAGCCCGAGGTGCCCGAGCCCGGGTAGTAACGGCCGAGAAACAGTCCCAGCAGGTAAGTCGCAGCCGCCAGCATCACCGGCGGCAGTCCGTAATACTTATCCAGCCAGCGCAGCTCCGCGTATTTGAGTAGGTTGGGGATTAGTTTCCAATCGGTCGCACGGCTTTCCCGGCTCAGGAACCAACCGACGTGCGACTGCCAGACGGAACGCATGACGGGCGAGTGCAGGTCGGCCTCGGTGTCCACGTTGAGGTGGTGTCGCCGGTGGTGCGCCGACCACCAGAGCGGCCCCTTCTGATAGGACGCCGTCCCCACGAAGGCGAGCAGGAATTGGAAGAGCCGCCCGGCCCTGTACGAGCGGTGCGAGAAGAGGCGGTGGAATCCCGCGGTGATGGCGAACATGCGCACGACGTAGAGCGCCAGACAGACGGCGACCGCCGCCGCGCTCACGCCCGTCCAGAACGCAAGGAGGCAGACCAGGTGCATGAGGAGGAACTGTGTGCAGACGGCATAGTCCAGACCCCGCTGGTCGGGCCGGGGTTGTGTAGCCCGTGTGGTTTCGTTCATCGATTGAGTATAACCCGTCTGAGGCGTCTACGTGGTGTTCCGCGCGGCGGCACGCGCGGAACACCACGGAAGCGGCGCCATAGCGGTCAGAATCGCCCGCGGTAGCGGGCGGGTTCGTCTGTCCCAGAGCGACCTCAACGCGTGAGCCTGGCCCACCCGCTACCGCGGGCGGTTCTGACCGCACCCGCCGAGCGCCGGTCGCACTCAGACTTCTTTTAGCGCACCAGATCAAGGGTGATGACTGAGACGGAGTGCTTAGGCAGCGTCACCGTGAAGCTCTTGCCCGCGCGCACCGGCACCGTCCTGACGGAGACCGCGTCCGGCCTTGAGAAGTCGTTCGAGGCGCCCGACGATTTCGCCGTCAAGACGTGCATCTCGGCCCGCGGCGCGACGTGGGCGCCTTCGATCACGATGCTGGTCGTGAGCGCCCCGCTCGTGTCCGCGTTCACGGCTTTGACGTAAACCCTCCGTCCGTCGGCCGTGCGGGCGGCGGACACGTCGAGGACGGGCACGCCCTGGCCCTCGCGGCTGGTGTCGAAGGTCGGCGAGGTGACTTCCGTAGAGAGGCGCTCGTCGCCGCGGTACAGGGCGTAGAGGCGGTTGACGTGGTAGAGGGGCGAGACGAAGACCCCGTGCCGCCCGGCCTGGATGATGCCGCCCGGCCAACCGTTGACGAGGTCGGAGACGGCGCTCATCCCGACGAGGTCGCCCGCGCGCTCGAAGACGTTCATCAGACGCGCGCCGTAGAGCGCCGCCTCCATCGAATACTGCCGCTCGGTCGGCAGGTCGAGCCCCCACTCGTTAATCGCCAGTTTTATGTCGCGGCCCGGCACCAACTCCTTCAACGCGCCCCCGACCTGCTCGTAGAAGCGGCCGTAGAAGAGCGGGCGCGCCAGCAGGTTCGAGGGGTCGCCGGCCGCCTCGCGGCGCCCGTAGTAGTGGTGGATGGCGAGGTAGTCGATCTCGCGCCCGGCCTCGGCGAGCACCGTGCGGTTCCACTTCATGTCGTTGTCGCCGACGGCGATGAGCTTGATCGAGGGGTCTACGGCGCGCATCGCCCGGGCGTACGCGCGCAGGTTGCGCGCGTAGGTGGCGGCGTCCGAGTGGCCGCGCACCCAGTCACCCCAAATCTCGTTGCCGACCTCCCAGTACTTCACGCGGTACGGCTCGGGGTGCCCGTTCGCCGCACGCATCGCCCCGTACTTCGTGTCGGCCGCGCCGTTGCAGTATTCGACCCACGCGGCGGCCTCGGCGGCCGTGGCCCCGCGCCCCTCGACGTTGACGGTGATTGAGGGCTCGGCCCCCACGGCGCGTGAGAAGGCAATGAACTCGTCCGTGCCGAAGTCGGACGGCTCGGGCTCGTTCTTCCACGAGAGGTTGACCCAGGTGAAGCGCTCGTCGCGCGGGCCGACGCCCCAGAGCCAGCGGTAGTCCTGCGCGACGTTGCCGCCCGGCCAGCGTATGAAGGCGGGCTTGAGGTCTCTGACGCGCTCGGACACCTCGCGGCGGACGCCGCCCGGCGCCGCGTCGGCCGGCATCAGCGAGACCTGATCGACCCACACGCGCCCGCGCCCGCCGAAGAGCACGCACAGCCGCGCCAGCGGGTCGGTCTTCGACGGCCGCAGGGTGAACTCGTACCGGCGCCAGTCGCCGCCGACGCTGCCGACACTCGCCTCGGCGTACGTCTCGCCAAGGGTCACGTCGGATTCGAGCGCGACGCTGATGCCGCCCGAGTAATTTTCGGTCTTCAGCCAGAGGTGGCCGCGGTACGCGGCCCCGGCGCGCACGGGCACGCGCGGCTGGTAGAAGCCGCGGCGCGAGATGACGCCGTCCCCGGCGTCCACGCGGAGCGAATGCTCGGGCGGCTGCTTCTCGCCAGTCTCGACGTTCGCCGCGCGGCCGGGCGGGTAGCGTGCGGAGTCGTCCCAACGGAAGGCGAGGCCGTAGTCGTCGTTGCGGTCGTCCGGGTAGCGCTCCCAGTGCCGCGGCAGCCCCAGCGCGTTCGGCGCCTCCTCGAACCCACGGTCGCGCAGCAGTTCCGCGTGCACGCCGAACTTCATCCCCTCGTACATGAATTCGAGGAACTGTCCGTAGAGCAGGGGACTGATGCGGTTCTCGATTCTGCGCGCGTCGATGCGCACGCCCGCCGCGCGCGCGGACGGACGCGCCGCGGGCTGCGCCGCGACGGGGAGCGCCTGCGCGGCCGAGAGCGTGAAGCAGAGAACGATGCGTGAAAGCAGTTTCATCCGATGTTCACTTGTGCGTCCCGGCGCGCGCAGGGTCACGTTCGTCCTCCGGGCTGGCTGTCACCTGGGCGAGACGCCGACGCGCAGCACCG
The DNA here is from genome assembly GCA_036794905.1 of Pyrinomonadaceae bacterium. Lineage (GTDB taxonomy): Bacteria > Acidobacteriota > Blastocatellia > Pyrinomonadales > Pyrinomonadaceae > QHXN01. The sequence continues at coordinate 4,444 of DAIRFV010000194.1, read as the reverse complement.
TGAGTGAATGCGGGTCGAACGTGTGCGAGAACTCGGCGCCGGGGACGGCCAGCGGCCGCTCCGAAGGGGCGACCTTGGTCGGCTCGTCAAGGCTGTTCTCGGCCTTGAGGTTCGAACTCGCCAGGGTGAGAGCCTTGCCTCCCCTCACGCCCGTCGCGCCCGCGAGGTTGACGCGGACTGGCCGGCGCCCGGACGAGGTGTTGACCACTTTGAGAATCACCTCGTTCGCCTTCGAGTCGAGCGACGCGCTCGCGTACAGCTCGTCCCGGCCGTTCTTCGGCGAGCCGTCGATGAGCACGGGCAACAGACGCGTGCCGAGGTTCGTGCCGAAGAGTTTCTGCACGTAATAGTTCGGCGTGCCGTAGGAGCGCAGGTTGTCGAACCAGATGAGGTTCGGCGTCCACTGCCACGCCTCGACGTGGCCGAAGAGCGGCGCGTAGGAGGTGAGGCGCACGACATCGGCGTTGCGCTCAAGTCCCGTGACGAAGGCGGCCTCCGAGAGGGCGCACTCCCAGTTGTTGCGGTTGTCGGGGCTGGCGATGGCGACCGACTGCGCGGCGTACTCCCCGGCGAAGACCTTCGGCCCCTGGCGCGGGTAGTCGTCGTAGCGGCCCGCGTTGTCGCGGAACCACTGCGGCGGGCGGTAGTAGTGCTCGTCAACCATGTCGGCGTTGAGCCGGCGCAGCTCGCCCCAGAGGTAGTCGAACTCCTTCCCGTCGGGGAACGGGCCGGAGCTGGAGACGAGCGTGATGTTGGGGTACTTCGCCTTGAGCACGCGCGCGAAAGCCTGGTACCGCTCGACGTACTGCGGCCCCCACTGCTCGTTGCCGATGCCGAGCATCTTCAGGTTGAAGGGCTTGGGGTGGCCCATCGCGGCGCGGACGCGCCCCCAGCGCGTGTTGGCGGGCGCGTTGGCGAACTCGATCAGGTCGATGGAGTCCTGGATGAAGTGGTCGAGGTCTTCCAGCGGCGCCAGCTCGCCCGTGTTGAACTGGCAGGCCATGCCGCAGTTCATGATGGGCAGCGGCTCGGCGCCGATGTCCTCACTCAACTGAAAATACTCGAAGTAGCCGAGGCCGAAGGACTGGTAGTAGTCGGGCGTCAGGCGGTGGCGGAACTCCGTGTTCCAGCGGTTGACGATGAGGCGGCGGTCTTCGGGCGCGCCGACGGTCGTCTTCCACTGGTAGCGCTGTTCGAGCGTGCGCCCCTCGACGATGCAGCCGCCGGGGAAGCGCAGGAAGCCCGGGTTCATCTCCTTGAGGAGCTTGACGAGGTCGGGCCGGAGCCCGTTGGCGCGGTTCCCCCACGTCTCCACGGGGAAGAGCGAGACGAGGTCAACGTCGAGCGCGCCCGCGCCCTCGACCAGGACTTCGACGCGCGCCTTCGCCTCAGACCCCGTGGCGCGCAGCCGCGCCGTGTACTTCTTCCACTGCGGGGTGAAGCCCGCCACGCGCGCCTCGCCGAGCGAGCGCCCGTCGGCGCCCAGCACCTCGACGCGCAGCGCGCGGGGCGAGCCGCCGGCCGTGCGCGCGAGCACCGAGAAGGTGTACTCCTTCCCCTTCTCCACGCCGACGCCGCGGAAGCCCTCGTTCGTGACGCCGAAGCCCTTGCCGGGCTCGTCCACCCTGATGCGGAGGTAGTGCGAGTTGGGGGCGTCCCGCTCCCCGATGCGGTCGTAGACCTGAAGCGCGCCCTTCGAGTCGCCGGGCGCGGCCTGCTTCCAGCCCATCAAGGGTTCCGGGAACTCGAAGGAACGGTTCTTCACGCGCTCGGGGTAGAGCCCGCCGTCGGCCCCGAAGTTGATGTCCTCGAAGAAGAGGCCGAAGAGCGTGCTCGGGATGGCCGCGCCGGGACGATCCACCTGCACGGTGATGGCGCGCTCCTGCGCGGCGGCGGGCACGGCCTGCGCGGCCACGAGCGCGCCCGCGCACGCGAGTTTGAGAAGTTTAGACAAAAGGCTCCTGTCCGTGCGAGACGTTCTCATCGGTCTTTCCCCCCATGCGAAAAGGCGTTCACCACAGCGACACAGGGGCACGGCTTGAAGAGGTATAACTCAACCAGCCGTGCCTCCGAGTCTGCGGTGGCGAACTTCCCCCGTGCACACCCGAGCGACAACACACTAAGGGCGCGCGGCCTTCGACGCGCCGGTCATGCGCTTGATGAACTCGACCTCCTCGGGGAGGTAGGGCGTCCCGTCCGTGCGGAAGACTTCGTGGAACCAGACGGACGGCTCACGGTCGGTGTAGGGGCGCTGCCAGGAGTCCCACGGCAGGTGCGTCTGCGTCTTGCCCTGCACCAGCCCCCAGTTAATCATCCCGACGTTGTGCGCCTTCGCGACCAGCAGGCTGCCGAAGAAGTAGCTGCCGTTGCCGCGCGCCATGTACTCGGTGCAGATCATCGGGCGGTTGTAGCGCTTGAGCCAGTTGATGCGCTTCTCAAGCTCGGACGGGTGGTCGTAGTTGTGGAAGGTGATGATGTCCGACTGCTCGACCAGCAGGCGGTCGGTCGGCGACATCTTCTCGTGCGTTGACCAGTCGTCCTTCCAAGGCCCGGCCGTCAGAGGCTGCGTCGCCCCGGCCTCGCGCGCCCACGCGAACGCCTTGGGCAGAATCGCCAGCACGAGGTCAACCTTGTTCTTCGGCTCCTTCTCGCCGTAGCTGCCGTTATTCACGTTATCCGGCTCGTTCCAGATGTCCCACGCCAGGATGCGCTCGTCTTTGGCGAACGCGCCGACGACGCCCCTGACGTAAGCCTCGAAGCGCGCGTGCTGGGAGGGGTCTTGCAACGCGGCGCGGCCCGGCCCCTGCACCCAGCCGGAGTTGTGCACGCCCGGCTTCGGGTCGCGCTGCTTGCCGAGCTTCGGGTCGGGGTCCCAGACCGAATCGAACAGGACGAACATGGGCTTGATCCTGTGCCGGGCGGCGATGGTCAGGAACTCTTCGATGCGCTTCTTGTAGCCCTCCGGGTCTTGCTGCCAGACGAGGTCGTGGAGGGTGACGCGCATCGTGTTCATGCCCAAGCCCGCGGCCCAGCCCAGCTCGCGGTCGATCTGCTTGGGGTCGAAGGTGTCGGCCTGCCACATCTCCAGCGCGTTGATGGCGCTCACGGGGTTGTAGTTGGCGCCGACCAGCCACGGCTGCCTCGCGTACCAGTCGCGCGCCTGCTGCTCCGTCCAACGCTGCCGCGCCTGCGCGCTCGCGGCGGTGCAGCAGAGGAAAAGGAGGATGAGAACTGAAGCGGCTCTTCTTATTTTTAACATCGACTTTAGACCTCGGCCCTGGCGGGCGTTCTATAAGTTCCTACGCACGACGCGCAACCCGCACGTCGAAGTCTTGAATGCGGCTGATGGCGGCCAACAACTCGTGTGTGACGGCGCCCACGCTCAAGGAATGTCTCCGCGGGCGGCGTGCTTGTAATGGACGTCCGGGGCGGCCTTCAGCTCGGCGGCCTTCTCCTCCGGCGACGTGTCGGAGAGGAAGTTCCCGCCCCCGATCTCCGGCCCCGCCAGGTACTTCAGCAGGTTCGGCCGCCGCAGCGGCGGGTGGAACTCGACGTGGAAGTGGAAGCCCCCGTAGTCCCCCCCGTCGGTCGGCGCCTGGTGCAAAGGCATCACGTACGGGAACGGCAGCCCCCACAGGTTGTCGAACTTCACCACCGCCCGCCGCAGCGCCTCCGCGAAGTCCCGCCGCTCCTCATCCGTCAGCTCCGCGATCGACGGGCGCGTCGCCTTCGGCGCGACGAAGACCTCATACGCGTAGCGCGCGAAGTAGGGCAGGAACACGACCGCCCCGTCGTTCTCGTAGATGACGCGGCGGCCGTCCTCGCGCTCGGCCGCCAGGATGTCCTGGAAGAGCACCCGCCCCGTCTCCGCCAGGTGCCTCTGCGAGACGCGCGCCTCGGTCTCGATGGTCTTGAAGACGAAGTTGGTGGCGTAGATCTGGCAGTGCGGGTGGGGGTTCGACACGCCCACCGCCTCCCCCTTGTTCTCGAAGGTGAGGACGTGTTTGACCCCGGGGCGGCTCCCGAGTTCCCGGTACTGCTCCTGCCAGACGGCGAGCAACTCCTCGACCTGCGGCGTCTCCAGCTCGGCGAGCGTCAGCGAGTGGTTCGGGCTGTAGCAGACGACGCGGGCTAAGCCCTCGGCGGGCATGTTCCGGTAAATCCCGGGCGGGCGCTCCAACTCCCGGGGCGCGTCGGGGCTGGCGCAGGGCATGTCGTTGTCGAAGACGAAGGTGGAGGAGTAGTCGGGGTTGCGGCGCCCGGAGACGCGCTCATTGCCGGGGCAGAGGTAGCAGTCCCCGACGTAGGCGGGCTCGTCCCGCTCCTCGTGCTCGACCGTGCCGCCCGACCAGGGGCGGTTCTGCCGGTGCGCGGCGACGATGACCCACTCCTCGCGCAGCGGGTGCCAGCGCTCTTCCCAGACCATGGTGCTCTCTCCGTTCGC
>DAIRFV010000193.1:0-11543 GCA_036794905.1 Pyrinomonadaceae bacterium | reverse complement strand
AAAAGCGTGGCCGGCGCGCCCAACGCCTCGCAGGTCTAAGGGATTGTCGAGAGTATTAAGGAAGCACTCGGAAAGCAGTAGGCAGATAAGAGGGTGTTGGGTGCTGGGTGCTGGGTCAGAGCCGCTTGTCTTCCCCAACACCCAGCACCCGACGCCCAACACCCTCTTATCTGCTATCTGCCTGCTGCCATCTGCCTTAGAAATTCACGCGGAACTGAAATTCTATCAGCCGGCCGCCGGGGTCGTTGGTGCCGGAGACGGTGATGTCACGGTAGGCGGCGCGCGTCTGGCCGAAGCTCGTCGAGGCGGCGGAGACGCTGCGGATCGTCGCGTCGGCGTCGCCGAGGAAGAAGTTCGGCCGGTTGAAGGCGTTGAGGAACGAGACGCGCCCCTCCAGCTTCACGCGCTCCGTGACGGGGATGCGCTTGACGATGTTGAAGTCGAAGCGCGACTGCCACGGGCCGAAGAAGACGATGCGTTCGCCGAACTGACCCGGCGTCAGCGGCGGCCCGATGTAGGGCGCGTTCGGGTCGAGCGGCTGGCCGGTCTGGCTGGCGAAGGCCGCGGTGGTGTTGTCGATGAACGACTGCGGCAGCCAGTAGACGATGCCGCTCGGGTCTTTGCGAATCTGCACCAGCTTCTGGAACTCCTTCGCCGTGATGTTGTGGAGCACGACGCCCGAGTCGAACTGGTTGACGGTCTGGCGCGTGCCGCTCGTCAGGAGCGTCGCCGAGCCGGACTGGATGCGCGTGACGCCGCCGATCTGCCAGTTGCTCACCACCTGCTTCAGCACCGGGAGCTTGGTGTTGAAGAAGCGCTTGCCCTGGCCGACGGGCAGCTCGTAGATGTAGTCCACCTTGAACGAGTGGCGGATGTCCCAGGGCGAGTAGGTGCGGTCGAGCGCGGGGTTGCGGAGCGTCCGCGGCTGCGAGAAGACCGACGAGGACGAGACGAAGGCGTTCGAGAGCGCCTTGCCGAACTGGTAGCTGCCCTGGAGGAGCAGCCCGTCGGCCATCCGCCGCCGCACCTCGATCTGGAGCGCGTTGAACGAGGTGTCCGTCCCTTCGGTCATCAGGAACGCGCCGCCGGTCGTCTGCGGGTTGACGAGGAAGAAGTTCGAGACCTTGCAGTTCTGGTTGGCGGCCGAGAGCGTCGGGTCGCAGGCGCCGCCCGGCAGCGTCGTGAACGGGACGAGCCCCGCGTTGATGAGGTTGTTCATGCGCGAGAGGGTGAACGCGATGCTGTTGGCGACCGCGCCGGCCTGGCCCTGCAACAGCCGCGTCACCGTCGTCGAGTCGGTCGCAGACCCGATGGCCGTCGTGAGGAGCGGGACGTTGACCTGGCCGGGCAGGTTCTGGTTGCCGTAGTTGTCGCCGCGGCCCGCCGCGCGGCTGATGGCGAGGTTGTTGGCCGCCGCCTTGAACTGGGTCAGGAACCCGTTCTCGAAGATGTTCACCTCGTTGAGGTCGTACTGCCGCCAGAGGTGCGTGCCGCGCGTGCGGACGAAGCGAACCTCGAAGGCCGTGTTCTGGCCGACCTCGCGCTGGAGGCCGAAGGTGAAAGACTGCGTGTAGCCGGCCTTGAGGTTCGAGTCGAAGTCGTTCGAGCCGCCGGCGCTGCCCGCCGCCGGGGTGAACGGGTACTTGCTCGCGTCGGCCGGCGGGGCGAGGAAGGGGAAGCCGCTCGTGCAGTTGTTGTTGTTCGCCGCGCCCGAGGTGCACGTCCGCCCCGCGCCGCCGTTGAAGAGGACTCCGCCCGCGGGGAAGATCGAGGGCGCGACGCCGGGGCTCACCGAGAGCGTCACCGTCCCGCCCTCGTTGGCGCCGAACATGGCGGTGTAGGCGTTGAAGCCCTCGCGCGTGAACGCGATGGAGTAGCCGCCGCGGATGACCGTCCGGCCGGGGCCGCCCGTCAGCGCGTGCAGCAGGCCCGACTTGAAGTTGGGGCTGTAGGCGAAGCCGAACGAGGGCGCGAAGTCGCCCTTGCGCAGCGGGTAGCCCGCCTCGCCGTCGGAGAGCAGGCGGAACTGTGTCGGCTGCCCCGGCATGACGCCCGGCCGGAAGATGTTGTCCGCGCCCGAGACGCCGTAGATGCCGTCGTAGCCCGTCCGCGTGTAGACGCCGTTGTCGTTGACGGCCGAAGGCTCGAACTCCCAGCGCAGCCCGGCGTTGATGGTCAGGTTCGGGCGCACCTTCCAGGAGTCCTGCACGTAGAAGGCCCACTCGTTCTGGTGGTTGTACTCGTTGAAGGAGTCGAAGACGTAGTTGCCGCCGCTGTCGAGCGAGGCCGAGCGCGCGATGGAGCTGACGCGCGCCGTGAGGTAGGCGTAGAGCGAGCGCGCGTCGCCGAGCTGCGCCGCGCTCGCGCCGGGGAAGGTCGGCGACGCGCCCGTGTTGGTGAAGATGCTGGTCGCGCCCGTGTTGATGGGGTCGCCGGTGGCGATGCCCAGGACCACCTGCGGGACGACCTGCGTGCCCGCGGCCGAGGTGTAAGAGTTGATGCGCAGGAACGAGGCACCGAAGTTGAGCGTGTGGGCGCCCGTCAGGAAAGTGATGTTGTCCGTGACGCCCTTGGTCGGCGTGTTGCGGCGCGAGGTCGTGCGGCGGTTGTAGAAGGCGCCCGTCCCCAAAGGCTGGTTGCCGAGGTAGGTGCCGCCCGTCACGGCGAAGCCGCCCCACAGGCCGAAGAGGCCGGGCGCGAACTCGGGCGTGAAGAGCGACGTGCCGTTGCCGGAGGAGGTGGCGCGCACCTCGTTCACCAGCCGGCTGCTGATCGTCCAGCGGTGCGCCATCACGAACGAGAAGGAGTTGCGGTGGATGGAGCCGGTCACGCCCGGCGTCCCGATGACGATGCCGCTGCCGGGGCCGGCCACGTCGAACTGGCTGTTCACGCCGTCCGGGTTCGACACGTAATACTGATAGTTGTGGATGAACTCAAGGTGCTGGTTCTTCGTGATGTTCCAGTCGAGCCGGCCCGTGGGGAAGCGGCGGATGTTCGTGCCCGGGTCTTGAAAATTGTACTGGAGGCGGTTGTAGTCGTTGGCCGAGGCGACGCGGCTGCGGAGCGAGCCGCTCTGGCGGACGGCCGTGTCGATGAGCGAGAAGCCCTTGGCGACCGAAGGGTCGATGGCGCCCGGGTAGCCGCGCGAGGCGGCGAGCTGGAGGAGGTTGACCGTCCGGACGGTGCCGCCCGAATCCCGGTAGGTGAAGACGCCCCTGAGCGCGTCGGGCGTCAGCACGAAGACGTTACCCGAAGGGTAGGTCTGCGGGAGCTGGAACTCCTCGTAGTTGACGAAGAAGAAAGCCTTGTCGCGGCTCTTGATGAGCCCGGGGATGAGGATGGGGCCGCCGAGGTTGCCGCCGAACTGCCGGAGCAGGAGGTTGTCGCGCGGCAGCCCGTCGATATTGTTGAAGTAGTAGTTCGAGTTGAACTTCGGCGAGCGGTACTGCCAGAACGCGCCGCCGTGGAACTCGGGCGTGCCCGACTTGGTGACGAAGCGCACCTGCACGGCGCCCTCGCCCGCGCTCTCGGCGCCGGGGACGGCCGTCGAGACGGTCACCTCCTGCACGGCGTCCGACTTCGGCTGAATCTGCGTGAAGAACCCGTCGGAGCTGCGGAGGAAGTTGTCCTGGATGTTGGCGCCGTCGAGCGTGAGGTTGACCGAGCCCTTGGGCAGCCCGTTGATCGAGGAGGTGCGCGGCGCGCCCGGCGTCTGCACGCCCGGCAGCGTCAAAACCAACTGCAAGGCGTCGCGCGTGGTGAAGGGCAGCTCGCTGATCTGGCGGCCCGTGATGGTCGTCGAGACGCTTGAGTCCTCGGTCTGGAGCAGCTCGCCGCCGGCGGCGACGACGACCTCCTCGTTGGCCCCGCCCGGCTCCAGCGTCGCGTTGACCGTCGTCGGCTGGCCCACGTCCACCTTCACCGCTTGCACGACCGTCTTCTTGAAGCCCGGGCCCGTGACGGCGACCGTGTACGTCCCGTTCGGGGCGGACGGGATGGCCCAACTGCCCTCCTCGCCGGTCGTGGCCCTGAACTCCTGCTTGGTCTCGTTCGAGACGGCGACGACCTCTGCCCCCACGACGACCGCGCCCTGCGTGTCGGTGACGACCCCGGTCAGACGACCCGAGGTCGTGATCTGGGCGAAGGCCGCCGGCACCGACGCCAGCACGAGCGCCAGGGACAGGCAGGCGCGCCCTAAAGAGCGTCTTCTCATTTCTCCCTCCTAAGCTTTGTTGAAAAGGTCTGTGCGGCGTGAGGAGTGAAACTCACGCCGGTGAAACCCCCTGGACTGGTTCGGCGCCCGCCGCGCACGGCGCGCGGGCCGGAAAGCTTTAAGACCGAAGCGAAAGGGCTTGAACTGTTAGTAGGGCAGGAGAACCGGCCGGCCGCCGCCACGAGGTAAACGGCGCCCGCCTCATTTGAGTGGTGGGAAGTTATCTCCGCGACCGCGATTCGTCAAGAAAAAAATCCAAAGAGATGCACCTTCGTCCAAAAATTATTCTCGTCCACCTCTTTATCCAAAAATTATCCTTATCCCACTGATAAAATCTTTTAGCTTTGATTATTGCGGCCGCCTTCATTAGAATGGCCGTCCTAGCTGCGCAGCATTTTGGTCTTCCGACCTAATCCGATTTACAAGGTTTCAGGCTGAGTCTTTAACGCGACCCGGGGAGGCTTCCCCGGCGCGTGCGCCGCGCGCGCCATTTCGGGGCGCGGACGCCCCCTCCAGACGAAGTATGAATCTTTCCAAAGCTTCGCGTTCTGTCCCGCTGTTGCTCGTCGCGCTCGTGCTGGCCTCGGTGTGCGCTGGGGCCGGGTGGCGGCGGGGCGCCGCGGCGCGGGAGGAGGAGCGCCCCTACGACCTCGTCATCACGAACGCGCGCGTCGTGGACGGTTCGGGCAACCCCTGGTTCCGCGCGGACGTAGGGATGAAGGGCGGGCGCATCGCGCGCGTCGGGCGCGTCCCCGCCTCCGAGGCCGCGCGCGTCATCGACGCGCAGGGGCGCATACTCGCCCCCGGGTTCATAGACGTGCACGCGCACGTCGAGAACATCTACGAGCTGCCGGACGCCGAGAACTTCGTGCGGATGGGCGTGACGACGCTCGTGACGGGGAACTGCGGCGGGTCGGCCGTGGACGTTGGTAGATTCCTCGGGCGCGCGGCCGAGACGCCGCTCGCCGTCAACCTCGCCACGCTCGTCGGGCACAACTCGGTGCGCCGGGAGGTCTTCGGGCTGGCGAACCGCGCGCCGAGCCCGGAGGAGTTGGAGCGCATGAAGGCGCTCGTCGAGCAGGCGATGCGGGACGGCGCCGTCGGGCTCTCGACCGGGCTCATCTACGTCCCCGGCACCTACTCGAAGACCGACGAGGTGCTCGAACTCGCGCGCGTCGCCGCGCGCCACGGCGGCCTCTACGCGACGCACATGCGCAACGAGGGGCTGACGGTCGCCGAGGCCATCCGCGAGAGCATCGAGATCGGCGAGCGGGCGGGGCTCCCCGTCCAGATTTCACACTTCAAGCTCAGCGCCAAAAAACTCTGGGGTCAGAGCGACACGACGCTCGGGCTCGTGCGCGAAGCGCGCAAACGCGGCCTCGCGGTGACGGTCGACCAGTACGCCTACCCCGCGAGCAGCACTTCGCTGGACTCGCGCCTGCCCGACTGGGTCGAGGAGGGCGGCCGCGAGGAGGGCCGCAGGCGCATCGCCGACCCCGCGCAGCACGAGCGCATCGTGCGCGAGATGAAGGATTCGCTCAAGAAGTCCGGCTTCAAGGACTTCTCCTTCGCGCGCGTGGCGGGCTACCGCGCCCGGCCCGAGTACAACGGCAAGTCCATCGCCGAAATCACAAAACTCGCGCGCGGCAAGTCGGACGTCGAATCTCAGATCGAGCAGATTCTGGAGATGTACGCGGCGGGCGGGGCGGCGATGGTCTACCACTCGATGAGCGAGGACGACGTGCGGCGCATCATGCGCGAGCCGTTCACGATGGTCGCGTCGGACTCGGGCGTCCGCCGCTTCGGCGAGGGCGTGCCGCACCCGCGCGGCTACGGCAACAACGCGCGCGTGCTCGGCACGTACGTCCGCGAACTCCGACTCGTCACGCTCGAAGACGCCGTCCGCAAGATGACCAGCCTGCCGGCGCAGACCTTCGGCTTCCGCGACCGCGGGCTCGTCCGCGAGGGGATGGCCGCCGACCTCGTCGTCTTCGACGAGGCGGCGGTCGCAGACCCCTCGACCTTCGAGGCTCCGCACCAGTACGCCGCCGGATTCTCCCACGTCGTCGTGGGCGGAGTCGTCGTGCTCGACGCCGGCCGGATGACGGGCGCGCGCCCCGGGACGGCGCTGCGCCACGCGGCCGGGCCGTGAGCGCGGCCCCGCCTTGCTAACGCCGGAGGGCCGAGAGTATAAGGTTGGGCGCCGGGCGGCCGCCTCAACCGTCAGGCGGTCACGAACCATCAGGCATGCAAGCGGTCAAAGAGGCCCGCACTTCTAAGCCAAAAGTAAACAGACACCGCCGCGCGCGCGCGACTACGCGCGAGACTGCGCGGGGCGGGTCAGACATTTCTCTGAGACGAAAAGGAATCACCCCATGAGACACCACCTAAAGGTCGCATTTCGGCTGACGGCCCTCGCGCTCGCGCTCTGCGCGTTCGCGGGCGTCGCCCCCGCGCAGGAGATCACGGGCGGCATCGTCGGCACGGTCACGGACGCCAACGGCGCGGCCGTCAAGGGCGCGACCGTCAACGTGACCGACGCCGCGAAGAAGACGGTCGTGCGCACGGTGACGACTAACGACGAAGGCCAGTACGCCGTGGGCGACCTGCCGGTCACCATGTACGACGTGAGCGTCGAGGCGCCGAGTTTCAAGAAGCACGTCGAGAGCGGGGTGCAGGTGAACGTGGGCAAGCGGCGGCAGCTCGACATCGCGCTGGCCGTGGGCAACGTGGAGGAGGTCGTCACGGTCGAGGCCGACCCGGTGGCGGTGGAGCTGACGAACGCGAGCGCCTCGACCACCATCAACGGCGAGCAGGCGCGCGAGCTGTCGCTCAACAACCGGAACTGGGTGCAGCTCATCACGCTCGCCCCCGGCGTGACCAACGACCTCTCCGACCAGGTGTACGTCGGCACGACCAACCCGACCGGCCAGGCCAACACGATGAACATCTCGGTCAACGGCGCCCGCAGCGCGCAGAACACCTACACGGTGGACGGCGCCGACGTGACCGACCGCGGCTCGAACATCACCATCCAGGCGTACCCGAGCGTCGACTCCATCGCGGAGTTCAACGTGCAGCGGAGCCTCTTCCCCGCCGAGACGGGGCGCAGCGGCGGCGGGCAGATCAACGTCGTCACGCGCGGCGGCGGCGAGGAGTTCCACGGCTCCTTCTACGAGTTCCTGCGCAACGAGAGGCTGAACGCCAACGACTTCATCTCGAACCGCAGCACGGCCCCGGCCTTCGGGCGCGAGTCGAACGGCAAGGCCAAGCGCGCCCCCTTCCGCTACAACGACTACGGCTTCACCGTCGGCGGCCCCGTCTACGTCCCCAACTTCGGCGAGGGCACCCGCGGCGGCGTGTTCAGGAAGGTGCGGGGGACGTTCTTCTTCTTCTCGGAGGAGCAGCGGAAAGACCGCCGCTACCCGTCGCTGAGCAGCACGGTGCCGGACTTCAACATGCGGCAGGGCATCTTCCCGATGGACATCTGCCTGAGGGCGAACGCGCCGACCACGACGGCGGCGACCCACACCTGCCTGGAAGTCCTGCCGGCGGGGACGCCCCTCTCCTCGCGCGTCGCGATCAACCCGGTGGCGCGGCAGTACCTGGACTTCGTCTACAACAAGCTGCCCGCGCCGACCGACGCGCTCACGCGCGCGCTCAACTTCCCGGCCAGCGGCGTCTTCGACTTCCGCCAGGAGATACTCAGGATCGACCACCAGTTCAACAGCGCGACCTCGGCCTACTACCGCTTCGAGAAGGACACGATCCCGACCGTCGACCCGAACTCGCTCTTCGCGTCCGGCGCCGGGCTGCCCGGCGTCTCGACCAGCATGACCGACTCGCCCGGCAAGACGCACACGCTCCAGGGGACGCACGTCATCAACCCGAGCCTCGTCGTCGTGGGGCGCTGGAACTACGGCTACGGCGCCATCCTGAGCAGCACCACGGGGACGCTGGCGCGCGAGAACTCGCCGATCAACCCGGCCCTCGCCTACGAGAACCAGCGCGACCTCGTCCCGCGCGTGGACGGGAACGGCTTCAGCATCCTGACCGCCTTCGGCAACTACGACAACTTCTCCTACAAGCACAACTTCGCCGGCGACCTGACGTGGACGACGGGCAGCCACACGACGAAGTGGGGCGCGCAATACTCGCGCTACCGCAAGAACGAGAACGCGCTGACCGGGAGCCCGAACCTGAACCAGGGCGTCTACAGCGGGTTCCTGAACACGATCCCGACCAGCCCCGTCCAGACCACCGTCCTCGCGCCCGTCGTGCCGGGGCAGGACGCGAACGCCACGCGCCGCGCCAACTTCCAGGCGTTCGCCAACTTCCTCCAGGGCAACAACGTCTCCTTCAGCCAGGCGCGCTTCGACTACGTCGCCGACCTGCGGCAGCAGTCCATCGAGGCCTACGGCCAGGACGAGTGGCGCTTGCGTCCGAACCTGACTCTCTACTTCGGCCTGCGCTACTCCTACTTCGGCGCGCCCTGGGACCGGAACGGCCGCCTGAGCAACTTCGTCCCGGCGCTCTTCAACCAGGCCCAGGCGCCGCAGGTGACGGGCGCGGGTAACCGCGTCGCCGGCACCGGCAACTTCTGCAACGGCATGATCGTCAACTCGCAGAACGTGCAGACGGCGCCGAACGGCTGCGTGCCGGCCGTCTCGCCCTTCGGCAAGTACGTCGTCGAGGCGCCCAGGGGCAACTTCCAGCCGCGCGTCGGCCTCGCCTGGGACCCGTTCGGGAAGGGCAAGACCTCGATCCGGACGGGCTACGGCATCTTCTACGACCAGGTGCTGAGCGGCACCTACCTCCAGAACATCGGCCTGAACCCGCCCTACCAGGAGACGTTCACCATCAGCGCCTCCGCCCTGCCGCTCGGGGCCACGCCGCCGAGCCTCGACCGGCCCGTGCCCCCGGGCGTCAGCGTGGGCCCGGCCGCCACGCTCGCCGCGCCCAACGTGCGCGCGCTCCAGCCCGACTGGAAAGACCCCTACATGCAGCAGTGGTCCTTCGAGGTGCAGCAGCAGTTCGGGGCCGAGACGTTCGTGAGCGTCGGCTACTTCGGGTCGAAGGGCACGCACCTCATCGGCTCCTTCGAGCTGAACGAAATCCCGCCGGGCCAGGCGCTCAAAACGCTCTGCGCCTCGGGGGCCAACACGCTCCAGACCCCGAACGTGACGACCGTGCCGTGCCAGGCGCCGGGCACCTACTTCGGCGGGACGGGCGGCCTCGCCTCGACCATCCTCGACCAGATCAGGCCGTACCGGGGCTTCCGCTCCATCAACATGATTACGCCGCAGTTCAACTCGAACTACCACAGCCTCCAGTCGCAGTTGCAGCGGAGGTTCGGCGAGTCGGCGCAGGTCAACGTGGCTTACACGTGGTCGAAGAACCTGACGGACAACCAGACCGACCGCTCCACCGCGCCGCAGAACTCGTACAACATCGGCCAGGACCGCGGCCGCGCGACGCTCGACCGCCGGCACGTCTTCACGGCGAACTACATCTACGAGCTGCCGTTCATGAAGACCCAGCAGGGCTTCGCCGGGAAAGTCCTGGGCGGGTGGCAGGTGACCGGCCTCCTCTCGCTCCAGACGGGGCTGCCCTTCACGCTGACGACGAACTACGACGCGGCCGGGCTCGGCAACATCCCGGCGCTGGTCGCGGGCAACCGCCCGAACCTGCTCTGCGACCCCAACGAGAACGCGCCGCACACCTTCGAGTCGTGGGCCAACCTCTCGTGCGTGCAGGCGAACCCGACCGCGGCGCCCATCGCCAACGTCCTCGGCAACGCCGGCCGCGGCGTCATCGACGGGCCTTCGACCGAGCGGTTCGACTTCTCGCTCTTCAAGAACATCCGCTTCAGCGAGAGGTTCCGTTTGCAGCTCCGCGGCGAGGTCTTCAACATCTTCAACCACACGAACTTCAGAACCATCAACGGGAACACCACCCAGGGCACCTACAACCAGGTGACCGCGGTGCGTGACCCGCGCAACATCCAGCTCGGCATCAAGTTCTACTACTGAGCCCGACGCCGGAACCCGACCGCGTGTGCCCGCGAAGCCCGCCGGGGTTTCGCGGGCACACGCGCATCTCAGGCCGGAGATTCACGGAAGGAACATGTCAAGGACTGACTTCAACGACCGCGCGCTGCTCGTCGTCGGCGCGCGCCTCGTCCTGCCCGGAGAAGTGTCGGAGGGCGGGTCGCTGCTCGTCGAAGGCGGGCGCATCACACGCGTCGGCGGCCGTGAAGAGGCGCCGCCCGGCGCGCGCGTCCTGGACCTGGGAGGGCTGACCCTCTACCCCGGCTTCATAGACGTGCACATCCACGGCGCGGTCGGCGTGGACTCGCTGGAGGCGGGCGCCGAAGACCTGTACCGCGTCGCGCGCCACCTCGCGGGCGAGGGCGTCACCGCCTGGCTCCCGACGTTCGTCCCCGCGCCTTCGGACGACTACCGAAGGGCCGTCGAAGCGGTCGAGGGTCTCGTCAACGTTCAGGACACACGGCCGGCGGCGGCGCGCGCGTTGGGGATTCACTACGAGGGCCCGTTCGTCAACGAGCGACAGTGCGGCGCGCTCCGCACGGCCTACTTCAAGACCTTCGCGCGCGGCGACGAACTGGACGAACTGCCCGCGCTCGGCTTCGAAGGCGCGGCGCACATGATTACGCTCGCGCCCGAGGTGGAAGGCGGCGTCGAGTTGATTGGCGAACTCGTCAGCCGCGGCTGGGTCGTCTCCATCGGCCACACGCGCGCCGACCTTGAGACCCTGGAGCGCGCGCGTCGGGCGGGCGCGCGACACATGACGCACTTCCTCAACGCCATGTCGCCGCTCCACCAACGCGAGCCGGGGCCGGTCGGCTGGGGGCTGCTTCAGGACGACGTGACGGTTGACCTCATCGCCGACGGCGTCCACAGCGACCCGCTCATGCTCCGCCTCGTCCTGCGCTGCAAGACGGCCGCGGGCGTCTCCCTCATCAGCGACGCGGTCGCGCCCGCTGGCTTGGGCGACGGCGTTTACAAGGTCTGGGGCGAGACCATCACGGTCGAGGGCGGGCGCACGCGCAACGAGCGCGGGAGCATCGCCGGCTCGGTCATCTCCATGCTCGACGCCGCGCGCAACATGAGCCTGCTCGGCCTCTCGGAGACAGACCTCGCGCGCGTCGCCGCGCTCAACCCCGCGCGGCTCCTGCGCGTGGACGACGTGTGCGGCTCGATCGAGGAAGGGAAGCGCGCGGACTTGACCGCGCTCGACGCCGACGGGAAGGTCAGGCTCACGCTCGTCGGCGGGCGCGTGGCCTATGAGAGTAGACAGTAGACAGTAG
>DAIRFV010000192.1:0-11566 GCA_036794905.1 Pyrinomonadaceae bacterium | reverse complement strand
ACCTCGCCCGTCACGCGCTCCTGCGTCGCGTCGATGGTCGCGCGCATCAGCTCCGACTCGGGCGCGAACCAGAAGCCGTAGTAGGCGCTCTCGGCGAACTTCAGGCTCAAGGCGTCGCGCATCCTCAAGACCTCGCGGTCGAGCGTTAAGGATTCGAGCGCGCGGTGCGCGGCCTGTAGGACGGTCACGCCCGGCGTCTCGTACACCCCGCGCGACTTCATCCCGACGAAGCGGTTCTCGACCAGGTCAACGCGCCCGACGCCGTGCTCGCCGCCCAGGCGGTTGAGCGCCGACAGCAGCTCGACCGCGCCCAGACGTTCGCCGTCGATGCTGACCGGCACGCCCTTCTCGAAACCGACGACGACGTACTGCGCCTCCGCGCGCGCCGCCTCCGGCGCGGCCGTCATCTGGAAGATGTCGGCGGGCGGCTCGGCCCAGGGGTCTTCGAGGATGCCGCCCTCGTAGGAGACGTGCATCAGGTTGCGGTCGGTCGAGTAAGGCTTCTCGGCCGTCGCCGTGACGGGGATGTCGTGCTCCTTCGCGTAGGCGATGAGGTCGCTGCGCCCCTTGAACTCCCACTCGCGCCAAGGCGCGACGACCTTGATGTCCGGCTCCAGAGCGTAGTAGGTCAGCTCGAAGCGCACCTGGTCGTTGCCCTTGCCCGTCGCGCCGTGCGCCACGGCGTCGGCGCCCTCGCGCCGCGCGATCTCGATCTGCCGCTTCGCGATGACCGGGCGCGCCAGCGAGGTGCCGAGCAGGTAGACGCCCTCGTACACCGCGTTCGCCTTCACCGCCGGCCACACGTACTCCTCGACGAACTCCTCGCGCAGGTCTTCGACGTAGAGCTTCGACGCGCCGCTCTTCAGGGCCTTCTCTTCGAGCCCCGCCAACTCCTCGCCCTGCCCCACGTCCGCGCAGTAGCAGACGACCTCGCACCCGTACTTCGCCCGCAGCCAGTGCAACATCACCGACGTGTCGAGCCCGCCCGAGTAAGCCAGCACGATCTTCTTAATCTTCTCCGTCACTCCCGTTCCTTTCCTTTTAGTAGGCAGATGGCAGTAGGCAGTCGGCAGTCGCTCCGCGTGACGAATGTTGAAAACATGACTCGGAGGTTCCGACAGCGGCTCCCTCAACTGCCGGCTGCCATCTGCCTACTGCCTGCTTCTCACCCGAACAGCTCCCAAACCTTCTTGATGACCGCGCGCTGCGCCTTGCGCTCGTGCACGGCGATGAAGATTGTGTCCTCGCCGGCGACCGTGCCGACGATCTCGTCGAAGCCGGCGCGGTCGATGGCGACCGCCACCGCCGAGGCCAGCCCCGGCTCGCACTTCGCCACGACGAGGCAGTCGCCCGCCGCGTCGAGCCCGAGCAGCCCGTGCGCCGCCGCGCCCTCCGCGGCGCGCGGCAGCGTGTAGTGCCCGTTGTGCTTGACGACGCCCAACTCCTCCAGGTCGCGCGACACGCTCGGCTGCGTCGCCACGAACCCGGCGCGCTCCAGCAGAGCCGTCAACTCCTGCTGCGTGCCGATGCGGCGCGCGCGGATGAGGCTCATGATCTTCTGCTGGCGTTTCGTCTTCTGCATAAGCTTAAAATCCACACGTTATGCAGCATTTGCGCATAACGAGTGAATAGATGCATAAACTAACAGTAAAGATGCATGGACGCAAGCCTCTGCGTCCCGTTTTGTGTAGAATCGCCGGCGGGAGGACGACGCATGAGCGAGGGGAAAAAATTGTGGGGCGGGCGCTTCACCGGACAGATCGACCCGGGGTTCGCGCGGTACAACCGCTCGTTCGGTTTCGACCGGCGCCTGTTCGAGGCGGACGTGCGCGGGAGCCTCGCGCACGGGGAGGGGTTGCGCGCGGCCGGCGTGCTGAGTGACGAAGAGGCGTCGGCCGTCGGCGCGTCCCTGCGCAGGCTGCTCGCGCGCGCCGAGGCGGAGGGCGAGGCGTTCTTCGCCGACGCGGAGGCCGAGGACGTGCACTCGTTCATCGAGGCGCGCCTGACCGAGATGGTCGGCGACGCGGGGCGCAGGCTCCACACCGGCCGCAGCCGCAACGACCAGGTGGCGACGGCGCTCCGCCTGTGGCTGCGCGACGAGATCGACCGCTGCGCCGAAGCCCTGCGCGGCGTGCAGTCGGCGCTCTTAGACCTCGCCGGCGCGCACGCCGACGCCGTGCTGCCCGGCTACACGCACCTGCAACGCGCGCAGCCCGTGATGTTCGCGCACTGGTGCCTCGCCTACTTCGAGATGCTCGGGCGCGACCGCGAGCGCCTGGCGGACGCGCGGCGGCGGACGAACGTCATGCCGCTCGGCTCGGCCGCGCTCGCCGGCACGAGTCACCCCATCAACCGCGAGCTGGTCGCGAATGAGCTCGGCTTCGAATCGGTCTCGCGCAACAGCCTCGACGCCGTGAGCGACCGCGACTTCTGCGTCGAGTTCGCCGCCGCCGGCTCGCTGGTGATGGCGCACCTCTCGCGCCTGGCCGAAGACCTGATTATCTACGCGACGACGGAGTTCGGGTTCGTCGAGTTGTCCGACGCGGTGGCGACGGGGTCGAGCCTGATGCCGCAGAAGAAGAACCCGGACGCGCTGGAGCTCGTGCGCGGCAAGACCGGCCGCGTCTACGGCCACGCCCTCGCGCTGCTGACGATCATCAAGGGGCTGCCGCTCACCTACAACAAGGACATGCAGGAGGACAAGGAGGCCGTCTTCGACACGGCCGACACGGTGCGCGAGTCTCTGGAGGTGACGGCGACCGTGCTCCGCAACGTGCGGCTGCGCGAGGCGCGCGCGCGCGACGCGGCGTCGGTCGGCTACATGAACGCGACCGAGATGGCCGACTACCTCGTCCGGCGCGGCCAGCCCTTCCGCGAGGCGCACGAGGCGGCCGGGCGCATGGTTCTCTACGCGCTCTCGAAGGGGCTGGAGCTGCACGAGCTTGAGCTTGAGGAGTTGCGGGAGTTCTCGCCGCTCGTCTCGGAGGACGTGTACGAGGCGCTCTCGCTCGAACAGACGCTCGGGACAAAGTCACAGGCCGGCGGCACCTCGCCCGAGCGTGTGCGCGAGGCTTTGGCCGCCGCGCGCGCTTCGCTCGGCGCGCGCGGAGACTGAAAGGATGAGAATGACTCGGTACGCACTCCTTCGGGCGGCACTCTCTGCCGCGGTTCTGTTCGCGGCGCTCACGGGCGGCGCAGAGGGGCTCTCGCAGGAACCCGCACCTCAGCCGCAGGAACAGACTCCGCAAGAGCTGGCCCCTCAGCCACAGGCTCAGACCTTTTACAGACCGACGGGCGAGGAGGGCACGGTCGAAGGCGTCGTCGGCGTCGAGGGCGTCGTGCCGCCCAGACCCATCATCTCGAAGATGGAGGCCGACCCCGTCTGCGCCTCCCAGGGCAGGGGCGGGGCGCCGGCCGAAGACATCGTCGTCGAGCGCGGCCGGCTCGCCAACGCGCTGGTCTACGTCGAGTCGGCCGCGCTCGACGGGCAGAAGTTCGAGCCGCGGCCGTGGGTGCCGGCGCTCGGGCATCGCCGGTGCCGCATCGCGCCGCACCTGCTCGCCGTGCAGGCCGGCCAGACCCTCTACATACAGAACGGCGACCGGACGCCCCACCACCCCGCTTTTCAGACGAAGGTGAACCCGCTCTACAACAAGGGGCTGCTCCCCGGCGGCCACTTCGAGATTCTCTTCGAGGAGCCCGAGCCGCCCTTCGTCGTCACGTGCCGCCAGCACCCTTGGGAGCGCGGCTACGTCGCCGTCATGCCCCACCCCTTCTACGCCGTGACCGGCCGCGGCGGCTCTTTCGTCATCGAGTCGCTGCCGCCGGGCGACTACGAGGTCGTCGTCTGGCACGAGAAGTTTAAGGAGGCGAGGGCGAAGGTGAGCGTCGGCGCGCGGGAATCGAAGGCCGTGAGCTTCGCGCTCAAATTCCCCGGAGACCTGCGCTGAACTCCGCGCGCGGCGGCGGGGCTCAGCCGCGTCTGCGGCCGCGGCCGCGCCGCGGCGTCGGCGTCGGCGAGGGCGTGGCGGGCGGCGGCGCCACGTCCTCGGGCGTGACGTGGCCCTCGACCGTCTGGCGGCCGCCGGGGCCGATGCGGACGACGACGATGGGCTTGATGGCGTTGCGCTCCGGGTTGAAGGTGACGGGGCCGGTGACGCCGGGGAAGCCCTCGGTCGCCGCGAGCGCGTCGCGGACGGCCGCGCGTTCGAGCGCGGGCGCGCGCTCGATGGCGGCGAGCATGATGCGCGCGGCGTCGTAGGCCGTGGCCGAGAAGGAGTCGGGCGGAGAGCCGAAGAGCCGCCGGTAGTCCGCGACGAAGCGCTGCACCTGCGGGTCGGGGTCTTCGGGCGAGAAGTGCGTGGTGAAGAAGCCGCCCGCGAGCGCCTCCCCTCCCATCTGCATGAGGCGCGGCGAGTCCCAGCCGTCGCCGCCGACGAGCGGCACGTTCAGCCCGAGCGCGCGGGCCTGCCGCGCGATCAGCCCCACCTCGGTGTAATAGCCCGGGACGAAGATCACGTCCGGCTGCGCGGCGCCCACCTCGGCGAGCTGCACGGAGAAGTCCGACTCGCCGCCGGGGTACTCCTGCACGGCGACGACCGCGCCGCCGCGCCCCTCGAAGTCCTCGCGGATGAGTCGCCCCAGCTCGACCGAGTAGCGCTGGTCGCGGTCAACGAGCAGCGCGGCGCGCAGAGCGCCGAGGCTCCCGACGGCGAAGCGCGCGAGCGCCACGCCCTGGAAGGTGTCCGTGTAGCAACTGCGGAAGATGTAGTCGCCGACCTGCGTCACCTCGGGGCTCGTGGCCGAGGGCGTGAGCATCGGCACCTGCTCGCGCTGCGCGACGCGCGCCGCGGCGACCGAGCGCGAGCTGACCACTTCACCCAGGAGCGCGTGGACGCGCTCGTCGCGCGCGAGCCTTTCGACGACGAGCCCGGTCTCGACCGCGTCGGAGCGCGTGTCGCGCACGATCAGGTCGATGCGACGCCGCTTGAGCCCGCCCGCCGCGTTCGCCTCGTCCACGGCCATGCGGATGCCGTTGAGAGCCGAGATGCCGTACTGCGCCGTGTCGCCCGTCAAAGACATGAAGGCGCCGAGGCGCACGCGCTCGGCCGGCGGCGCCTCGACCACGCGCGCGTCCTGCCGCCGGCAGCCCGGCGCGGCCAGCGCGACGCACAGCGCGAGCAGCGACGCGAGCGCGGCCTTGCATGTCTGACGAATCAACACATCCACTATCGTACGCCTTACCCGCTCTTCACGACAGAGGCGGGAGCCCGACCGTGAGGGAGGGCGTCTCGCCCTCCGCCGTGCGTCATGATGAAAACTATACGCCCTCCCTCACGGTCGGGCTCCCGCCCCTCCTCACTGCTCCGTGCGGCGCGCCGCGTCTTCGCCGACTTCGGCGACCGCCTCGCCCTGTCCCGGCTCGGGCGTGGGCCGCGTGCGCCCGAGCGACCACTTGAGCGCGGGCGGCGTCACGAGCGTCGTGACGATGACCATGATGACGACCGCGCCGAAGGTCGCGGGGCCGATGACGGGCTCGGGCACACCCCGCGCGTTCGGCAACACGAGCGACGCGCCGATGCCGGCGAAGATTAAGCCGACCTCGCCGCGCGGGATCATGCCTAAGCCCACGGAGAGCCGGTTGACGCCGCGCTCGACGACCGCGAGCGAGCAGACCTGTTTGCCGACGACGGCCGCCGCCGTCAGCATCGCCGCGAAGCCCAGAAGCTCCCAGCGCGCGAACGCGCTCAGGTCAACCCGCATCCCCATCTGCACGAAGAAGACCGGGACGAGCACGGCGCTCACGGGCGCGAGCAGGTCTTCCAGCTTCAGCTCGCCGCGCCGGTTGAAGGCTTCGAAGTGCGCCTCGTCGAGCACGAGCCCCGCGGCGAACGCGCCGACGATGGGCGCGAGGCCGACCGCCGCCGCCACCCACGCGAGCAGGAAGCAGAAGGCCAGCGACAACGTCAAAAGCACTCCGCGCGACTCGAACCGCCCCGCGCCGCGGAACAGGTGCGGGACGACGAAGTGGCCGACGAGGAGCGCCCCGACGAGGAAGGCGACCGACTTGCCCGCGATCAACGCCACGTCCGCCACCGCGAGCGCGTCGCCGGCGGCCGAGGCGCGGATGGCCCCGGCCACGACCGCGAGGATGAGGAGGCCCATCACGTCGTCGATGACGGCCGCGCCGAGGATGATGCGCGACTCGCGCGTGCGCAGCCGCCCCAGGTCGCGCAGCACGCGGGCCGTGATGCCGACCGAGGTCGCGCACAGCGTCGCGCCGATGAAGATGTGGCCGAGCGTCGCCTCCTCCGGCAGGAAGTAGGCCGAGACGCCCCAGCCGAGGAAGAACGGCACGACGACGCCCACAATCGCCACGAGCAGCGAAGACCACCCGACTTCGAGCATGTCCGCGAGGTTCGATTCGAGGCCGACCTCGAACAGGAGGATGATGACGCCGATCTCCGCGAGCGCGCCGATGACGGCGTGCGTGCGAAGCTGTTCGACCCCGCCGACGCCCGCGAGCGCGAGCGCGCCCACGCACATCCCGGCGACCAGCTCGCCCAGCACCGCCGGCTGATTCATCCGCTCGAACAGCTCGCCGCCCAACTTCGCCACCACGAAGATGAGCGCGAGCCCCGCGAGCACGAAGGGGTCGAGCCCGTGCCCCGCCGCCTCCCCCGCGTGCGCCGGCTCGCCGCCGGCCGCGAACGCACGAAGAGACGGGAGCGCGCAGGCCCCGGCGAGCCCCGCCGCCAGCGCCGGCAGCAGTGTTCTGGTCACGCCCCTTTTCATCGGCTTCGGAGAAAGAGTCTTTGAAGGCGCAGGCGGCGGCGCTTCACTCGCCGAGGTAGGCTTCCTTGATGCGCGGGTCGGCGGCGAGTTCTTTGGACGGGCCTTCCATCACGATGCGGCCGGTCTCGAGCACGTAGGCGCGGTCGGAGTGTTTGAGCGCGGCGTGCGCGTTCTGCTCGACGAGGAGGATGGTCGTGCCCTCGCCGCGTATCTCGTCGATGGCCTCGAAGATGGTGTGGACGACGAGCGGCGCGAGCCCCAGCGAGGGCTCGTCCAGCAGGAGCAGGCGCGGGCGCGACATCAGCGCGCGCGCCATCGCCAGCATCTGCTGCTCGCCGCCCGAGAGCGTGCCGGCCTTCTGCGCCTCGCGCTCCTTGAGGCGCGGGAACATGCGGAAGCCGCGCTGCAAGTCCTCGTTAATCTCGGCCTTGTTCTTCTTGAGGTAGGCGCCCATCAGCAGGTTCTCGCGCACGGTGAGGTTGGCGAAGACGCCGCGCCCCTCGGGCGACATCGAGATGCCGCGGGCGACGAGCTGGTGCGTCGGCTTGCCGCTGATCTCCTGCCCCTCGAAGAGGATGCGCCCCTCCGTCGGCGAGAGCAGCCCCGTGACGGTGCGCAGCGTCGTCGTCTTCCCCGCGCCGTTGGCGCCGATGAGCGTCACCACCTCGCCCTGCTCGACGTGCATCGACACGCCCTTCAGCGCCCGGATGGCCCCGTAACCGACTGAGATGTTTTCGAGTGTAAGCATGGAAGAAGTAGACGGTAGTCAGTAGTCAGTAGTCAGTAGAAAAGCTTTCATCGCCCGTACCGTCCGGTTGTCAGCGTCAGCGTCCCCCAGGCGGAACCTACTGGCTACTGACTACTGTCTCCTGTCTACTCAATCACCCAGATACGCTTCGATGACCTTCGGGTCGTTGCGGATTTCGTGGGGGAGGCCGAGGGCGATGGACTTGCCGTAGTCCACGACCTGTATGCGCTCGCAGACGCCCATGACGACCTTCATGTTGTGCTCGACGAGCAGGATGGTCAGGCCGAAGCGGTCGCGTATCTTGTGAATCAGGTTCAGGAGGTCGTCCTGCTCCGAAGGGTTCATGCCGGCGGCCGGCTCGTCGAGGAGCAGGAGCTGCGGCTGCGTCGCCAGCGCCCTCACAATCTCCAGACGCCGCTGGTTGCCGTAGGCGAGTGAAGTCCCGCCTTCGTCCCTGAAGCGCGCGAGGTTGAAAATCTCCAGCAGCTCCATGCAGAAGTCGCGGTGCTCGCGCTCGTCCGAAGCGAAGCGCGGCGTCCGCAGCACCGCGTCCAGCAAATTCTGCCGCGCGTGGCGGTGGCACGCCGTCATCACGTTCTCCAGCACCGTCATGCCCGCGAAGAGCCGTATGTTCTGGAAGGTGCGCGAGACGCCGCGGCGCGAAATCTCGTAGGGGCGCAGGCCGTCCACGCGGTGCCCCTGAAAATAGATTTCGCCCGATGTGGGTTTGTAGACGCCGGTCAGGAGGTTGAAGACGGTGGTCTTGCCCGCGCCGTTCGGCCCGATGAGGCCGTAGATTTCGCCCCGCCTGACGGCCATGTCCAGGGCGTTCACGGCGACGAGGCCGCCGAAGCGGATGGTGGCCTTGTCGGTGCGCAGGACGGCGTCGTCGTCCGCCGCCGCGGGCTCCTTGGCGCGCGCCGTGCGCGCCGACTCGGCGAGGATGCCGTCCTCCTTCGTGGCCCTCACGTCGCTCGGTTCGGGGGTGCCGCTCATCTCTTCTCCGCCTCTTCCGCGTCGCCCGCGCGCTGCGCGATGGGCACGCCCTTGTCGCCGCCCACCTGCCGGTCGCCCTCCGGCGCCTTCTGCGCGCGCCTGAGCCAGTGCAGCCCGATCTCGCGCTCGCCCAGCACCCCCTGCGGGCGCGTCAGCATGATGACGATGAGGAGCGCGGCGTAGATGACCAGCCGCAGGTCTGCGAAGTTGAACGGGCGGCCCGCGATGTCAATGGTCGGGAGCATCCGCAGCAGCTCGGGCAGGATCGTGATGACTATCGCGCCCAGCACCGCGCCCGTGATCGAGCCCATCCCGCCGAGCACGATCATGATGATGACTTCGAAACTCTTGATGAAGGTGAAGTCGGGCGTCGCCAGGAACCGCTTGAAGTGGCCGAAGAGCACGCCGGCCACGCCCGCGAACGCCGAGCTGATGGCGAAGGCCAGCACCTTGTAGCGCGTCGTGTTGACGCCCATCGCCTCGGCCGCCAGCTCGTCCTCGCGGATGGAGATGAGCGCGCGGCCCGTGTCGGACTTGACGATGTTGTGGACGACGACGATGGTGACGACGGCGACGATCCCGACCCAGAAGAAGCTGACCGAGCCGGGGACGCTGAAGCCCGTCGCGCCGCCGACCACGTCGAGGTTGAGGATGACGATGCGGATGATCTCGGCGAAGCCGAGCGTGACGATGGCGAGGTAGTCGCCGCGCAGCCTCAAAGAGGGGATGCCGACGAGGAGCCCCATCACGCCCGCGACGATGGCGCCGATGAGGATGGCGACGGTGAAGACGAGCGCGTGCGCGAGCGTGCCGCCGCCGAGCGACGCCTCCAGAGCCTGCCCGTGGTAGACGGTGAAGTACGCGGACGCGTAGGCGCCGATGGCCATGAAGCCCGCGTGCCCGATGGAGAACTGCCCCGTGAAGCCGTTGATGAGGTTCAGCGAGACGGCGAGGATGACGTTGATGCCGACGAGCATCAGGACTTCGGCGTGGTAGGCCCCGAGCCCGAACCCGAACAGCCCCTCGCGGCTCATCGCCGCGCTGACGGCGTAGAGCACGACGAGGATGGCGGCCGCGCCGAGGAGCTTTTTAACGAAACCAGGCATAGGTTAGGTGCTGGGTGCTGGGTGCTGGGTGTCAGGTGTTGGGTAAGAAGAGACTGTCTTTACCCAACACCTGACACCCAACACCCAACACCCCTTTCAGACTTTCTCCTGCACCGTCGTGCCCAGCAGGCCGGCGGGGCGGAAGAGCAGGACGAGAATCAGGATGGCGAAGGCGACGGCGTCGCGGTACGTCGAGGGGATGCCGACGAGCTGGCCGTAGCCGACGACGAAGGTCTCGGCCGCGCCGATGAGCAAGCCCCCCAGCACCGCGCCGGGGATGTTGCCGATGCCGCCGAGCACGGCCGCGACGAACGCCTTCAGGCCCGTGATGATGCCCATCAGCGGGTAGATGGTCGGGTTGTACTGCGCGGTCAGGACGCCGCCGGCCGCGGCCAGCGCCGAGCCGAGCGCGAAGGTGAAGACGATGATGAAGTCGGTGTTGATGCCCATCAGCTTCGCCGAGTTGAGGTTGAAGGAGACCGCCCGCATCGCCGTCCCGACCTTCGTCTTGTAGACGATCCATTGGAGCACGATCATCAGCACGACCGAGACGCCGAAGATGAGCAACTGCGACTTCGAGATGGCGGCGTTGCCGAAGAGCGTGTAGGTCTCGTTCTGCAACAGCTCGGGGAACGAGCGCGGCGCGCCGCCGAAGATGACGACGCCGAGGTTCTCCAGCAGCAGCGAGACGCCGATGGCCGTGATGAGCGTCGTCATGCGCGCGTACTTGCGCACGGGGCGGTAGGCGAAGCGCTCGATGGCCATGCCGACCAGCGCCGCCACGATCATCGAGCCGACGAGCGTCACGCCGAGGCTCGCCAGCGAGGGCTCGGCGCCGAACCCCATCCACTGCGCGATGAAGAAGCCGCTGTAGGCGCCCAGCATGTAGATGTCGCCGTGCGCGAAGTTGATGAGGCGCAGGATGCCGTAGACCATCGTGTATCCGAGCGCGATGAGCGCGTAGATCGAGCCGATGGTCAGGCCGTTGATGAGTTGCTGAACGAAGGTGTCCATGCCCTGCTTCCGTCGCGCCCTACGGAGTCGCGTTCCTGTTCGTGTTGGCGTTCGTGTTGGCGTTCGCGCTGGCGTTCGTGTTCGCCGGCGCGTTCGCGTTCGCGGCGGGCGAGGCGGCGGCCGCGGGGCTCGCGCCCGCCGTCGGGGCGGCGCCCGGGGGCTGGATGGTCTCCTTGTAGACCAGCTTCCGGTCGCGCAGCTCGAAGACGACGGCGGGCTTCACCGCGTCGCGGCTGGCGTTGAGCGTGATCGCGCCGGTGACGCCGGCGAAGCCCTTCGTCTGCGCGATGGCGTCGCGCAGCTTGGCGCTGTCGGTCGCGCCCGCACGCCGGATGGAGTCGGCCAGCACGTTCATCGCGTCGTAGCCGAGCGCGGCGATGGCGTCGGGCACGACGCCGAACTTCGCCTTGTAGGCGTTGACGAACTTCTGGACGGCCGGGGCCGGGTCGTCGGTCGAGTAGTGGTTGACCATGTAGGCGCCGTCGAGCGCCGTGCCGCCCAGCTCGAAGAGCTTCGGCGAGTCCCAGCCGTCGCCGCCCAGGAGCGGGGCCGTGATGCCCAGCTCCTTCGCCTGCTTGGCGATGACGCCGACCTGCCCGTAGTAGCCGGGGACGAAGATGACGTCGGGGGAGGCGGCGCGGATGTTGGTCAGCTGGCCTTTGAAGTCCGCGTCGGTGTTGGTGTAGGACTGGCGCGCGACGATCTGGCCGCCCGCGCCGGTGAACTCCTGCTCGAAGTACTGCGTCATGCCCTTCGAGTAGTCGGAGTTGAAGTCGCCGAGGATGGCGGCCTTCTTCGCCTTCAGGGTGTTGGCGGCGAACTTGGCGGCGACCGCGCCCTGGAAGTCGTCGGTGAAGCAGACGCGGAAGATGTAGTCGCCGACCTGCGTCACCTTGGGGTTGGTCGA
>DAIRFV010000461.1:0-3087 GCA_036794905.1 Pyrinomonadaceae bacterium | reverse complement strand
TGTTGGCCGTGTCGCCGTTGGCGGCGATGCGGTCGGCGCCGACGACGACGCAGTCGATCTTGCCCTGCTTCATGACGTGGCCGGCCATGTTGTCGGTGATGACGGTGACGGGTATCTCGTCCTTCTGAAGCTCCCAGGCCGTGAGGCGCGCGCCCTGTAGGAAGGGGCGCGTCTCGTCTGCGATGACGGCGACGCGCTTGCCGGCGTCGCGCGCGCCGCGGACGACGCCGAGCGCCGTGCCGTAGTCGCCCGCGGTGGCGAGCGCGCCCGCGTTGCAGTGGGTGAGGACGGTCGAGTTGTCGGGGATCAACTCGCCGCCGAAGCGCCCGAGGGCGCGGCTCGACTCGATGTCGTCGCGGAAAATCTGCTGGGCCTCTTCGATTAAATCCTTCTTAATCTGCTCGGCGTCGGCGCCCGCGGCCCGGGAGCTTTGGAAACGCTGGCGCATGCGCTCGATGGCCCAGAAGAGGTTGACGGCCGTGGGGCGCGTCTTCGACATGATGTCGCAGAAGTAGTCGAAGTCCTGCTCCAAATCTTCGACCGAGGTGCCGACGGCCTGCATCGTCCCCAACGCGAGCCCCATCGCGGCCGAGACGCCGATGGCGGGCGCGCCGCGCACGACCATGGCCTTGATGGCCTCGGCCACCTCCTCGCAGGAGCGGAAGGTGAGGTACTTCTCCTCGGTCGGCAGAAGGCGCTGGTCGATCATGCGGACGCCCTCGTCCGACCACTCGACGGTCTTAATCATTGGCTGAAAAATTCTCCTCGGATGTTTTGCAAATGAAGGGCTATCTTAAGGGAGCGGGACGGGGCGGGCAACCTCCGGCGCGCGGGACGACGGTTGATAGAACGGTTGACGGTTGAGCTTAGAGAGAAGTTGACCACCGCAGACACGGAGGCACGGCTTACAGGCATAAGTCTACAAGCCGTGCCTCCGTGTCGGCGGTGGTTAATTTAATGGAGAGGGCTTAGTCCACCGCGCGGTCGAGGTCCGCCTTCGTCAGGAAGCCTCCGACGAGGAAGACGAGGCCGAGCAGGATGTGGACGAGGTGGTCGGGCGAGGCGAGTTCGAGCGTGCGGGGCAGAACCGCAAACAGGCTCGAATCCTGCCCGTGCGCGGGGACGGCCTCGACCGTGTGCGCGCCCGCGCCGCCGAGGAGGAAGCCCGCGACGCCGAGCAGCGCGTAGACGACGCCGAAGACGATGCAGAAGAGGCGCGCCCCGGCGAGCGTGCCGGAGAAGCCGAAGTAGAGGGCGAGCGCGCCCGAGATCAGGTGTACGAGGTTGTGCGCAAGGTTCAGGTGCATGCCCAGCAGGCCGGGGACCAGGAAGCCCAGAATCCCGACCAGGATGAACACGACGCCCAGGATCTTCGCGATTTGTTTGGCCATAGCTCTGTAGTTCCTCCTTGGGAAGAAAAGGTGGAGAGGGCGCTGGCCCCCTTTTTCTTCTGCGAACGGCCGCGAGCGGGGAACCGCGGCGTAGACGTGGGAACGAGTGAACGCATTCTACAATAGTACGCGGCGAAGTGGTGTACGGATTGATACGGAGCGCGGCGGCCGAAAGTGCGCCTGTTGAGGAGGCCGTTTGGCGTTTGTTATACTCGCCGCGTAAACAACCTTCTGACTTCTGACTTCTGACTTCCGACTTCTGACTTCTTATGAAAAACGGTTGGGAAGCCGTCATCGGCATGGAGATTCACGCGCAGTTGAGCACGGAGTCGAAGATTTTTTGCGGCTGCTCGACGCGCTTCGGGGACGAGCCGAACTCGAACACGTGCCCGGTCTGTCTGGGGCTGCCCGGGGCGTTGCCGGTTCTGAACCGGCGCGCGGTCGAGCTGGGCGCGCGGGCGGCGCTCTCTCTGGGCCTGCACGTCAACGAGGTCTCGATCTTCGCGCGGAAGAACTACTTCTACCCGGATTTGCCGAAGGGCTACCAGATTTCGCAGTACGACCGGCCGTTCTCCGAGCAGGGGCTGTTGGAGATCGTGACCGCCGAGCGCGACGAGGGCGGGCACGCGCGCGAGTGGCGGCCGATGCAGATTCGCATCACGCGGCTGCACCTCGAAGAGGACGCGGGCAAGAACGTCCACGAGGGTCTGCCCGAAACCGAACGCTACTCCTACATCGACCTCAACCGCGCGGGCACGCCGCTGGCCGAGATCGTCACCGAGCCCGACTTCCGCACCTCCTGGGAGGCTTACGACTACGTCAACCACGTGCGCCGCGCCTTGCAGTGGGTGGGCGCGTCGGACGCCGACATGGAGAAGGGCAACCTGCGCTGCGAGGCGAACGTCTCGGTGCGCCGCGTGGGCGAAGAGAAGTTCGGGACGAAGGTCGAGCTGAAGAACCTCAACTCCGTCCGCTTCATGCAGCGCGCCATCGAGTTCGAGATCGAGCGCCAGATCGCGCTCATCGAAGGGGGCGGGCGCGTGACGCAGGAGACGCGCCTGTGGGACGAGCGCGCCGGGCAGACGCGCGTGATGCGCTCGAAGGAGGAGGCGCACGACTACCGCTACTTCCCCGAGCCCGACTTGCAGCCGCTGACGGTGACGGCCGAGTGGGTCGAGCAGGTGAGGGCCGCGATGCCGGAGTTGCCGGACGCGCGGCGCAAACGCTTCATGGAGCAGTACGGGCTCTCCTTCAGCGACGCCTCGCTCTTCGTGCGCGACGCGGCGCTCGCGGACTTCTACGAGCGCGCTTCGGCGGCGTCGAATCCGCGCGGCGCGGCCAACTGGCTGAAAGGTGAACTGCTGCGGGAGCTTGACGCGGCCGCCGTCGAGGCGGACGCCTCGCCCGTCTCGCCCGAGGAGCTGGGCGCGCTCGTCCGCGCCGTCGAGGAGGGGCGCATCAGCGGCAAGCAGGGCAAGGAAGTGCTGGCCGAGATGTTCAAGACGGGCAAGGGCGCCGAGGCCGTCATCGAGGAGCAGGGGCTCGCGCAGGTCTCGGACGCGGGCGAGATCGAGAAGGTCGTCTCGGACGTGCTCGCCGCCAACCCGCAGCAGCTCGCGGCCTACCGCGGGGGCAAGGAGGCGCTCTTCGGCTTCTTCGTCGGGCAGGTGATGAAGGCGTCGAAGGGCAAGGCCAA
>DAIRFV010000191.1:0-11596 GCA_036794905.1 Pyrinomonadaceae bacterium | reverse complement strand
CGTCGTAAGAGCCCTGCATGAACTCGCCGCGGTAGAGCGCGGCCGCCTCCTCGTAGGCGCGCGCCATCGCTTCGGCGTCGCGGGCGCGGCGCGCGGCGTCGCCTTCCGCGACGAGGCGGTCGAACTCCTCCGTGTCGATCCGGCAGGAGAACTCGGGGTTGAGCTGGTAGTCGCCGTCGCGGTAGAGCAGGAAGTTCTGCTTCAACGGCTGGTTACTGTTGAGCGCCTTGCGTATGTGCGAGATGGTCGGGTGGAAGTTCTTCTCGACCGAGCCGAAGTCCGACTCGCCCCAGAAGGTGTCGATGATCGTGTCCTTCGAGACGCGGCGGTGGCGGCGCGAGGCGATGAAGCAGAGGATGTCGCGCGAGCGTCGCGTGACCCACGCGTCGGGCGAGAAGGGGCGCGCCGGGTCGCGGAAGATTTCGACCGCGCCGAGCATCCGGATGGTCAAGTCCGCGGCCGGGGCCTGCGGGACGGCGACGAAGGCCGGGCGCTCGGCGGTCGCCGCGGCGCGCGCCTCGGCCGCCCTCGCCGGGAGCTGTTCGCGCAGGTCGGCGGGGAGCAGCTCGGCCGCCTCGGGCGCGGAGAAGACCTGCGGGTAGTCGGCCACCCAGCCGCGGAGCCAGTACTCGTAGTCGTAGCGCGCGGCGAGGTCGAGCGCGCGGCGCAGGTGGCCCATCGTCGCCGGCTCGTCCCCCGCGGCGTGCTCGCAGACGGCGAGCAGCATCGCCGCCGGGGCCTCGTTGCAGTAGACGCCGTGCGCGCGGAAGTATTCGAGCGCGGGGTCGAGGTCGCGGCGCGCCTCCTCGAACTTGCCCTGCGCGATGAGCACGCGCGAGCGGGCGACGACCGCGCGCCGGCGGCCCATCTCGTCGTGCGCGCGGCCTTCGACCAGCCGGTCGAGCAGCGAGCGCGCCTGCGCGAGGTCGCCCAGTTGCAGCGCGAGCAGGCCGCGCTCTTCGAGCAGCTCGGTGCGCGTGACCTCGACGCCCGCCTCGTCGTAGACGCGCTCGGCGCGGTCGTAGAACTCGACGGCGCGCGCCGCGTCGCGCTGCTCGTAGTAGAGGTTGCCGTAGCACTCGAAGATTTCGCCGCGCAGCGCCGAGAGGTTGTAGAGCTGGCAGATTTCGAGGGCGCGGTCGAGGTGGCGCTCGCACGCGGCGAAGTCGCCCATGTGGACGTGGCAGCGCGCGGTGTTGAGGTGCGCGACGGCCTCCTGCGGGACGGGGGGCGCGCCGCCCGCGTCGTCGCGCAGCATCCGCCGGTACCAGCGGAGCGCCTCGCCGAAGTCGCCGCGGATGCCGGCGGGCGTGCCGAGGTTGTGCGCGATCAGGCGCGCGTAGTAGCGGTCGCCGCGCTCCTCGGCCGACTGCAAGGCCAGCCGGAACTCGCGCTCGGCCTCCGTCCACTGACCCATCCCGACCAGACACAGCCCGCGCGTGTTGCCGCACTTCGTCCTCACGACGGAGCGCTCGTCCGTCAGCTCGACGGCGCGGTCGAGGTAGTTGAAGGCCGTCTCGCAGTCGCCGCGGCGGCGCGCGATGGTGGCGAGCGAGTGGAACGCCTCGGCCTCGCCCTCCGCGTCCGCGTGCTCGTGCAGGAGCGCCGCCGCGCGGTTGAAGAGGGACTGCGCGTGGTCGTATTCGTCGCGCAGGCGCGCGACCTCGGCGCGGTGCGCGAGCGCGCGCGGGTGCGCTTCCAGAGCCTGCGTGGGCAGCGCGTCGGCGAACGAGGCGAGCGAAGAGAGCGCGCCCGCCGTGATCCACGCGCCGCCGCGCTCGGCGATGGTCTGCGCCGCACGCGTGTAGTCCTCCGCGGCGACGAGGTGGCGCATGGCCGGCTCCCACTGCTCGCGCTCAAGGAAGAAGTCTGCGAGGCGCGCGTGCTCCGCGGCGACGGCCGGGCGGCCCTGCTCGGCGCGGAAGCGGCGCTGGAGGAAGCCGCGGAAGAGCGGGTGGAGGCGGTACTCCTCGCCGCGCCCGTCGGAGGCGAGCGAGATGAAGACGTTGCGGCGCACGAGCGAGTTGAGCGTCGCGGAGGACTGCGGGTAGAGCCGGTTGCACGCGTCGGGCTCGACGCGTTCGAGCAGGGAGACGCGGAGGAGGAGCTGCTGCACCTCCTCCGTCTCGTCGGCGAAGACCTCTTCGGCGAAGTAGTCGAAGATGTCGCGCTCGCTCTGGCGCAGGACTTCGACGAGGTCGGGCGGGGCGGCCGACGCCTCGCCGCTTCTGGCGAGCGCCTGCCGCTGCGCGACCTGCCGGACGAGCTGGAGCGCAGTGATCCAGCCGTGCGTGCGCTCGCGGTACTCGGCCAACTGCTCGGGCGTCAGCTCTAAATCGAAGACCTTGCGGAACAGCTCCCGCGTCTCTTCGTCCGTGAAGAGAAGCTCCTGCCGGTCGATGACGGCGAGGCTGGCCTGCGTCCGCATGCGCGCGAGCGCCAACGGCGGCATGTCGCGCGAGATGATGACGACGTGGATGAGGTCGGGCAGGTACGCGAGCAGGCGGTCAACCACCTTGTGCACCGGCGTCTCCGCGCCGAGGTGGTGGTAGTCGTCGAGGACGAGGATGAACTGCTGCTCGACGCTGTCGAGCACTTCGTTCAGGAGCACGTCCACGGCGCGCTCGGGCGCCTGCGCCAGCTCCTTCGCCTCCTGCATGTAGGACATCGTGGCGTCGCCGAAGGCCGGGACGAGCCGCTTGATGCCGTGCGTGACGTAGCCGAGGAAGACGAGCGGGTCGGCGTCGGCCCTGTCCAACTGATACCAGACGAACGGGTGCCCGCCGGTGCGGATGAAGTCGGCGACGAGGGTGGTCTTGCCCGAGCCGGCCGGCGCGGTGACGAGCGTGACGGCGTGCGCGAGGTTCTGCTGCAAGCGCTCGACGAGGCGCGGCCGGGGTAGGAGCGACGGCGCCGGGCGCGGCGGCAGAAGCTTCGTGCGCAGGAAGAACGTCGGGAGCTGCGGCGCCGCGGCCGTCCCCGGCGGCGGCGTGTCGTGGATGCTCCCTTCCTGACGGTGCGGCAAGTTCGCCATCGCTTCCTTCAGCTTCGGGGCTCGCCCGGGGCGGGGCGAACCGGGGCCTCGGCTCGGTCTGCGCGAATGTGTTCGAGAACCTACGGGGCGCGTTCGGGTCGGGAAGTATACCTTAAACGCGCCCGCTTTCCCGAAACGGGGAAGTAGTTTAGCGCCGCCCCCGTTTGGGGCGCGGCGCTGCTCACTGTCTGCGAGGATTAAGAGCCCGACTCGGAGTTGCTCTCAAGACGATGTCAAATTTGACATTTCAAATCTCGCATCTCCTTCAGGCCGTGCCCAACGTCTTGCGCGGAGGCTTCACGAGCCGCAGCGAGAGGCGGCCCGTGTGGCGCGGGGCGCGCGGCGCGGGCGCCCGCTCGGCCTCTTCCGCGACCCACTCGCGGCGCGCGCGCGCGTCGAGCGTGGCGGCGCGGCCCCGGGTCTCGCGGAGGGCCGCGTCGGCGCGCTCGGGCGCCAGCCCGTAGCTCGCGTAGAGGGCGCGCGCCTCCTCCACAGTGAAGGCGAGCGCCTCCTCGTCGAGCACGCACAGCGTCTGCTTCGAGCGCATGCGCCAGAGCGGCGTCGGCGGCAGGCTCCGCCCCAGAAGCATCACGTGCACCTCCGGCGGCAAGAGCGGCAGCCAGCGCCGGAACAGAGGCACCACCCACTCCGCGTCGTAGACGAGGTGCAAATCGTCTATGACGACCAGCGCGGGCTCGTTCGCTTCGAGCAGTTCGTAGGCGAGGCACTCGACCGCCAGCGGCACGTCGTCCAACGCGGCTTCGGGGCCGAGCCGTCCGAGCGTCAGCGCGCCGAAGCCCGGCCGCGCCTTCGCCAGACTCGCGCAGAGGTGGCGCAGGAAGACCGACAGCCCGGAGTCGGGCGCGTCGAGCTTGTACCACGCCAGTCGGCGGCCCGAGCGCCGCGCGAAATCGTTGGCGAGCATCGTCTTGCCGGTGCCGGCGCGCCCGGCGACGATGGTCGAGTTGCAGCCCTCCATGCTCTCCCTGAGCGTCACGAGCAAACGCCCGCGCGAGACGCGCGGCAGCTCCTCCGGCGGCGCGATCTTTTCGGGGATCACCTGCACCATGTGAGTTCCTCTGAGCTTGCGCAGTGAGGCGTTCAACGCTTCATCTCCGGGGCGAAAATTTTCCGACGGGCGGGGCCGGGTCAGACCCCGCTGCTCAAACCGGAGCCAATGTACGGGTTTCGACTTGAGGAATTCTTGAGGCGCGCGCCCGCCCGGGCGGCGCGCGCCGACGCACGGGGACAAGTCGCGGGATTGCTTGAGTTTAACCGCCGCGCCGGCCGCCAAAATCATCTACCCGTGCGGCACTTCGTTCTGATAAAGTTCGTTCTTCTTCAGGGGACGACCGCCCCGCCGGCTCGCGACAGGAGTTCCTCAGAGATGGCTCACGACGTTTTCATCAGCTACGCCGTCGAAGACCGAGAGGTCGCGGAGCAGGTCTGCCGGACGCTCGAAGGGCATTCGATTAAGTGCTGGATGGCGCCGCGCGACATCCAGTACGGCGTGATCTACGAGGATGCCATCGTCAAGGCCATTACCCAGAGCCCCGTCCTCGTCCTCGTCCTTTCCGCCCACTCGAACGTTTCGCCTCATGTCCTCCGCGAAATCCAATGCGCCTTCCTCGAAGGCGAAGGCTCGCCCACGAAAGTCATTCCCTTCCGCATCGACGAAGTTCGTTACAGCAACGCCCTGCTCTTCTACCTTAGCTCCGTCCATTGGGTCGATGCCTCGCAGCCACCTCTCGAAGATGACATCGGGCGGCTGATCGAAGACGTCCGCAAGTGGCTGCCCCCGGTCGAGCCCCCTCCGCCTCCGCCACCCCCGCCCCTTCCTCCCACGCCCACGCCCACACCGTCGCCGGCTCTCACGCCCAGGGCTTGGCTCCTTGCCGGGGTGGCTGCGCTGCTCGGAGTCTTCATCGTCGCCTGGCTCGCCTCCGGCCGGGGCGGGGACTCTGACCGGCTCGCGGTGACGAACGGGAACGTGAATGTGCCGCCCGCCGTCACCCCGACGCCCCGTGCGGACTCGACGCCGCCCCCGGCCGGGACGCCGACGATGACACCCACACCGACGCCCGTCCAAACTCCTCCGCCGTCTCCGACCCCAAAGCCCGAGCGGGCAGCCGTGTCTACTCCGATGCCAAAGCCGGTTCACGAGCCGACCCCGCGGCCGACCCCGCGGCCGACGCCACGGCCGACCCCGCGGGTGAACCCTGAGACGCGCCCCCAGCCCACGCCCTCCCCCACTCCGGATGGAACTTTTCTGACGACGCCCCCCGTCACGCCCCCCCGCGAAGAGCGTCGGGCGGTGATCTCGTCTTCGGAGGACGCGATGTTGAAACTGACTCTGGACGGGGCGCTGCGGAGCCAGGGACTGTCGCGCGTGCAAGCGAGCGTCCTCGGGGGCCGCGTGACGCTGACGGGCTCCGTCCCCGCGAAGCACTTGAAGAGGGCGGCCGAGGACATTTGCAGGAGCGTGGGTGCCACCGGCACCATCGTGAACCGCATCCAGGTGCGCGCCCCTTAAGCCGCGCCCTGACGCGCCTCCAACTGCATCTTGATTCCGTGCTTGGGCCGCAGCGCCACGGCGGGCAGGAGTTCGACGGTCTGGTCGGGGACGAGGCGGAGGCGGAAGCGTCGGGCGACGGTGGAGAGGATGAGGACGGCCTCCATCGTGGCGAAGTAGTTGCCGATGCAGAGGCGCGGGCCGCCGCCGAAGGGGAAGTATGCGTACTTGGGGAGGCGCGAGATTGATTCGTCGCCCCAGCGCTCGGGGCGGAAGGCGAGCGGGTCCGCGAACCAGCGCGCGTCGCGCTGGTTGACCCACTGGAAGCCGAAGACCTGCATCCCCTTTGCGACGCGGTAGCCGCCCACCTCGCACTCGCGCACGCACTCGCGCCCCACGGCCCACGCGGGCGGGTACAAACGCATCGCCTCCTTCACGACCCACTCGGCGTAGCGCAGACGCGGCAGGTCGTCCGCCGCCGGCGCCCGCCCGCCCAGCACATCTTCCAACTCGGCCGCGAGCTTCGCCTCGGCCTCCGGGTTCTGCGCGAGCAGGTACCAGGCCCACGTCAGCGCGAGCGCCGTCGTCTCGTGGCCGGCGAGGAAGATGGTCATCAGCTCGTCGCGGAGCTGGCGGTCGCTCATCGAGCTTCCGTCCTCGTCCCGCGCGGCGAGGAGCATCGAGAGCAGGTCGCCCGTGTCCTCGCCCGACGAGCGCCGCTCCTCGATGAGGCGGTAGACGAAGCGGTCGATCTTGCGCACGTCGCGGTTGAAGCGCAGGTGCGCGGGGGTGGGGAGGCGGTTGTCGAGGATCCACTTGAGCGTCGCCTGCGAGGCGAAGGGGCGGACGATGTTCGAGAGCGCCTCGCCGATCTCGCGCGACTCGCCCGACACGTCGGCGCTGAAGAGCGTCTGCGCGACGACGCGCTGCGTCAGCATCGTCATCTCGTCGTGCGCGTCGAGCGTCTGGCCGTCGCCCCAACCCGCAACCATGCCCTCGGCGTACGAGACCATCGTCTCGGCGTAAGAGTTGATGCGCTGGTGGTGGAAGGCCGGCTGCGCCAGACGCCGCTGGCGGCGCCAGAACTCGCCCTCGCTCGTCACCAGCCCGTTGCCCACCAGCCGGAGGAAGAAGGGCGAGCGCAAAGAGGCGGCCTTGATGAAGTTCTTGCTGCCGGCGGCGAGCACGTACTCGACGTGGTCGGGGTGGAAGAGGAAGAGCGCGGGGACGTAGAGGAAGCGCGTCGGCACCACGTCGCCGAACTCGCGCGCGCACCGCTCGACGAAGCCCAGCGAGTCGCCGTTGAACTCGCGCATGTTGCCCATCAAACGCCCGCCGCGCGGGCCCCTCGGCATTGCTGCTGCGACCATCGCTCACTCCGTTCGCGCGTGAACCGTAACAAGGGCGTGAACCGTGAACCGTCAACCGTGACGAGAAGAGTCAGCGTGCTCTTGCTTGTCACGGTTGACGGTTCACGGTTCACGCCCTTACCACGGTATTTCAATCAACCCTTCGCCCATGAAGTGGCATTGGCCGCCGACGCGGACGGCGGTGATGCGGTCATCGTGGCGTTCGATGCGGATGCGGATGTAACTGGGGCGGCCCATTTCGATGCCCTGCTCGCTGACGATCTCGGCCGCGGGGTCGCAGGGGACTATCCGGTGGCGGACGAGGTAGCAGCCGAGCGGGCCGCTGGCGCCGCCGGTCGCCGGGTCTTCGGTGATGCCGAAGTTGGGCGCGAACATGCGGCTGTGGACGGTCGAGGAGGCGCTCTCCGTCTCGCGCGTGAAGACGAAGACCTGGGGCGGGACGCCGTGCTCCTGCGCGACACGTTCCATCAAGTCCGCGCGGGGCCGCGCGCGCCGCGCGGCGTCGAGCGAACGCAGCGGCACGAAGAGGAACGGCACGCCGCACGAGACGACCTCGACGGGCAGCGACGAGTCCAGGTCTTCGACGCCGAGGGAGATCATCGCGGCGACGGCCGTCGCGTCCGCCGGCCGGGGGCCGAAGGTCGGGAGCGGCTGGCTCATCTCGGCGAAGACGGGCTCGCCGCCCTCGAACTCGACGCGCACGGGGACGGGGCCGACGCCCTCTTCGAGCACGATGTTCGACTCGCGCTCGCCGCGCGGGATCAGGTGCTCGCGCGCGAGGACGAAGGTGGTGCCGATGGTCGGGTGGCCCGCCATCGGCAGCTCGCTCCCCGGCGTGAAGATGCGCACGCGCCAGTCGTGGCGCGGGTCGTCGGGCGGCAGCACGAAGGTCGTCTCCGACAAATTGAACTCCTTCGCCACGGCCTGCATCGTCTCGCCCGAGACGCCGCGCCCGTTCGTGATGACCGCCAAAGGGTTCCCGCCGAACGCGCGGTCTGTGAACACGTCAACCAGATGGTAGTGGAGTCGTCGCATCAGTCCTCCAGGTTTTGGGTGCTGGGTGCTGGGTGCTGGGTGATAAGAGAGCCTGTATCGTCTTATCATCCAACACCCAACACCCAGCACCCAACTAACACCCCTCACCCCAACGCGCCGAGCGCGCGTGTGAAGTCTTCGAGCAAGTCCGGCTCGTCCTCGACGCCGACGGAGACGCGGACGAGGCTGTCACTTAAGCCGCGGGCGAGGAGCTGTTCGGCCGTCATGTAGCCGCGCCACATGGCGGCGGGGTGGACGACGAGCGTCTCGTGGCCGCCGAGGCTCGGGGCGTTGGTGGCCAGCCGCAGCGCGGCGATGAGGCGCTCGGCCGCCTCGAAGCCGCCGCGCAGCTCGACCGAGAACATCCCGGTGAAGCCCGACATCTGCGTGCCCGCCAGCTCGTGCTGCGGGTGCGATTCGAGCCCCGGGTAGTGGACGCGCTCGACCTCCGCGCGGCCTTCGAGGAAGCGCGCGAGCGCCAGCGCGTTCGAGTTGTGCCGCTCGACGCGCAGCGCCAGCGTGCGCAGGCCGCGCAGCAGCAGCCAGCCGTCGAACGGACTCAGGATCGAGCCCGCGAGCAGGGAGAAGTGCCACGCGCGCTCGACGAACTCGCGCGTGGAGACGACGCAGCCCGCCGTCACGTCGGAGTGTCCGCCGAGGTACTTCGTCGCGCTGTGGACGACGGCGTCGAAGCCGAACTCCAGGGGTCGCTGGTTGACGGGCGTGGCGAAGGTGTTATCGACGATGGTCGTGATCCGGCGGCTCTTCCCCAGCTCGGCGACGGCGCGCAGGTCTGTGATCTGCATGAGCGGGTTCGTCGGCGACTCGGCGTAGATGACGCGCGTGTTCGGGCGGACGGCCTTTTCGAACTCGTCGGTCCGCGTCTGATCGACGGTGGTCACCTCGACGCCGAAGTGTAGAGGCAGGTCTTCGAAGAGCGTCATCGCGCCCGCGTAGTGGTTCGTCTGCGCGACGACGTGGTCGCCCGCGCGTAAGCAAGACATCAGCGCCGTGAAGATGGCGCCCATCCCCGACGAAGTCAGCAGCGCCGTCTCGCCGCCTTCGAGCGCGGCGATGGTGGCCTCGACCTCCTTGTGCGTCGGGTTGCCGTAGCGCGTGTAGAACTCGGCCGGGCGCACGCTCGACGCGACCGCCGCGAAGTGCTCGGACGAGTCGGCGCTGAACGTCGTCGTCTGCCAGATGGGCGGCGTGACGGCGCGCGTGCGGTTCTCGCCCTTGCCCGCGTGGATGGCGCGCGTCTGGAAGCCGCCGCCCTCGAACTCTTCCCTGCTCATCCCTTCGTCCTTTCGGCGCTGATGTGTTGACCGACCCCTCGCGCGTTCGGCTTTGAGCCCAATGATAGCGCGCCGCGCGAAAAACTTCTCCGACGCCGCGTATTTTTTCCGACCCGGCCGGCACTGTCGGGCAGGTAGAGGCTCCCCGCCTTGAAGAGACTTTACAGATTGCGGAGTAAAACCCATGAGCAGCAGAGCTTTCATTCCACAGGGTCATAACGCACCTTCATCCCTTTCATCTCTGAAGCGCGCCGCGCTCGCCTTCGCCGCGCTCCTGGCGACGCTGGCCGTGCTGGCCGCCGCGCCCGCCCTCGCGGGCGACGACGAGATCATCATCAACGCCGGACTCTCCGGCGCGGCCATCAATGGTCAGACGCCCGTCGGCAAGGCCGAGTTCAGGCAGCGGCCGGGCAACGACCTCAAGCTCGAAGTCGAGGTGCAGGACGTGAACCTGCCCGCGGGCACCGTGCTCAACGTCTTCGTCGGCGGACAGCAGATCAGCGGGGTCATCACGCTCGACAGCTTCCGCGCGGGCGAGGTCGAGCTTGAGACCGGGCGCGGCCAGGCCGTCCCCGCCGTCGCGAACGGCACCACGGTCGCCGTCCGCACCCAGTCGGGCACGAACATCGTCACGGGCGTCTTCGGCACGGGCGGCGCGACGCCGACGCCCACCGCGAGCCCCGGCCCGACGGCCACGCCGACCGCGACGCCGACCCCGGGCGCGACCCCTTCGCCGACGGCGACCCCGACCCCGACGCCCACCCCGGGCGCGACGCCGAGCCCGACCCCCTTCATGAACGAGTTCGAGGCCGACCTGACCGGCGCGGCCATCAATGGCATCGTCCCGCGCGGCGACGCGCAGTACGAGATCGAGTTCAACAACCGTGAGTTCCGCGTCCGCGTCGAGGACGTGAACCTGCCCGCGGGCACCGTCTTAAACGTCCTCGTGGACGGCGCGCGGGTCGGCCAGCTCTCGGTCGCGCCGGGTCTCGACCGCAGCGAGTTCAGGCTCAAGACCGAGAACGGCCAGACCGTCCCGCAGATCAACTCGCGCACGCGCGTCGTCGTCGCCAGCCAGGCGGGCGCGACGCTTTTGGCGGGCTCGTTCTCGAACATCCCGCAGGTGCTCGGCGACCCCGGCCCCGCGCCGATGCCGACGCCCGGCCCGAATGGCGAGTTGCGCCTCGACGCGCGGCTGGCCGGCGCGCCCATCGGCGGCCTGACGCCCGTGGGCATCGCCAGGTTCCGCACGCGCCCCGACAACCGCAACCTCGAAATCGAGGTCGAGAAGGTGAACGTCCCCGCCGGCACCATCCTCAACGCCTTCGTGGACGGTGTGAAGATGGGCGAGCTGGTCATCGGGCCGACGCTCGAAGCCGAGTTCGAGCTTGAGGCCGAGCGCGGCCAGTTCGTGCCCAACGTGACGACGGCGACGACCGTGGTCGTCTCGAACGCGCAGGGGCAGACGCTGCTCTCGGGCGTCTTCAACACGGCGGGGCTCGTCACGCAGGTCGCCAACGACATCGACGCCACCGTCTTCTTCGTCGAGCAGCAGTACCGCGACTTCCTCGGCCGCGAGGCCGACGACTCCGGCCTCGGCTTCTGGTCGAACGAGATCGCGCAGTGCAACGGCGACGCGGGCTGCCTCCAGCGCTCGCGCGTCAACACCTCGGGCGCCTTCTTCCTCTCCATCGAGTTCCAGCGCACCGGCTACACGCTCTACCTCTTCCACAAGGCTTCGTACGGGACGATGCCGCGCCGCAACGCGTTCCTCGTGGACATGCAGGCGGCGGCGCAGGGCGTCGTCGTCGGGCAGGACGGCTGGCCGGAGCAGCTCGCGGCGAACATGGCCGCGGTGGCCGAGGCGTGGGTGGCGCGCGCCGAGTTCCAGCAGCGCTACGGCTCGCTCTCGAACGCGCAGTACGTGGAGGCGCTCTTCGCGAACGCGGGCGTCATCGCCACCGACCAGCGCGCCGCGCTCGTCGAGGGCTTGAACTCGGGCGCCGAGACGCGCGCGACCGTGCTGCGCAAGGTGGCCGACAACGCGGAGTTCCGGGGCCGCGAGCAGAACCCGGCCTTCGTGCTCATGCAGTACTTCGGCTACCTCCACCGCAACCCGGACGAGGGCGCGGACTCAGACCTCTCGGGCTTCAACTTCTGGCTCAAGAAGCTCGAAGACAACGGCGGCGACTTCCACCGCGCCGAGATGGTGCGCGCCTTCATCGAAGCCACCGAGTACCGCGGCCGGTTCGAGTGGTAAGGATGAGTAGTCAGTAGTCAGTAGACAGTAGAAAAAGAGGCGGCGCGTCCGGAGCCTTCAGGCCGGACGCGCCGCTTTGTCTTCCTACTG
>DAIRFV010000023.1:42055-43364 GCA_036794905.1 Pyrinomonadaceae bacterium | reverse complement strand
CGAGGTCTAAAATCTCTTCGCCCGTCTCCGTCTCCTTGACGAGCGAGATGCGGAAATCTGAGGAAGCCTCCTGCAGGACGCGTTTGGTCGCGTCGCCCTTGCGGAGCACGACCTCGATGGCGCCCGCGGTCGCCACGTACGGAACGACGCGGGCGGAGAGCGCGCTGGACAGCTCGTCCATGCGCTCAAGGTTGGTGGGGTCGGAGATCGCGATGTGCAGTCGCCGGCCCTCCCTCCGGAGGGGGACGAACTGGTATTTCAGTATCAGCTCGACCGGGATGTCGTTGAGCAGTTCGTTGTCTACGGGGGATCGGTCATCCGAAAGGAGGTCAATATACGGGTAGCGGTAACGCCGGGCCAGAGCCCGCGCTGCCTGGACGTCTGGGGGCTCCTCCGGCGAGGAGACCGTCGTGTTCACCAGCCACTCCTCAATCGCCTCGGCGATGATGCCGCTTACTTCCGCCGTCTCCTCCTTTGAACCCTGCCAGAGGTCCAGCAGTGATCCACCGCTTGGTGACCCGCTTCCCAGGGTGAGGTCCGCGGGCATATTTTTAAGCGCTTGTACCATATCGAGTAGGTAAATCAGTTCGTCCCGGCAATAACAGATCGGGCCGAGAGAGGGGTCTGAGAGCAGTTTAAACAGGGTCCGGTGAGAGAAACATGTCACCCGGCCGGAATCTCTGTGAGGGGAAATTTTATGAGGTTTTTATATAACACCCACTCTAGATGTGGGGGCAAGACCTACACTAGGTTTTAACAAAGAATAACAACGCTGTCAATGATTGATCGTGGAGGTATTGTCAGGATAAGTAAGGGGTGATGAAACTATCTGGCCCTCTTGTGACATCACCCACCGATGAGGACTTTTGCTTCTCTCTGTCACGCTGAGTCCGTCAGTACGCATACATATAGTAAAATATAGGCTCCTATCCAAAATACACCCCGGCGCTAAAAAACTCGCGGGTTAGCGCGGCCAGCCGTGTCCCCGGTGCGAGCGGCATCAGTCCAGGTCCGTCTCCATCCCCACGAGGGCGCCCGCCTCGCCCGCGTAGATGTCGAAGACGGCCGTCAGCGCCGTCACCTCGAACAGCTCACGCACGTTCGCCGACGGGGAGAGTATTGCCACCCGGCCCCCGGCCCTGAGGGCTGCCGTCTGGGCCGCCACCATCTCCCCCAGCCCGCTCGAATCCACGTACCTGACCCCGGCCAGGTTCAGCCGGATGTC
The DNA here is from genome assembly GCA_036794905.1 of Pyrinomonadaceae bacterium. Taxonomy (GTDB): domain Bacteria; phylum Acidobacteriota; class Blastocatellia; order Pyrinomonadales; family Pyrinomonadaceae; genus QHXN01. Next base: position 42,139 of record DAIRFV010000023.1, on the reverse strand, counting down.
GGCGCGCCCCTCGGCGATGAGGTGGCGCGTCTCACGGCGCAGGTGGGCCCTACCGCCGCCGGAGGTGATGCCGCCCTCCAAATC
>DAIRFV010000023.1:0-41955 GCA_036794905.1 Pyrinomonadaceae bacterium | reverse complement strand
TCGGCTGGCGGAAGTCCGGCCGGTCACCCTAAGCTTGATAAGACCGGCACAATCCAGCCGCTTCCCGTCGAACGCGCTGGATTTTGTATTAAGGAAGGCGGAGGCGAGCCGACCTCAGTTGAGATCGTGGTGACGCCTCAACCCCGAGACCGGGCGAAGTAGGCCGAAGGTGTGAGTTAAAAAATTCCTTGACTTTTAGTCACCCTCGTCTAAATTCATCCGCCGACAGCATGAGCCATCAGCCCTACGGCCATCACTGTCCCCGGCGACTCGATTTGTCCGTCCCCGGAAACGCCCCTAACCGGGGTCATCATTGTAGCCGCCCGTGAGCCGTGTAATGACCACAGCCCCCGTTGACGCGGTCCAGCCCTGTGGGGCCGACGACGCTCCTGTAAAGGAAGCCACCGCCCGGCAACTACGCGCCGCCCTCGACGGGGTCGTCGCGGAAAGCCTGAAACCGGTCACCCTGTGGGTCTCCCTCCTCTTTGTGGCCTTAGCGATCAGCCACTCCATTCTTCTTCCACCCTCGGCGAGGGCCACGATGACGGGCGCGGCGGCGTTAACGGCCGTACTGCTGCTCGGACTCTACCTCGTCCTCAGGCGCTCGACGCTGCCGCCTGACCTCGCCCACCCGATTGCGGCGGGGGCCACCCTCCTGCCGCTCGCAAACAGCCTGCTCCACCTCTACCTGCTGGGCGACCCCGTGCAGACCACCAACGTCGCCCTCGTCGTCATTGGCGTCGGCTGCTTCTTCCTGTCGGCCCGCTGGCTGGCCCTGATCCTCAGCCTGGCGGTCGGCGGCTGGGCGGCCGTGGACTGGCTCGAAGGGGGGGCGTCCGCCTGGCTCCATTTCGGCTTCATGCTCCTCTTCTCGGCCGTCCTCTCCGTGATCGTCCACGCGGTCAGGGTGCGGACACACTGCCGCCTCGAAAAGCTGAACATCGCGGACCGCGCCCGGCGGCGCGAGCTTGAGCGGGCGCTGGGCGCGGAGGCGAGCGCCCGCGAAGGGCTGGAGCGAGCGGTGAGGGAGCGCACGGCCGAACTGCGGCAGTCGGAGGCGCAGTACCGGCTCATCTTCGAGTCGAACCCGCTGCCGATGTGGGTCTACGACCAGCAGACGCTCCGATTCCTCGCCGTCAACGAGGCCGCCGTCCGCCACTACGGCTACTCGCTTGAAGAGTTCCTCGCGATGACGATCAAGGACATCCGCCCGCCCGAGGACGTGCAGACCCTGTCCCGCTATATCGAAGAGAACCCCCGGGGGTTGCACGCTGCCGGGGTGTGGAGACACTTGAGGAAGTGCGGCGAGGTCATCGACGTGGAGATCACGGCGCACCCGTTGACGTTCGGCGGGAGGGAGGGCGAGTTGATACTCGCGAACGACGTCACCGAGCGCAGGCGGGCGGAGGAGGCGCTGCGCGAGAGCGAGGAGCGGTTCCGGCTCCTCGTCGAGGGCGTGAGCGACTACGCCATCTTCGTGCTTGACACCGCAGGCAGGGTCGTCAGCTGGAACGCCGGGGCGGAGCACGTCATGGGCTACGCGGCCGATGAGATCATCGGCGAGCACTGCTCGCGCTTCTTCACGCCGGGGGAGGTCGGGGGCGGGAAGCCGGAGTCGGTCCTGCGGGCGGCTGAGGAGGAGGGCGGGCACCACGAGGAGGGGTGGCGCGTGCGCAAGGGGGGTGCGGACTTCTGGGCGGAGGTGCTGACGACGCCCCTCAGGGACGGCCTGGGTCGGCTGCGCGGCTTTGCCAAGGTGACGCGGGACGTGACCGAGCGGAAGCGGCTGGAGGCGGAGCGCACGCAACTGCTGGTGAGCGAGATGCGGGCGCGTGAGGAGGCCGAGAGGGCCAACCGCATGAAGGACGAGTTCCTCGCCGTGCTCTCTCACGAGTTGCGCACGCCGCTGACGCCGATCATCGGGTGGACGGCCATGATCCGGGCGGGCCAGATCGACGGGGCGAACCTCGACGGCGCGCTGGAGTCAATCGAGCGCAGCGCGAGGTCGCAGGGGCGGCTCATCGACGACCTGCTCGACGTGTCGCGGATCGCGTCCGGCAAACTCCAACTCGATTTCCGGCCGGTGCACGTCGCGCCGCTGATCGAGGCGGCGGTGGCCGCCGCCCGCCCTTCGGCCGAGGCCAAAGGGGTGCGGGTCGAGACGGCGCTCGACCCGCAGGCGGGTTTCGTCTCGGGCGACCGCGAGAGGTTGCGGCAGGTGGTGTCGAACCTCCTGACCAACGCCGTCAAGTTCACGCCCGACGGGGGGCGCGTCGAGGTGCGGCTCGTGCGGAACGGCCCTCATGCGGAGATGACCATCGCCGACACGGGGCATGGGATTAGCCCGGATTTCCTGCCGCACGTCTTCGACCGCTTCCGGCAGGCCGACAGTTCGACGACACGCAGGCACGGGGGGTTGGGGCTGGGACTCTCAATCGTCCGCGACCTGGTTGAGATGCACGGGGGGACGATCACGGCGGAGAGTCCCGGCGAGGGGCATGGAGCCACCTTCATCATCAGGCTGCCGGTCGTGACCGCCGGGGCGTGGCCGGGGGATGTTGAGCGCAGGCGGGCGGTATCGGAGGTCGAGGCGGGGCCGTACGCGCCGCCGTCGCTGAGCGGGCTGCGAGTGCTGGCCGTCGATGACGAGCCCAACACGCGGGAGTTGCTGTCGGCGGTGCTGCGGCAGTACGGGGCCGAGGCGAGGGTTGCCGCTTCGGCCGGTGAGGCCCTGGAGGTGTTCGGGAGTTGGCGGCCGGACGTGCTGGTCGCTGACATCGAGATGCCCGGCGAGGACGGCTACTCGCTGATCGGCAGGGTGCGGGCGCTCGCGGAGGGTGCGGGCGGGCGGACGCCGGCGGTGGCGCTGACGGCCTACGCCCGGGCGGAGGATCGGATGCGGGCGCTGCTCGCCGGTTACCAGGTGCACGTCCCGAAGCCGGTCGCGCCCGGCGAGCTGGCGGCCGTGGTCGCGGGGCTGGCCGGGCGCAAGGCCACATCAGAGGATTAGATAGGGAAAGATATGGACGTGAAAATCGAACGGGTGCGGCGGCTTGTGGGAGCCACGCGCCCGTTCTTTTGTGCGTTCGCCGCCCTCCTGCGTCCCGGCCGCGCCGGCTGCGAACTGCCCAGGAAAATCGCAGCGGCTACACCACCCCGGGTATTTATGAGACTGCTTCTAGCCTGTTTGTGCCCCGCAAATTGGGACATTCGTCCGTGTTCTTGAGTTAGCGAAGCATTTATATTCACTCACGGCCGAGCCACTTCTCTGTCGGGGTCGCGCTGAGCCCGGGCGGGTCCACTTCAAGCAGCCCGCCCCTTGCCACCACAGCTATATTGAACGGCGCCCACGGCCCGGAGGGCGCGACTATCATCGCCGCACGTGGGAGTTCGATCCATGAACACCGCAGACCTTTTAATTATCGTCGCCTACTTCACAATCGTCGCCTTCGTCTGCTGCATGACCTTCGTCTTCGTTCCCTTGAGAGCCGCCGGCGCTTACAGAACCGGGAGCCGCAGCCGCGCCTCTTACGTCGCGAGGTTGCTCCTCACACTCACGGTCTGGGCCTGTCTCTCACTCACAGCTTTTTATGTACCTTTCTTCGAAAGGTCGGGTGGTTTCGTCCGGGGGTGGGGCACGCTGCTCATGGCAGGCTCTGCCGGGGCGTATTACTTGTCAGGAAAATACCTGCTTCATTTAGTGTCGCGGCGGGAACTGACCCGACGCAGACTACAACCGTCCGTCGCGTTACGCGCCCGGTGAATCCCACCACCTACACCGCTCCGACCGTGTGGCGGCCGCATGGATAAAGGGGCTCTCCGCGCGCCACGCGCGCTGCTTCGGGGGCCCGGCTTTTGCCTCGGCATGTAGTTTGGAAGGCTAAGCGCGCGGGCGAAAGCGCTGACCGACTCGTGCCTGCCTCCACGACTTAGCGGCAGCATGGACATTCGGCGTCACGGCTCAGCGTGTAGAGGCCGCGGCCGGACGCCTCTCCTGCTCTCGCAGCCCTCCGGCAAGGGATCGCACGTGACGTAGCTCACCGCCTCGATTAACTTTCCGATATCGGGCTTGAGGATGTAGAAGGTCGCTCCGGCGTCTAACGCCTCCCGCCGCGCCGATTCGGCGGCGTCGGAAGAGTGAAGGATGACGGGTGACAAAGGGTCGAACCCCCTGATGATTCTGCACAGCTCCGTCCCTTCACCTCCCCAGAACTGTGCGTCGATCACGTACATGTTAAAGGTCTGCGCTCGTGACACCAATTGAGCCGTGACCAGGGTCGGGGCGGTGAGCACGTAGTAACCGCTGGTTGCCAGCAGGACCGTCAAAAGTTCGCTTGTGCCTTCGTCCTCGCTGACATAGAGGACGCGATTTTCTAAAGTCTGCACGTCTGGTGGCCTCCGTGGGTGGGACAGCCGACTTGAAGAGGGGTGCTCAGCCGCCCGGGCAGGCGTGGCGCGAAATCAGACGTTAAATGGCCCGGTCGAGCGAGGGTGCTTCGCGGCGTCCGCACACACTAAACTCATCCCCCTCCGGCCACAAGCGATAATCCTCCCATTTTCGCTGGTACAAATGTCACGAATCCTGGTAACTGAAGACTTTTCGCGCGCCCTGCCGTCTCCACCTCTATAAAAAAAGGTGATCCTGATGTCGGATCACCCGGCCCAAAATACACGGAAGGAATTCACCCCTCGTTATGTTACGACGAGGGAGGTCGGCCGCATCGGCTAACGCACGACATTCCCGTTGCGACGAATGTCATGAAGAGAAGAGGCGCCGCACGCCGTCACATGACCAAGGCGGCGTACTCTTCTCCCGCCTCGAGCGGCGCGGCGCCGCCCCCGGCCTCGGAGAGAGCCCTCTCCAGCACGGCGTCCAGCTCGCGCGCGGCCAGCTCCTGGTTGTTGACGATGGCCGCCAGATAAGGGTGGGTCGGGGCGGCGCCGTTGTAGAGTTCGGCCGCGCGCCGAGCCAGCGCCAGCGCCGTGTACGCGCGAAGCAGTGCCCTGACTTCGTCCGAAGTCAACGGCCGTTCCCCCTCTGAGTAATCAGTCATACCTTGCAGTAAACGCCGAAAGGCACGCGGCTTTCAGCAACCGCCCCCGTGCACACGACGTTACGTCTCGAAGGCCTCGCCCGGGGAGGGTCGAAGAGGCTTTAGCTCCATGAGGGACTTTGGCGGGACGGCCGGCGCGTCAACTTCTTCCGCAACCGGACGCGGCCGACCGAAATGCGGTTCGCCACGGGCTGTCGGCGCGAATCGGGCTGGGAGGGCGGGGCGCTCACGTGCGTCTGCCGGGCGTGCCCATGCGGACGAAGTTCTCGAAGGCGGTGCTCAACTCACCGGCGCTCGCGACGTCCGCCCCGGCCGGCCACCCGGCGCCGACCGCCCCGGGCCGCGTCAACTCGCCCCGCGCCCGCCTGCGCTCGGCCGCGCGCCGCTCCGTAGGCTCCAGCCCTCTCAGGAACTCGTAGTAGGCGGCGCGGTCGCCCTCACGCGCGGACAGTATGCGCGCCCCGAGCAGGTATTCGCCGCCTGGCCCCGGCGGCTGCTCGAATCTCACCACGCGCGCCAGGAGAAAGACGTCGCCGGCCGGCAGACCCAGCCTGACGCCGAGGTGGCACTCGTTGTCCGTTAGATACCGCCCGCCGACGCGCACGGCGGCGAGCCCGAGGGTGAGGCCCGTGGCGCTGAGGTCGCGTGTGAAGCCGGCAACCTCAACGCCCGGCGCCGGTAAGGAACCTGCGCCTTTGTCAAGCGGGGTGACCGCCACAGGCACGCTCGCCAGGAACCGCGCACCCCGCCGCGGCGACCGCCTGCGGTCACCCACATACGCGCGCAGTCGCGCCAGGATTGAAGGTGCCATCTCCGCTCCGCCTCCCTCTGTTTGAATCGGCTTCGCGCGGGGAATCACTGATCCCCTGCGGGCGTGCCTGCGGGGCGCGCGCCGCGCCGGAGGTAGTGTTCGACGACGAAAATGATGTCCTCGCCGAAGTACTTGTTGACGAGACGCAGCGCCCGCACCGTCTCGGCGCGTCCGGCCTTTTGCCAGGCCTCCGTCTCCGCGACGAAATTGAAGACACAGTCCCTGAGCAGCTCCAGCTCCCGCAGTAGCTCCGTCAGCGTATAGCCCGCCAACGAACGGACGTAGCCGTGCGTGCTGGCCGCGCGTACGTCCCGGAAGTCAGGCTCCCCCTCCTGCGAGAGGAGGGAGCAAAGCTCCTCCAGCATCTGCGGGACGTGGTCGATGATTTGGTGGAGCGTCAACTCATCATCAGAGCGCAGGTAAGGGTCGGACGTGACCTTGGCGACCCATTCCTGGGTGATGGAGTCAACCGACTGGCGCATGGCGGCGCACAGCGTCTGCACCTCGGAGGGCATACGATCTCCAGACCGGCGGCCGCCGTTTTCGCTACCGCCCAAAACAAGTTTTGTTTGAACTCCGGTGCGATTCTACCAGAAGGCGCCGGGAGGGGTAAGGTTGGGCGCCCTCGCCGACTTGCCGGGCCGACGAGCGGCGACTTCATCCTTTACAAGTCGGAAGGTTCTGCGTCGTCGATTCCACCCAGGGAGTTTATCCGGTGTCATGAATGCCTGGGGTTCATGCTGCCCCATCTATTCGTTGACGCCCTGACGCATAAAGTGTAGAAACGGGCTGTCTGACGAAAACCCACCTCACCGCAACCCGGCCTCGATGGTCGGAGAACACCCTATGACCACACAGGGCGCAGGGTAAGGCGTGTGAGCGCAGGCGTGGTCGGTGCCGGCGGCGAATTGAACCCAGGCCGAAGCACCTAACGGCGTAGGACGACGTGATAGCGACGCGGACAGTCAGCGAGACAACGAGGCTCGATTTCTTATGGCCGACTCGGAAGTGTCACATTCACATGTGGGATACGCGGCGATGCCGAGGGTCGGTGGTGGCCGCCGGCCGGCGGTGGCGCGCACCCTCCTTCTGGCGGCTCTGACGGCCGTCACCCTTTGCCTCGGCTACGGGCAGGAACAGGCGACGCCCCCCGCGGGCGGGGAGGCGCCCGCGGCCATCGAAGCCCACCACCGGAAGTTCATCGGTGCCTTCGCCAGCCGCGACGCCGCCGCGGCCGCCGCCCTCCACGCCCCGGACGCGAGGCTGCTGCCGGAACGGGGCGGCGTGGTAGAGGGGCCGCAGGCGGTCGCGGCATATTGGCGTGGCGTGATGGAGTCGGGGGTGCGGCTCGTGCAGTTGCAGACGCTGAGCGTGGAGCAGCGCGGCGACCTGGCGTACGAGACGGGAGACTACATGGCGACCGTGCCCGCCGGCCCCGGGGTGACTGACGTGAGGTCGGGCAACTACCTCGTCGTATGGAGGCGGGCGGGAGAGGGGTGGGTGGTGGCCGCCGCCATCTGGAACGCGGGCAAGGACAGACAGGGGCGTTGAAGGGGCGGCGGGTGGCGTCAAACCGGCATTGAGCAGGACGAACTCGCCCCGCCAGGCCGCCGCGCGTTTGTGCTAGTCGCTCTTAATGATGTAGGTGATCGTCCCCGAAGCGGTGGCCGCCCGGCGGGCCGGTACCCCGGGCGAGAACTTCGACTCGAGCGCGGCCTTCACGCACGCCGAGTGCAGCGGCGGGGGACCGCCGACGGCCCGCGCCCAGACGACCTCCCCCTTCCGGTCAACCTTGACCTCCACCGTGACCTCGCCCGTGACAGTTTCGCCCTCCGCCTGTGCCGGGTGTTGCGGGTCCGCAAGGCTGACCTCCTTGCCCTTGAGCGCGCCCCCGGTCACCGGCCTCTCCCATCGAACGCCGGCACGTGTTTGAGCCGGGGCTGTCGGCCCCGCGGACACGTAACTGTTTATCCGGTAGCCGGTATAGACGCCCGCGAGGAGGGTGAGGGCGACCAGGACCCAGACCCACCTCCGCATGCCGTCCGAATGTTCCGCCGCCGCCGGGGACTCGTCATCGCCGACCAAACGCTCCATGTCGCGCGGGCAGTACGCCAGAATCTCGCCCCTGTAGACGCCCTCGCACTTCGGGCAGCGTTTGAACACGGGGCCGGCCTGCTGGCCCATGGCCTCATGTTCGGTCCCCCTGCCGCTCGCCTCGCCTTCCGCCGGTTCAAGGGCCTCCGCCCTGGCACCCCTCGCCGCCGACCGACCCGCATCAAGCCCCCCCTCCTCTCGCGCCGTAACCGGACGGGGCTGAACTTCCTCCGCCTCCGCCGGCACGGTAGGGGCTTCCGCCGGCGTGCGTTCGCGGAGCAGCCGGGCGACGTCGTAAAAACCTTTCCTCACTGACCACTCGTACGCCGTGAGGTCAAAACCGTCCCTCGCCCGCGGGTCGGCGCCGGCGGCGAGCAGAGCGCGCACGACGTCGGCGTGGCCGAAGAAGGCGGCCCGTATAAGGGCCGTATCCCCGGTCGGCGTGCGGGCGTTAACGTCCGCGCCGCCGGCCAGCAGTTCCCTGACGGCGCCCGCGTCGCCGTCGGCGGCCGCGCGTATCAGCGGGATGGCGGTATTACTCATACCAACCCCTCGAAGGTAAAAAAGCCCGGGACTAAGCGGCCGGCGCCGTCCTCCCGCTACGCTAAATCTTTAATCACCGCCCAGACCCTGTCCGCCTCTTCGCCCACGAGGATGACGTCCGCCTCGCTGTTGTCAAGGTCGAGGGTGAGGCGCGTCTTGATGTCGGGGCTGTCCGAGGGCTTGTAGTGCGCGCTCGTGATGTGGTCAGGGTGGACGGCGAGTTCGCCGCCCTCCGGGTGCTTGACGTAGATGAACTTCGCCATCCGGTTACCTCTTCGGGTTAAGTCTCCCCGCAACTCCGGATACAAGCCAGCCCTTAGTCAATTTAGCCGGCAGCTACCGCAGCCTCCCCATCATCCCCATCAGGTAGATGATGACGATAACGATGAAGACGATAAGCGCCGCGCCGGCCGTCAGGACCCGACGGTAAAGTTTGCCGAGCTGCTCCTGGCGCGCCACGGCCTGCCGCTGTAACTCGAGCGACTGCTGCGTCACCTTCCGGTACTCCTCCAGGTGCTCGCGCTGCACGTCTCGCAGTTCGGCCAGCAGTTCTTTTACCTCGTCCGACTCACGCGTCATCAACCCGGCCTCCTCCCGACGACCGGCATGATTGTATCGCGGCTCTCCGACGGCGGCAGCAAGAAAAAGAGAAAGTCGCCGCCGCGCCATCGCATGCGGCAGCCTCGGAGAAAATGATTATTGTGAATCGAGAACCGTACGCCCCAGACCGAACACTCGTCGCGCATGCCGGCGCCGGTCATTCTACGGGCGGAGCCGCGCAAGCCAAGCGCGTCTCCACCAGGCCGCTAACGGGACGTAAGGCGGCGCGAAGGGGAGCCGACGTGGATGTGCGGCGCGGAGGCTACGCCCGGGATTGCCGTTCGGAAGCCGAGGAAGGGGATGCCTTCGCGGGAGAGGAAGGCGATGAGCGCCCTCCCCTCGGCGCTGTCGGGGTGGAGCCCCACGTCCATCGCGCGCCGGTGGTCGTAGCCCCAACGCGTGTGCAACTCTGACTGCCCGTAGGCCGTGACCGGGAGCGGGCGGCCGAACCTTTTCCGGTAGAAGGATTCAACGCGCGCGGCGTCGGAGAGTGACCAGTTCGGGGGCGCGGGCTTGGTGGCGGCCGCCGGCGGCGACTCCTTCGCGGGCTCCTCGCGCTCGACGCGCTCCACCTTCGAGCGGTCGAGCAGGGACCACATGTTGCCCCGCCGGTACCAGAAGCCGTCAGGCTTCTCCGAAACCTCGTCGGCCTGGACTTTGGCCCCTCCTTTGAGGATGAGGAAGACGGGAGCCACGCCTTCGGGAGCCGCGCCCGCGGCCTGACAGAACGCCGGGGACGCGACTGCGAACACGAAGAAGGCGGCGGCGATTATGTGGGGCGTCAGTCTCACTGCGACAAGAGAAGCCTTTCGGGACGTAGACGGGCATTGTAGAAGATGTCCGCCCCACACGTCATCAGACATTGCGACAGTTTTCCCCCGGATAAATGTGCCGGGCGCAGGTGGGGGCGGGCTCCCCTGCTCCACGAACTGCGCTCCCCTATCCTTCTTATACACGCTTTCCAGCACGACCATCCTTGAGACTGCAAACCCTTAATTCGTCGGTTCGATTCCGACCGCCGCCTGCAACCGAAGCGACGAGTTACGGGCAGCCACTCGGCTGTCCGTTTTGCTTTGCGTGCCGACGGCGTGCCGATTTCTGGTATAAATGCTCGTCTTGCTTTCACGCATTCCCGGGCTGTAGTTTTGGCGAGAGTTTCAGGTTAGGGCAGCGTTCCGGCTTATCAAGCCTTCTTCCCAAAAGCGGTAACAACTACAGACATGCTCACGAATGAAATCAATAAGAGCCTCACGCCGGGCGTTATGTTGCTTCAGGTTCGGAAGAGGTGAGGCTTAGACAGCAGTGATGAAGAAAGTATTCAGGCTGGCGGCCGGTTTCTCGATCTTATGTCTGTTTTTGTCTTTCCAGTCGCCGCACGCCTTTGCTCAAACTCAACCTCAATCGATCAGTTCGAGCCCTAAGAGTTACAGGTTCGTCAACGGGCGTTGGTTCGACGGCGGGGGCTTTCGGCCTCAAACTTTTTATTCGGTTGAGGGCACATTAACCAGGAAGAGGCCGCGCGGTGACGTTGAGACAGTTGACCTTGCCAACGAGTTCGTCATGCCGCCGTTTGCCGAAGCGCATAACCATAATCTGGGCAGCGCCGTTTACCTGAATCGTGAATTCACCCAGCGAATGATTCAGCGTTACCTCGCCGCCGGAGTCTTCTACGTCAAGATTCCGGGCAACCCCGCGGACAACGCGGCGCTCCTCCGACGCGAATTAGTCAACCGCCCTGATTCGGTCGATGTCACGTTCGCGAACGGCGTGCTGACCAGCCAGGACGGACACCCGATAGGCATGACGCTGGATTCATTCAAGCAGGCGGGCGCCGCCGTCCCGGGTCTGGCGGAACTCGAAGGCAGGGGCTTCTTCATCATCGAAAGCGAAGCGGACTTGCTCGCGAGGTGGGGGCAGATCATGGCGGGCCAACCCGACTTCATTAAAACCATCCTCTGCCATAGCCAGAGCTTCGCAAGGAGGCGCGAAACTCCGAAACTGTTTGGTTATAACGGGCTCGACCCGCGACTCCTGCCGCGGATCGTCGAACAGGCGCACGCGGCCGGTTTGCGCGTCTCGACTCACGTCAACTCGGCCGCCGATTTCGCCGCCGCCGTGCGCGCCGGCGTGGACGAGATAAATCATCTGCCGGGGATTAGTTTCGAGCAGGGCACGGACGAAGCGGATTATTTAATCAAGCCGGAAGACGCCAAACGCGCGGCCAGACAAGGCACGGTCGTCGTAACGACTACCGGCATCGCGACGTTTTTTGCCAAAGGCGAGGCGCTCGCGAAGGTGCAATCCGCGCAACGAAAAAACTTAAAGTTATTGAAACAGCACGGCGTCCTGTTAGCCGTCGGCAGCGACAACTACATGGCCACCTCGGTCGAAGAGGCGACGTATTTGCGGTCGCTCAACGTCTTTGATAATGCCGAACTGCTCAGGATGTGGAGCGTCACGGCAGCGCAGACCATCTTCCCGCGCCGAAAAATCGGATACTTACGCGAAGGCTACGAAGCCAGTTTTATTGTGCTGCGCGGCAATCCGCTCGAAGACTTCGAGCACGTCAGGGACATACGCCTGCGGTTCAAGCAAGGCTTCCTCGTCAACGCGACTCGATGAAGCGCAAGCCGCAACCCGACAAGCCGTTCGGGCTGCTTGACTGGCGGTGTAATGGTCGAGAATTATTCCATCCGGCGGCTCACGCCTTCTGAGCAGCCGTTCCTTCAGGAGATGCTGTATCAGTCGCTCTACGTGCCGGAGGGTGTCGAGCCTTTCCCGCGGGAGGTGCTGAGCCGGCCGGAGGTCTCGAAATACGTGGCGGGGTGGGGGCGAGCGGGCGACATGGGTTTCGTCGCCGTTGACAGAGGCAGTGGGGAGTTGGTCGGGGCCGTCTGGCTGCGCCTGCTGGCGGGCGCCGAGAAAGGTTACGGGTACGTGGACGACGAGACGCCCGAGCTGGGGATGGCAGTCATGCCGGGTCACCGCGGGCGCGGCATCGGCTCCGGCCTACTCAACCGACTGTTGGAGTCGGCCGGGGGCGTCTACCGGAAGGTTTGTCTCAGCGTGTCGGCGGACAACCCGGCGCGGCGCCTGTACGAGCGGGTGGGGTTCGAACGGGTGGGCGGGGATGGTTCTTCGGTGACAATGGTCAAGCGGCTGAGCGGTCAACCTGCGCCGCAGCATTTCAACCGTTAGGCGCCCGACCGCCGACACGATAGTTGTCGCCTCCTGCCGCGGAGCCGCGCGGCGGTGATGCCGTGCGTGAGGTCGTTTCAATTTAGAGTGCGGGTGGGATAAGAGGAGGCTACTGACGTGGAGATCGTTGGAACCGTCGAGAGTTTGTGGCGCTACCCGGTGAAGAGTATGGGCGGCGAGATGCTGACCGAATCATTCGTGGGATTCTCCGGCATTTACGGCGACCGCTGCTACGCCTTCAGAAATTCGGGCGCACGGAAAGGCTTCCCTTACCTGAACGCTAACGTGCAGCAGCAGATGTTGCTCTATCGTCCGCAGTTCCGTCACCCGGAGAGGGCCGCGAGGCCACCGAATTTGACCGAAGCGATGAGTATTGCGCCGGGGGTCACGCCCGCGAATGCCGAGCCGGAGGACATGCTGTTAGATGTCTTGACGCCTTCCGGGGCGGTCGTCGCCATCGACGACCCGGCATTGATCGAGATGCTCGGCGAAGGGCTGCGCGGTGAGAATCATCTCACGCTCGTGCGTTCAGACCGCGCGCTGACCGACTGCCGCCCGGTGTCGCTGATTAGCCTGCAAACCGTAAAGCAGATCGAAGAGGAGCTGGGCAGGCCGGTCGATAAAAGGCGCTTCCGGTCTAACGCCTATCTCGACCTCACGTCGGAACGCGGCTTTGCCGAGGATGAATTGGTCGGCCGCAAACTGCGCCTCGGGTCGAAGGCGGTGGTGGCGGTTCTGGAGCGCGACCCGCGTTGTAAGATGATTTCACTCGATCCCGATACGGGCGAACACAACCCGGAATTCTTACGCAAAGTTGCCCAAGCACACGAAGCCTTCGCGGGCGTCTACTGCGCCGTTCTAGTTGAAGGGGTCTTGTCGGCAGGTGACCCGGTCGAGGTAGTCGATTGAACGGGACTGCGCGCGCTTGATGACGGCCCGGCCGAGTGCGAACGCGGCGAGGCAGGACAGGTCAGAGCCACGCGCGGTAGCGGGCGGGTACGTCCCTCTTGTGGAGTCCCCTCAGCGTGAGCCTGACCCACCCGCTACCGCGCGTGGCTCTGACCGCTCTGGCCTCGCACCCGTATGAACACCGCTGTAGTTGCCCCCGGCGAGACCGCCAATGGCGCACCGGATTGCTTCCCGTCGATGCCTGGAGAGAATTAACACTTACAATAATTTTCATCCTTGAAGGTTTGTAAGGCAGTTACTACAATCTCCCTGCTCTTCCGAAGTCCGCACTGACGCCGCTCACACGATGGACACCAATCCGATTCTCAACAGCCCCTATCTGGAGCCGGCGCGTCATTACTCCGCGGCAGAGGACGGCTCGCTGGATTACGAAAATCCCGCCAAGGGACGGCGGATTTTCATCCCCGACGGACGTGTGCTGCCCGTGGGGCAAGGCTCGCAAAAGGGCCTCGGAGATGCGGAACCATCTCCGCCGGAGTTGGATAATCACGTCGTCAACCTGTGCCGAACGGAGGTGGGTAAATGGCGCGACGAGAAATACACGCACACGACACGGGTTTCGCGCGGGCTACTCTCCTTCTGGTTCCTTAATCCTGAAAGGGTGGCGACTAAAAAGCTGTTTTTCGCACAGCAGGAGGCTGTGGAGACGGCCATCTGGCTCAACGAAGTTGCCGAAAAATCGAACGCCGGCCAGCACGTTTTAAGTCTTCTTCGGCGGGGGCAGCAGTCGGTCAGCCCGGTGAAGGAAAATCAGTTGCCGCGCACCGCCTTCAAGATGGCGACGGGGACGGGCAAGACGGTGGTGATGGCCTGTTTGATTCTTTACCACTACTTTAATCGTCAGGAATATGGGAACGACACGCGCTTCGCCGACTACTTCCTGGCGGTCGCGCCCGGCATTACGATTAAGGATCGGCTCGGAGTTCTCTTCGTCGATACGAAGAATAAAGTCCCGCACGAAATTCAAGACTATTACCGCGTGCGGGAGTTGGTTCCGAAGAACCATTCGGGAAATCTGGCTAATTTAAACGCGCGCCTGGTCATAACCAACTACCACTCTTTCGAGCCGCGCACCCTGCAAGGCAACAAGAAAAGTCCGTTCGACGGCAAGGTCGATCTCCAAGGCAGAAAGATCGACACGGGCAATAAAGAAGATTTCTCGCTCGTCGTCAAAAGAGTGCTCGGGAATTTCAAAACGGGCAGCCGTCTGCTCGTCCTCAACGACGAGGCTCATCACTGCTATCTGCCGAAAACGACCGGCAAGACGACCGACAACGAGGAGGCCGACGAGAACGAAAAGGCCGCGGTCTGGTTCTCGGGACTGCGCGAACTGGCCAGACGCTTCAAAGTCCAGACCGTCTACGACCTTTCCGCCACGCCCTACTATTTGCAAGGCTCCGGCTACGAGCCGTACAGCCTCTTCCCGTGGGTAGTCTCCGACTTCGGCTTAATCGAAGCGATTGAGGCGGGGCTTGTAAAAATCCCCTTCCTGCCCGACAGCGACGACAGCCAGGAGTTGGGCCGGCCGATTCTTAGCAATCTGTACGACCACGTCAAAGACCAGTTGCCGAAGAAGGGACGCCAGACCAAGAAGAGAGGCGCTAAAGCCGAAGGCGCGAAGTTGCAGGGGGAGAGACCGAACATCCCGACGCTCATCAGGCAGGCGATGGACTTGTTCTATAACCATTACGACGAGTACGACAAGGGCCGCCGCGAGAAGCTCGAACGAGCCAGAGACTTATTCTCGCCCCCGCCGGTCTTCGTCATCGTCTGCAATAACACGTCCGTCTCCAAAGAGGTCTACAAATATATCGCGGGATACGAGTACGAGGACGCGGGCGGCGAGAGGCGGTTCGTCGCGGGCGCGAAAGACATTTTCAGCAACTACGACCCGCACGGAAAGCCGCGCAAGCGACCGCCGACGCTGTTGATTGACAGTGACGCCCTCGAAAACGGCGACCAGATCAACGACGACTTCAAGAAGATTTTCGCCCCGGAGATAGAGGGGTTCAAGAAGGACTACGCCCGCCTCCGCGGGCAAGGCAGCGCCGAAAACATCACGGACGCGGAACTGCTACGCGAGGTCGTCAACACCGTCGGGCAGCAGGGCAGACTCGGCTCGCACGTCCGCTGCGTCGTCTCCGTCTCGATGCTGACGGAGGGCTGGGACGCCAACACCGTCACCCACATCATGGGCATACGCGCCTTCGGCTCGCAGCTTCTATGCGAGCAGGTGGCCGGACGCGCCCTGCGGCGCATGTACTACAATTTGCAGGGCTACGACCAGGAAGGAAACCCGACCGACGACAAGCGTAAGGTCGTGCTGGAGAAGTTCCCGCCCGAGTACGCGCACATCATCGGGATTCCCTTCAAAATGTTTAAGGGCGGGAAGACCACGGCGCCGCCCGAGCCCGTCAGGGCCAACCACCTCACGGCGCTCGCCGGTCGCGAGGCGGAGCACGAGATCACTTTCCCGAACATCGTCGGGTATCGTATCGAGAGCAGCGAAGGAGGGCTCGAGTACGACTTTTCCGGCATAGAGGATTACGAGATCGACGGGACACGCTACCCGACCGAGGCCGTCTTGGCCAGCCCGATCTCGCCGCACGAAGAGAAGCTCGTCGTGAAATCCGTGCTCGAAAAGCGCGAGCAGGAGCTGTTCTTCCTCATCACCAAAGAACTCATCCGGTATCACTTCTCGGACGACGAAGGGAACCCGAATTTTCAGCGCTTCAGCCGCCTGAAGGAGATCGTGGAGGATTGGTACCGCGGCAAGGTGAAACTGCTCGGCGTGCGCGGCGACGAGTTCAAGAAGCTGCTCTACTTTCACCAGCCGAAGCCGATTGCCGACCACATCCGGCGCGGCATCAACCCGCGGCGCAACACGACCGAGTTCGTCCGCCCCGTCCCCAACCACTACAACAGGTTCGGCAGCACGAAGTACGTCAACGGCTTCACGACGAAAGACATCTACGAGACGAAGCACAGCCACGTCAATTTCGTCGCGGCAGATAGCGGCTGGGAGGCGAAGGCCGCCAGGGCGTTCGAGGGGCTGCACCCGCGAGTCTTGTCTTACGTGAAGAATCACTTTCTCGACTTCAAGATACCGTACGTGAAGGAGGGCCAAGACCGCGACTACCTCCCGGATTTCATCCTGCGCGTGAAGGGGCGCGACGGGAGACCGAGAAACCTGATCGTGGAGATTACCGGCATGAGCCGGGATAAGGAGGAGAAGAGGTGGTACGTGGAGAATCGCTGGCTGCCGGCGGTCAATTCGGTGAAAGACAAGTACGGCTATGACGAATGGCACTTCCTGGAAGTGAAAGAGGACATACGCGACATCAAGAACGAACTGCTCGACAAGATCGAGAGCATGTAGCGGCGGCGGAGCATAAACCGATGGGCAAAGCGGTTGACAGCATCAAGCACGGGGAAGGGACGCGCGTTCACATTCCTTCAAAAGAGGAGGCGGGGTACGAGGACGCCGGCCCGAAGGTTCAGGACGGCAGGAAGATGCTCGAACTGCCCTTGAACCCCGTCACGACGCGCGGGCAAGACCCCGAGCTGTTCTGGATGGGCAAGTACGGCAACGACGACCGCGAAGAACTGCTCCGGGTTGACATACGCACGCTCTACCGCCACGAACACGTCGCCCCGGAGCGTTTGATTAAGGGGCTCTACCGGGTGGTGCCGGACGAGCACGCGCAGCCGGCCTTGTTCGGCAACGTCAACGAGACGTTCGGCAACGCGCTTGAGAGGGACGAGCTTGAGAAGGTCGGCGATTACTACTCGCACCAGAACGGCTGGACGAACCGTCTGATTCAGGGCGACAGCCACCTGGTGATGGCGAGTTTGCTCGAACGCGAGGGCATGGCGGGGCAGGTGCAGATGGTCTACCTCGACCCGCCTTACGGGATTAAGTACGGCTCGAACTGGCAGGTCAGATTAAACAAACGTGAGGTCAAGGACGGGGTGGACGAGGAGTTAACGGGCGAGCCGGAAGTAATCAAAGCCTTCCGCGACACCTGGGAACTCGGCATACATTCTTACCTCTCCTACATCCGCGACCGCCTGCTCATAGTCAAAGAACTCCTCCACGACAGCGGGAGTTGCTTCATTCAAATCTCCGACGAAAACGTGCACCTCGTCAGGGGCGTGATGGATGAGGTTTTCGGAAGCGAAAACTTCATCAGTTTGATAACGGTTTCGAAAACGACGAGCGCCTCAAGCGACCTGTTAGCCAACATCAACGATTACGTCCTCTGGTACGGCAGGTCGAAGGAGAAGGTCAAATACCGTCAGCTGTATCTTGAGAAGAGACGTGGGCAAAAAGGCGCGACCGGTTATAACAAACTGCATTTGGAAGACGGCACCATCAGACCTCTGACGCCCGAAGAGATAGAAGAGAACGAAAAAATCCCGGCCGGCGCGAAGATTTGCGCAACGGATAACCTAACGAGCCAGCGCCCCCCCGGTGACTTCCCCGTCGAGTTCAGGGGTAAAGTGTACAGGCCGGTCAAGGGCTTTTGGAAAACCGGCGAGAAGGGATTTCAGAACTTAATCAAGAAGGACAGGATCTATGCGACCGCGGGTAACAGGCTGTCTTACATCCGCTACCTCGACGACTTTCCCGCGTTCCCCATTACCAACATCTGGCCCGACGTAGTGGGCCAGAATCAGTTCGGCGGCGATAAACTGTATGTCGTTCAAACCGCGCTGAAAATTCTTCAGCGCTGCACCCTGATGACCACCGACCCCGGCGATCTGGTCTTAGACCCGACCTGCGGCAGCGGCACGACGGCTTTCGTCGCCGAGCAGTTCGGCAGGCGCTGGGTCACGATTGACACCAGCCGCATCGCGCTCAACGTCGCCAAGACGCGCCTGATGACCGCGACGTTCCCTTACTATCACCTCTACAGCAACGTGGACGTTGAATACTCTCCCGACAAAAACGGCAAGCTGAAGCCGAAGATCAAACAGCTACCCGAAGGCGAGCAGAGGAATGACATCAGGCTCGGCTTCGTCTATGAAAAGGTTCCACACATCACCCTCAAGTCTCTGGCCAACGGCGAGCCGCCCGAAACCGAAACGCTCTACGACCAGCCTTACGAAGACAGGAAGCGGCTCCGCGTCTGCGGCCCGTTCACCGTCGAGACCCTGCAAAACTTCGAGCCCGTCTCGCCCGCCGAGCTGGACGACGAAACCCGCGCCCGCGAGCAGGAGGGCGCGTTCGAGCAGGTCGTCAAAAATCATCTCGAAAGCGTGGGCGTCAAGAACGGGAGGAAGGAAGAGCAGGTTGATAAATTCATCCGGGTCGAACTGCTCGCCCACGAGTACCTGCACGCCGAAGGCTTCTATCAAACTCCGCGCGGCGAGAGTAAAGCCTACTTCCACATCGGCCCCAAGTTCGGCACGGTCAGCAAAAACGCCGTCAACGAAGCGATCAAAGAATGCCGCGCGCGCGGCGACGCCAACTGGCTCGTCATCTTAGGTTTCAGCTTCGAGAGCGACATTCAGGGCAGCCAGCAGGCCACCAGCCTCGGCACGTTCGAAGTCACGAAGGCGCGCATCCACGACGACCTTTTGCAGGAAGGGTTGAAGAAGAAGCCCTCGAAATCGGCCGCCTCCTTCGTCACCATCGGCGAGCCCGACGTGGCACCCCACCGCGACGGCGACACCGTCACGCTCGAAATCCGGGGCTTGGACATCTACGACCCGATCAAAGACGAGGTGAAGGCGCGCGACCTGCACGACATCGCCTACTGGATGGTGGACGACGACTATGACGGCAACAACTTCGTCGTCACACAGGTCTTCTTCTGCGGCGGCGACAAGGACGAATTCAAGAAGTGGAAGGACGGAATTTCCAGGCTGGCCCAACAAACGACCAAAGCCCGCGCCGAAAAGACCCTCAGGCTCGAACTCGACGACGAAGCCTTCGACCGCGCCTACGATTTCCGCTCGCACCCGATTCGCGTCACGCGGCACGGGCAAAAAGTCGCCGTCCGCATCGTCAGCCAATTCGGCGAAGAGTCCACGAAGGTCTTCACACTGACGGCGTGACCGGGTGCGAGGACAGAGCGGTCAGGACCGCCGGCGGTAGCGGGTGGGTGCGTCTGACTTAGGCGGCCCCCGACGCGCGAGCCTGACCCACCCGCCACCGCGGGGGGTACTGACTGGTGTGGAACGTGCCTACTCTTCACCCGCCCGGCACTTCCGCGATGCGCCTCGCGTACTCGTCGAAGAGGCCGAGGTAGTAGAGCCTCGTCAAATCTTTCCCGAGGGCTTCGTACGCGGGGGCGCGTGCGGGCTCGGCGCGCGACACTGCCCGGAGCCGCGCGCGCAGATTGCGGAACAGCTTCTCCTTGAGCCAGTAGGCGTGGTCGTGGCGCTCGCCCGTGGTGGAGGCGAAGGCCAGCGCGTCCGTCTCGGGCGTGGTCAGCCCGCGCCGCCACGCCGCGCGGTGGACTTGCAGCGCCTCGCGCCACGACTGTTCGGCGGCGCGTTTGTAGTGCGCGTGCAGGCCCTTCCAGCCCTCCCGCTGCGTGTCGAGGACGGGCGCGACATCCGGGTGCGCGAGCGCCGGCGTGCGGTAGTCGAGCAGGGAGACTTTGAAGTCAACTTTGCGGTCTCCCTCGTAGTCGTACTCGACCGTGTCGAGGAAGCCGTTGCCGTCCGTGTCCGTGTACTTGACGACCTCTTCGACGCGCGGCGCCAGCGGCTTCGGCGAGGGCGTCTTGACGCCGCCGTGGTATTCGGCGTTCTTGTCCACCAGCCACGCGCCCCACTCCGCGCCGTGGAGGTGCAGCTTGCGGTCGAAGGCGCCGACGTAGAGCTTCCCGCCCCCGGAATTATCCCTGTCCCACTCGCCGCGGTCGCCGAGCGTGTCGGCCTGCGGGTGCCCCATGATGCCCGGGCGCTGCCCTTCGGCGGCCGGCGCCTGCGCGGCGTAGTTGCTCCGCAGCCAGCGCCGGGTCGAATAGATGTCAACCTCGCTCTCCGGCCCGCCGAAGCCGTGCATCGGGTAGTACATCTCGACGCGCTCCCAGCGGTGGTCGTCGTCGTCCTCGTCGAAGACGAAGTAGAGGCTCGCCCAGCCGGCCCTGAAGAAGTTGTCGAAGCCCTTGTCGTGCGGCATGTACATCAGCTCGTCCACGCGCCGCCAGTTGTTCCACTGGAAGCAGGCGTCGAACTTCGTGTTGCCGCGCAGCGCCGGGTACTTGTGCGCGAACTGGCGGTAAGGGACGCCGGGCCCGCCCGCGCCGCGCAGGGTCATGTCGTAATCCGTCTCGTTGCCGCGCCCCGAGTCGTTGTCCATGTCGAAGGTGACGAAGGCTTCGCCGAGCACGCCGGAGAGCGTCGCCACGCCGTTCTCGACCGGCGGCTGGTCGGAGCCGGGGTCGAGCCAGCGCATCGCCATCTCGCTCGCGCCGTCGCCGTCGTGGTCGTAGAAGGCGAAGGGGTTCTCCCAGTTGAGCCGCGGGTCGGGGAGCGCCTGCGGCGGGCGGTGGATTTTGAGGAAGACGGCGTCGCCGTTGTAGTCGGGCCGCCAGTTGGCTACCCCAGTGTAGTCCCAGTTGGCCTGCCCGAAGTCGAGCTTCTCCCAGTCGAGCCGCCCCAACACGCCGTCGCGCTCGACATCGATGAAGACCATCCAGTGCGACTCGCTCGCGTTCCAACGCCCTTCGGACCACTCGGGCGAGTGCGTGACGAAGGCTTGCAGGTCGGCGCGGCCGTCGCCGTCGTTGTCCGCCCACTTGACGTTGAGGTCGAGCGGGCCGTCGTAGAGGCCGTCGCCGTTCCTGTCCACCTGGAGCACGTCGGCCACCATGTCGCCGCGCGCGTCGGACGCGAGCAGGTCGCCGTTCTCGTCGAGCCAGCGCACGCGCCGGCCGTTCCACCAGCGCTCGACGATGTCGGGCCGCCCGTCTCTGTCAACGTCGAGGCGCACGACCTCGTCCGAAGGGCCGGTTGATTTGAGCGCCGTCCGCCGCAGGTCGCCGCCCGCCTGCCGGGCCGACGAGGTCGCCGCGAGCGCGAGGACGAGGAAGCAGGTCAACGAATATTTATGCCGCGGTTTTGTGCCAGCCATTAGTCTCTTCGCCATGGTTGATGTCCGAGGGGGCGCGTAAGCCTTAGTCGCGCCCGGCCGCCGGGACGATATTGAATTCGCCTGTCAAACGTATGTCTTCCGAAGAGGAGCCGACCATCACGCGGAACGCGCCCGGCCAGCGGTCGCGATCTAATATCAACTGAAGCGGACGTCGTAACGAACTCCGGCCTTTAGCTGCAAACGCACGACGCCATCCGTCCCGGGCGAGGGTTTTAAAACCTTTCCGCCCGCAGAGACGGAGGAGACGCGCTGGCCGCGCGGCGGCCTTACTTTGTGCTCGCCGCTCACGCCCGGTCGGAGCACGGCGTTGGTCGCGCGCCCCCCCGCCCAGTTGATGTCAACCTCCACGCCGCCGCGCGCGCGCAGGCCCGTGACCGAGCCCGTGTGCCAAGCCGCGGGCAGCGCGGGCAGCAGGCTCAGCTCGCCCGAGTGGCTTTGCAGAAGCATCTCGGCCATGCCGGCCGTGCCGCCGAAGTTGCCGTCAATCTGGAACGGCGGGTGGTTGTCGAGCAGGTTCGGCAGCGTCGACTTGGCGAGCAGCGCCGAGACGTTCTCGTGCGCCGTGTCGCCCTCTTCGAGCCGCGCCCAGAAGTTGATGATCCACGCGCGGCTCCAACCCGTGTGGCCGCTCCCGGCCCTGAGACGACGTTCGAGCGAGACGCGCGCGGCGCGCGCCAGTTCGGGCGTGCCGCGCAGCGTGATCTGCTCGCCGGGGTGGAGCGCGAAGAGGTGCGAGACGTGGCGGTGCCCCGGGTCGGGCTCGTCGTAATCTTCGAGCCATTCCTGCAACTGCCCGTGCCTGCCGATGGTGAGCGGCGGAAGTCGCTCGCGGGCGGCCTCGACGCGCGCGCGGAAGTCCGCGTCCACGCCGAGCAGGCGGCTCGCCTCCGCCGCGCGCGTGAAGAGCGCGTGCGCGATCTCCGTATCCATCGTCGGCCCCATGCAGAGCGTGCCGGTGGCGCCGTCGGCCGTGCGGTAACGGTTCTCGGGCGAGATCGAAGGGCCTGTGACGAGGCGCCCGCTGCCGTCCCCGACCATGTAATCGAGCAGGAACTCGGCGGCCTCCTTCATCAAGGGGTAGGCGCGGCGGGCGAGGAAGGCGCGGTCGCGCGTGAAGTCGTAGTGCTCCCAGAGGTGGAGGCTCAGCCACGCGCCGCCCATCGGCCACAGTCCCCAGCGCGCCCCGTCGATGGGGACGGCGTGCCCCCAGAGGTCTGTGTTGTGGTGGATGACGAAGCCGCGCGCGCCGTAGAGTTTCCGCGCGACGCGTCGGCCGTCCGCGCGCGCGTTGTCGATGAGGTCGAAGAGCGGCTCGTGCAGCTCGGAGAGGTTCGTCACCTCCGCCGGCCAGTAGTTCATCTCGGTGTTGATGTTGATGGTGTACTTGCTGTCCCAGGAAGGCTGGAGCTGGTCGTTCCACTTGCCCTGTAGGTTCGCGGCGAGCGAGCCGGGGCGGCTCGAAGCCATCAGGAGGTAGCGGCCGAACTGGAAGTAGAGGGTTTCGAGCGCGGTGTCGCTCGCCCCGCCCTGCACGCGCTTCAGGCGCTCGTCGGTCGGGAGGTCTGGGGCCGGGTCGGAGAGTTGGAAGGAGACGCGGCGGAACAGACGCCGGTGGTCTGCGACGTGAGAGCTTAAGAGTCGCGCGTAGGGCTTCCGCGCGGCGGCGAGGTATCGCGCGCATTTCGCGGCCGGGTCTGTGTGTCTGAAGTCTGTGGCGGCGGCGAAGAGGAGCGTCACCGCGTGCGCGCGTTCGACGACGAGCTTGTCGCCCTCGACGTATGTGCGGCCGCCGTCGGCGACGGCCTGTGCGACGCCGCAGAACCTGACGCCGACCTTGCGCTCCTGTGCGTGTTTGTCGCCGCGCGCGACGGCCTCGCCTTCGATACGGACACGGTCGGGGCCGACGACGCGCGTCCGGCTGTCCTGCGCGCGCACGAGCGTGGCGGCGAACGAGACGCTGTTCGGGCGGTCGCAGGTCAGGCGGATGACGATGACCTGCTCGACCGCCGACGCGAAGACCTCGCGCGTGAGGCGCGCGCCTCCGCGGCGGAAGGTGACGCGCGCCAGACCAGCGTCGATGTCCAGCTCGCGCCGGTAGTCTTCGGCCTTCCCCTCGCCCGGGAACGTGAGCAGCAGGTCGCCGAGCGGCTGGTAGGGCGGCATGGACTTCGGCACGGCGATGAGGGTCTGCTCGGCCAGCTCCTCCGCCTCCCGCACCTTCCCCGCGAAGAGCAGGCGTCGCACCTCCGGGAGCGAGCGCGCGCCCTCGGGGTTGACGCGGTCGCGCCGCTCGCCGGCCCAGATCGTCTCCTCGTTTAACTGGACGCGCTCCGACTCGACGCCGCCGAAGACCATCGCCGCCAGGCGCCCGTTGCCGACGGGCAGCGCTTCGTTCCAGTTCGCCGCGGGCCGCCGGTACCAGAGGCGCATCTCGCCGCGCGCGGCGCGCGCCGCCTCTTTCGTCTGCCCCGCGGCCGCGCGCGCCAGAAGCCCCGCGGCCGGGAGGATGAGAAAGTCTCTCCGCCTCATCTGATTCTCCCGGTGCCGGGTCACGCCTCCGGCGCGACGAAGGTGTTGCTGAGTGTGCCTAAGCCCTCGACCTCGACCTCGAACACGTCGCCGGGCTTGAGGAGCACCGGCGGCTTGCGGAAGACGCCGACGCCCTCGGGCGTGCCCGTGGCGATTACGTCGCCCGGCTCCAAAGTGATGCCCTGCGAGATGTAGGAGATGAGGTGGGCGACGCCGAAGATCATCTTCGAGGTGTTCGACGACTGCATCACCTCGCCGTTCAAACGCCCCTCGATCCCGAGCGACTGCACGTCCGCGACCTCGTCGCGCGTCGTGAGGTAAGGGCCGAGCGGCGCGAAGCCGTCGAGCCCCTTGCCGCGCACCCACTGGCCGTCGCCGAATTGCAGGTCGCGCGCGCTCACGTCGTTGACGAGCGTGTAGCCGAAGACGTGCCCGAGGGCTTCCGCCTCGCTCACGCGGCGGCACCTGCGCCCGACGACGACGGCCAGCTCCGCCTCGTAATCGATCTGCGCGCTGATGGAGTGGAGGACGACGGGCTGGCCGTGCGCGGCGAGCGCGTTGGGCAGCTTCGTGAAGACGAGCGGGGCGGCGGGCGGCGCCGCCCCGACCTCGATGGCGTGGTCCACGTAGTTGCGCCCGATGGCGAGAATCTTGCCGGGGAAGACCGGCGGCAGGAACTCGACGGCGTCGAGCGGCACCGCGACCCGCGCATCTCTATCGGCCGCACCCAGCCCTACTTCGTCAATCAACGCGGCCAGCTCTCCGAGCCCCTCACTCCCGCGCGAGATGACATCCGTCGTGCTGCCCGCTTCGAGCAGCCACGCGGCGGCGATGCCGCTCGAATACTCCACGGCACGCGCGAGCGCCGCCACGTCCAACATCCTCTCACCCGACAGCACGCCGAGCCTTAACTCGGACGTGCCCTTCAGTCTGAACTGTGCCAGTTTCATCCTCGCCCCCTCTTAACTCGCGGCGGTCTCGAACCGCCGGCGCTGGAACTCGTCGAACGTCACGGCGAGCACGATCACCGCGCCGATGACGATCTGCTGCGTGAACGAAGAGATGCCGAGCAGGTTCGCGCCGTTCGAGAGCACCCCCATGATGAGCGACCCGACGACCGTCCCCACGACGCTCCCCTGCCCGCCGCTCAAACTCCCGCCGCCGATGACGACGGCCGCGATCACGCGCAGCTCGTAGCCCTCGCCCGCCGTCGGCTGCCCCGTCACCAGACGCGCCGACTCGACCGCGCCCGCCAGGCCCGCCAACGCGCCGAGGAAGACGTAGAACATGATCTGGTAGCGCGACACGCGCACGCCCGCGTAGCGCGCCGCCTCGACGTTGCTGCCGACGGCGTAGCAGTAGCGCCCCGCGCGCGTGCCCGCCAGCAGGAAGTGCGTCAACAGTGCGACCAGCACGACGATGATGAGCGGCACCGGGATGACGCCGAACAGGTTGCCCTCGGCCAGCCACCCGAACCCCTGCGGGAGCCCGACCACGGCCTTCCCGTCCGTGGCCAGCAGAGCGACGCCGCGGTAGATGCCCATCGCGCCCAGCGTGACGATGAACGGCGGGATGCGCAGCGCCGCGACCGCCGCCCCGTTCGCCAGCCCGCACGCCGCGCCCGCCGCCAGAGCCCCCGCCACTCCCACGTAGGGCGGCGCACCCGCCGCCATCAGGAGCGCGCCCGCCACGCCCGCGAGCGCCATCACCGACCCGACCGAGAGGTCAATGCCGCCCGACACCATCACGACCGTCATGCCCATCGCGATGATGGTGATGACGGCCGTCTGCCGCGCCACGCCCGCCAGATTCCCGGCCGAGAGGAACTTCGGCTCCAGCGCCGCGATGACGACGCACAGCACGACGAGGCTCGCGAACGGCAGGAATCTTTTTATCCAGTCAGACATAGAAGAAACAGCAGGCGGTAGGCAGGCGGCAGTCGGCAGCCGTTCCGCGTTATGTGTGTTGAAAATTTAATTCATAGTTTTCGACAGCAGAGTCTTCGTTTTCCATAGCAGGGTCTTCAACTGCCTCCGGCCTCCGGCCTCCTGCCTCCTCCTCGTTCATCCTCTTCGAGCGCGGCGTGAGTCAACACCTCCTCCTGCGTCGTGCGCCTTGCGTCCAGTTCGGCCACCAGGCGACCGCGGCGCATGACGAGGATGCGGTCGGCCATCCCGAGCAGCTCGGGCAGGTCGGACGAGACGATGACGACGGCCGCGCCGCCTTCGGCCAGTTTGTTGACGGCGCGGTATATCTCCGCGCGCGCGGCCACGTCCACGCCGCGCGTCGGCTCGTCGAGCAGAAAGACCCGCGAGCCCGCGAAGAGCCAGCGCCCGAGCAGGACCTTCTGCTGGTTGCCGCCGCTCAGGCGCCCCGCGGTCATGTCGGGGTCGGGCGGTCGCACGTGCAGACGCTCGATGTACTCGCGCGCGGCACGCCGCTCGCGGCCGCGGCTGACCAGCAACCCCTCGACCAGCGCGCCGACGTTGGCGAGCGTCAGGTTACGCGCGAGCGTCTGGTCGGGGCAGAGCCCCGTGCGCTTTCGGTCTTCGGTGAGGAGCCCGAGCCCGCGGCTCACCGCGCGCGCGGGGTCGTGCGCGCCGAGCCGCGCCCCGTCCAGATAGACCTCGCCGCGGTCTGCGGGCTGCGCGCCGAAGACTGCCTCGACCAGCTCCGTCCGGCCCGCGCCCGCGAGCCCCGCGAGGCCGACGACCTCGCCCGCGCGCGCCTCGAAGGTCACGTCCTCGAACCTGCCCGCGCGCGTCAGCCCCTCGACGCGCAGACGCACGCCGCCGACTTCGGCGCGGCGCGGCGGGAAAATCTCCTTCAGCTCGCGCCCCGCCATGTGGCCGATGATCTGTTCCGGCGAAAGCTCTCCCCACGCGCCCTCGTAGACCTCGCGCCCGTCGCGCAGCACCGTCAGGCGGTCGGCAATCGCGCCCAGCTCTTCCAGACGGTGCGAGATGTAGACGACGGCGAGCCCGCGCCGCTTGAGGTCGCGTATCAGGCGGAACAGCTCTTCCGTCTCGTGCGCCGTGAGCGACGAGGTCGGCTCGTCCATCACGACGACGCGCCGCGCCTCCGCGGTCGCGCGCGCTATCTCGGCGAGCTGCCTGTCGGCCGCGCTCAAACGCCCCACGACGGCGCGCGGGTCGAGGCGGAACCCGTACTCTTTCAACAGACGCCCGGCCTGCTCGTGCAACCCCGTCTTATCGACGACGCCGAGCGGCTTGAAGCGCAGGGGCTCGCGCCCGAGGAAGATGTTCTCCGCCACCGTCAGGTGCGGCGCCAGCGAAAGCTCCTGATAGATCATCGCCACGCCGTGCGCCAGCGCGTCGGCCGGGCGTGAGAAGTGAACCGGCCTCCCCTCAATCAGAATCTCGCCCCCGTCCGGCCGGTGCACGCCCGCCAGAATCTTCATCAACGTGGACTTGCCCGCCCCGTTCTCGCCCACGAGCGCGTGCACCTCGCCCGCCGCCGCGCGCAGAGAGACGCCCGCCAGCACGCCGTTGCCCGCGAAGCTCTTCGTGATGCCGCGCATCTCCAGCGCGGGCGGATCAGGAGGCATAAAGAAGTAGACAGTAGTCAGTAGTCAGTAGAAAAACCTTGGTTACTTCTCGTCCGGTTGTCAGGTTCAACGAGCGCGACGCGGGGCGCTACTGTCTACTGACTACGCGCCTATGGCGCTTTCAACAACTGCTGCATCTCGGGCGTGTCGAGATTCTCTCTGGTCAGGAGCTTGACGCCGGTGTCCACGGTGCGCGGCGGGGTCTGGCCGTCGAGCCGTGCGACCATCGCCTTGACCGCCTCGTAGCCCATCTTGTAGGGGTTCTGGAGGACGAGCGAATCGATGGCGCCGGCCTTGAGGTCTTCGACGAGGTTGGGGCTCGAATCGAAGCCGACGAGGACGACCTTGCCCGCCAGACCCTTCTGCTTGAGCGCCTGCACGACGCCGACGGTCGAGGACTCGTTCGAGGCGAAGAAGCCGTCGAGGTCCGGGTGCGCCGTCAGGATGTCTGCCGCGCGGTCGAGCGAGCGGGCGCGGTCCGATTCGCCGTACTGGAAGGCCACGATCTGGATGCCGGGGTACTTCGTCTTAATCGTCTCCTGAAAACCTTCCTCGCGCTGGTCGGTCGAGACCGACCCGGCCTTGACGCCGAGGACGGCGACGCGCCCCTTCCCGTTCAGGCGCGCGGCCAGACGCTCGGCCGCGTTGACGCCGCCCTGCCGGTTGTCCGTGGCGACGTAGGAGACATAATTTTCGGTGCCGATGCCGGAGTCGAAGATGGTGACGGGTATCCCTGCGCGCCCGGCGCGCTCGACGACGGGGACGAGCGCGTCCTTGTGCGTGGGCGCGAGCACGATGCCGTCCACGCGGCGGTTGATGGCGTCCTCGACGATGTTGGTCTGCCCCGCGTAGTCGGTCTCCTGCGCCGGCCCCTTCCACATGATCTCAACATTCGCCTCGCGCCCCGCGGCCTCCGCCCCCGCGTGGACGCTCTGCCAGAAGAAGTGCGAGACGCCCTTCGGGATGACGGCGATGGTGCGCTTACTGACCCCGTCGCCCGCCCCGCGGTTACACGCGGGCGCGAAGATGAGAACGACGCTGACGGCCGTCAGAAACAGCGCGGTGAAAAATCTCTCCATGGCCCCTCCGAAAAGAACCGGGTCAGGCCCACCCGCGGTCGCGGGTGGGTCGGACTATCGCGCTCAAGGCTCTCTGAGATGAACGTACCCACCCGCCACCGCGGGTGGCTCTGACCTTACGGCTCACAGCTCCAGGTCACTCGTATCGAGTCGGCCTTCAGTCCGGAGCTGTGCGAAGCGCTCGACTGTCGCGCGCACGCCTTCGGCGAGCGGCGTGACGGGGAGCGGCCCGAGCGCGGCGCGGGCCGATGCGTCGTCGAACTCGGCCGGGATGGCGAGCGGCGCCTCGTCGAAGGCGATTTGTCCGCGCGCGTCGGGCCAGGCGCGTTCTATCTCTGCGACCACGTCGGACACGCGCACGGTCTCGCCGTGCAGGTTGAAGACGTGCGCGCCGTCGAGGTCGGAGACGGCGGCGCGGATGAACGTGTCGGCCGTGTCGGCGACGTACTGAAAGTCCGTGCGACCGCCGAAGCGGATGCGGTAGGGACGGCCGACCACGGCCGCCTTCATCGCCTTGGTCGGGCCGGAGGTCAGCCCCGTGTCGCGCCCGACGCCGTAGACCGTCAGCGGCCTGAGCCCCACGCTCCGCACCCCGTGTTCGAGATGGTAGACGCGCGCGTTGCCCTCGTTGGCGCGCTTGAAGACGCCGTAGTGCGTGGAGGGCTGCGGCTCGTCGCGCTCGCTGACGGCGCGACCCTCCTCGCTCGCACCGTAGACGGCGGCCGAGCTGGCGTAGACGACCCGCTTCACGCGCCCGCCCGAAGCCCTCGCCGCCTCGAAGACGTTGACCGTGCCGACGACGTTGACGAGCGCGCCCGCGCGCGGGTCTGCGCGGCACGTCGGCACCTGAAGGCCGGCGAGGTGGATGACGTGTTCGACCTCGAACTCTTCAAACAGGGGCGGGAGCGCACGCGCGTCCGTGATGTCGCCGGTGACGACCCGCGTCCGCGCGACCTCTTCGTCGTCCATGATGAGGCGCAGCCGGCGCGGGTCTGCGTCGCGGTCGAAGACGACGACGCGCGCGCCCCGTTCGAGCAGGCGCTTCGTCACCCACGCGCCGATGAAGCCGTGCGCGCCCGTCAGGAGGAAGGTCGCGCCCGCGGCCTCCGCCGACCCGCCCGCCGGCTCATGCTGTTCCGAAACTTCTGCCGTCATGAATCCCTTCAGTTCGGTCGTCGCCGCGGACGATGCGGCCGATCTGTCGCGTCATGTGCGCGAGCGCTTCGTCAATCTCCAGCTCGCCGACTATCGCGCGCTGCACCGCGTGCCACAGCACTTCCTCGACCAGAGGGTAGCGCGCGAACTTCGGCGGGACGAGGATGTGCCCGTCGATCACCTCTTCGAGCATCGCGAGCCGCGCGCGGTTCTCCGCGTCCGAATCGGACTGCACACGCCTCATCACCGAGCGCCGGACGGGCACGCACCCGCAGCGCGCCTCGAAGAGCTGCTGCTCGGGCGCGGTCAGGTAGAGCAGCAGTTCGAGCGCCTCCGGCTTGTCCATCCCGCGCCGCGTCAACGCGAACGTGTGGCCGCCGCCGTAGGCGAGCGACTGGCCCGCGGGGCCCGTCGGGTACGGGCGCAAGCCGAGCCGGTCGTGGACGGCGGAGAGCGCCGGGTCGCGGTAGAGCGCGTAGTAGCCGGGCCAGTCGCCGACCATCGCCGCGCGCCCCGTGCGGAAGCACTCGTGCACCTCCTCGTAATGCCACGCGGGCAACTCCCGCGGCACGAGCCCTTCCCGGTAGAGCGTCCGCAAAAGCCCGAGCGCCCAGCGCCCGCCCTCGTTCTCGATGTCGGGCACCAGCGTCTCGGGGAAGAGGCGCGCGCCGGCCATCTCGGCCAGCTCATAGAACGTCCCGAACAGCCCCGACTCGCGCCCCGGAAAGACGAACCCGTAACGGCCGGCCGGCGCGCCCTGCCGTCTCGCCTCTTCGAGCAGCGCGTCCCACGTCGCGGGCGGGGTTCGGACGAGGTCGGCGCGGTAGTGTAACAGCCTCACGTCGATGTTGCGCGGCACGCCGTAGAGCGAGCCGCCGACCGAGGCCAGTTCGAGGATGAGCGGCGCGAAGTCTTTAAGCTCGTCTGCGCCGACGAGGCCGTCGAGCGGCGCGAGGAAGTCGAGCTGCGAGGGCGCGTACTTCGTGTGCGTCGAGACGAGGTCGTAAGGGACTTCGTCGAGCGAGGCCAGGTGTCGGTTGAGCGCCGGGTGGTCGCCGCCGAAGCCCACCGAGACTCGGACGCCGGTGGCCTCCGCGAACCCTTGCAGGCGCTCGTAGAGCGGGTCGTAGGCCGGGCCGGTGACGAGCGCGGCCGACACCTCCTTATTCATGGGCGGCCCCTCCCGACGCCCAGGCCGCGCCGTCGGGGAACGCGTAGCGCCGGAGCGTCTCGGGCTTCATCTCGATGCTGTAGCCGGGCGCGTCGGGCACGGCGTAGCGGCCGGAGTGGACGCGAACCGGGTGGACGAAGTGTTCGTGCAGGTGGTCTACGAACTCGACCCGCCTCTCTTCGAGCGAGCCGCTGACCGCGATGTAGTCGAAGACGGAGAGGTGCTGCACGTACTCGCACAGGCCGACGCCGCCCGCGTGCGGGCAGACGGGCACGCCGAACTTCGCCGCCATGAGCAGCACCGCCAGCACCTCGCCCACGCCGCCCAGACGGCAACTGTCTATCTGGCAGAAGCCGATGGCGTGCGCCTGCAAGAGCTGCTTGAACATCACGCGGTTGTGGCAGTGCTCGCCCGTGGCGACGCGGACGGGCGCGACCGCGCGCGCGATGGCCGCGTGGCCGAGCACGTCGTCCGGGCTCGTCGGCTCCTCGATCCAGAGCGGCTGGAACTTTGCCAGCTCGCGCACCCACTCAATCGCCTGCCCCACGTCCCAGACCTGGTTGGCGTCCAGCATGAGCGTGCGCCCCCAGCCGATCTCCTCGCGGATGAGCGCGGCGCGGCGCACGTCATCTGCGAGGCTCCGGCCGACCTTCATCTTGAAGTGCGTCCAGCCCTCTGCCAGCGCCGCGCGCAGCCGCCGCCGAATCTTCTCGTCACTGTACCCGAGCCACCCGGCCGAGGTCGTGTAGGCCGGGTAGCCGCGCTCGCGTATGTGCGCCTCGCGCCCGGCCTTCGTCGGCTCCAAACGTCGCAGGATGTCGAGCGCCTCGTCGCGCGTGAGCGCGTCGGTGATGTAGCGGAAGGGCACGCACGCGACCAGACGCTCCGGCGTCATGTCCGCGAGCAGTTTCCAGAGCGGCTTCCCTTCCATCTTCGCGTACAAGTCCCACACGGCGTTGACCACGGCCGCCGCCGCGAGGTGCACGACGCCCTTCTCCGGCCCGAGCCAGCGGTACTGGCTGTCGCCCGTCATCAAGTCCCAGAACGCGCCCATGTCGTCCGTCAACGACTCCAGAGTCCGGCCGGAGAGCCGGGAGCCGATGGCCCCGGCGGCGGCGCAACAGAGGTCGTTGCCGCGCCCGATGGTGAAGGTCAGGCCGTGCCCTTCGAGCCCCCCGGGCGAGTCCGTCTCCAGGACGACGTAGGCCGCCGAGTAGTCGGGGTCGGGGTTCATCGCGTCCGACCCGTCGAGCGCCCGCGAGGTCGGGAAGCGGATGTCGAGCACCCTGATGTTTGTGATGGTGGTGGACATATGAAAGTAGGCAGATGGCAGTGGGCGGTTAAGCCTTCGCCACCTTGCGTCCTCCCTCTGTAGCTTTCAACGTCGCGGCAGTCTAACTTTCGACTGCCATCTGCCTCCTGCCTACTCTTCCGCCACAGCACGGGCTGGCGTATGAAGAAGTTTCTGACGACCTCTTCTAACGCGGGGTCGGCCGGGAGATGAAGGCGCAGGTGCGGACTCTTCTGTCCGCGGGGGAAACCCGTCTTTCGCACCCGGCGGAGACATTATACTTGCCTTTCTCAGGGGCCGGGGATTCTATAAACTCTTCTCACCTGATGCGCGGCACACGAACGGAGGGCATGACGGATGGGGTCTCGTTACGCGGACAAGGTTGTGATCGTCACCGGCGGCAGCAGCGGCATCGGCCAGGGCTGCGCCTGCGAGTTCGTCCGCGCGGGCGCGCGGGTCGTCGTCTGCTCTAACGACGAGCAGGAGGGCCAGGGCGTGGCGCGCGAACTACAGGAGCTCGCGCGCGCCGGGGGGCGGGGCGATGCTGTCTTCGTCTACTGCGACGTGAGGAAGGAGGAGGACGTGCGCGGCCTCGTCGGGGCGGCGGTCGGGCGCTACGGGCGTCTGGACTGTCTGATTAACAACGCCGGCTGGCACCCGCCGCACAAGCCCATCGACGACTTCTCGGCCGAGGAGTTCCGCGCGCTCCTGGAGCTGAACCTCGTCAGCGTCTTCACGGCCTGCAAGCTCGCGCTCCCGCACCTGCGCCTCGTGCGCGGCAACATCATCAACGTGTCGAGCCTCGTCGCACGGATCGGGCAGCACCACGCCACGACCTACGTCGCGACGAAGGGCGCGCTGACGGCCTTCACGAAGGCGCTCGCGCTCGACGAGGCGGCCGGCGGCGTGCGTGTCAACTCGGTCTCGCCCGGCAACATCCTGACGCCGCTGTGGCAGGAGGCCGCCGACGCCGCGCCCGACCCGGAGCGCGCGCTGGCCGAGGGCCGTGCGGCGCAGCCCCTGGGCAGGATGGGGACGGCCGAAGAGGTCGGCCGTCTCTGCCTCTACATCGCCGCCGAGGCGACCTTCACGACCGGGGTGGATCACATCATCTCGGGCGGGGCCGAACTGGGTTACGCCGAAAAGAGTGGGTACCTGTCTCAAACCAGGGATTGAGTTTTGATGAGGCTGGCGGTAAAAGTGTCCCGCGGGCGTGATGAGGCGCCTATATGGTACGCATAAAAACAACCGCGCCCGGGAGCCGCCTGCTCCCGAGCCCTGGGCGGGACGTTTATGGCCGAAGCGATGTCCACGGTTCGTGCGGATTTTGAACGCATCGCGCTGCTCGCGGGCGAGGGGTGGGATCACAGCAGCCATTACCACGGCTTCCTCGCGCGGCAAGTCCCCGCGCCCTGCCGGGAGGCGCTTGAGGTCGGCTGCGGCACGGGCTCGTTCTCACGCATCCTGGCCAAGTCTTCAGAGCGGGTGCTCGCCCTCGACCTTTCGCCCAACATGATTCGCGTCGCGCGAGAGCGTTCGGCGCAGTTCCCGAACATCGATTTCAGGGTCGCGGACGTTCTGGCGCTGGAACTCCCCCCAGAGGCGTTCGACTGCGTCGCGACAATCGCCACGTTGCACCACCTGCCGTTGAAGGAGGTGCTGACGAAACTTAAGAGCGCGCTGAAAGCGAATGGTGTGCTGCTCGTCCTCGACCTGTTTCAAACGGAGGGGCTGTCCGACGCCTTCAGGAGCGCGCTGGCGTTGCCGCTGAGTCTCGGGTTGCGGCTGATGCGGCACGGCCGTCTGAACGCGCCGCGCGAGGTGCGCCGCGCGTGGGCGGAACACGGGCGGCACGACTCTTACCTCACCTTACCCCAGGTGCATGAAGTCTGCGCGGAGGTGCTGCCGGGGGCCGAAGTGAGGAAGCATCTGCTGTGGCGCTATTCCGTCGTGTGGAAGAAAATCGGATGAAGCGATGTCGCTCTCGGTCGTCATCCCTGCCTGCGGCGAGGAGCGTTATCTCGGCCGGACGTTGAGCAACGTGCAGTTCGTGAATGGGCAGGGGTTAACCAACGCGGACGCAGAAGGCACGGCACAAAGACATAACAAGCCGTGCCTTCTGTGTCCGCGTTGGTTAATTGCTTCCCTGTTCACTCAAGTCAAATCTGCTTTTGCGCTCGTGAGCTTCTGGATATACCCGCTTCAGGATTAGAATCGCCCTCCGACCGCGCGGCCTCTCTCGACAACCTCCCGGGCGGTTGTTGACGGGCGTCGGGGCGCTCACACGCTTGAGGGTGGGGGTGAGACTCAGATGAGTTTGAGTCGGATTCAGAGGTTCTTCAAAGCCGTCTTCCCCGAGAGTTGGGCCAGGAGCATGGAGGCGGATTCGCGCCGTTGGATGATGCGCTGCCGTTGCGGCTTCGAGAAGTCGATCTGGGACATGGGCGGCATCCGTTGGAAGGCCCGCGGGGAATCGAGGAACTACATGCGGTGCGTGGCGTGCGGCGAGCGTAGCTGGCACACACTCTACCGGAAGGCGCAGGACAGTTGAGCCGCCGCCGCGCACGGGCGGGCGGGCGTGGGGGATGCATCTGTGACGCAGCACATAGGGATTGTGGCCGGCAGCGCGGAGGGCGCGGCGCTCTGCTACCGGACGATCTGTCTGGAGGCGCCGGCCTTGATGGGTGAGCACAATCACCCCGAGCTAACGTTGAACTCGATGCCGATGGCCGAGCAGATGCCTTACATTCAGGCGGGCGACTGGGAGGGGGTGGCCGGGCTGCTGCTGGAATCGGCGCGGAAGGTCGCGCGCGCCGGCGCCGACTTCGCCATCTGCCCCGACAACACCTACCACCAGGCTTTCGAGTATCTACTCCCGCGCTCCCCCATCCCGTGGCTACACATCGCCGAGGCGGTCGCCGCCGAAGCGCAGCGGCGCGGCTTCAAGCGGCTCGGCATCCTCGGGACGAAGTACCTGACGGAGGGGCCCGTCTACCCCGGTGCCCTGAAGGGGTTCGGGATCGAGAGGGAGATACCCGACGCCGACGACAGGGAGAAAATCAACGACATCATCTTCAAGGAGCTGGTCAACGGCCTCTTCCCCGAAGCCTCGCGCCTGTACCTCAACGAAGTAACCAGCAAGTTGAAGGGGCGCGGGTGCGACGCGGTCGTCCTCGGCTGCACGGAGATACCTCTGATCGTGCGGCCGGACGACACGCCGCTGCCCACGCTCGATTCGACGCGCCTGCTCGCCCGCGCGGCCTTGCGGAAGGCTC
Organism: Pyrinomonadaceae bacterium; assembly: GCA_036794905.1. Taxonomy (GTDB): domain Bacteria; phylum Acidobacteriota; class Blastocatellia; order Pyrinomonadales; family Pyrinomonadaceae; genus QHXN01. Next base: position 6,505 of record DAIRFV010000023.1, on the reverse strand, counting down.
TTGGGCGATAGTCGTTCGACGAATTCAGGTAAGACGACTTCATCAACGGACATCGACCGGGGGGATTCTTATGCCCGACTTTCACGCGGAGCCTTATCTTTACTTGGCGGGGCTGACGCACAAGGCCGCGCTCATCGCGTGGGGCGGCTTCTACTTCCGCGTGCGCAGCCGCCGGAACGGGGACGAGTGGAAGCTGGTTGACGACAGCGACCTCGACCACGTCCACCCGCCCCGGCGCGAGTCCGTCGGCGCGCGCAGCGAGCCGTTCGGCGCGGCGCGCGTCGAGGTCTTCGACGCGGCGGGCGGCCTCGTCAGCTCCGCCGACACGACCACGACCAACCACGCGTGGGTCACCGGGCTCACGCCCGACACCGAGTACACCTACCGCGTCGTCGTGTCCGGCGAGGAGTGGGGCGCGGGCGAGCGGCGCGACTGGGTGGTGGACGCCGAGGGGCAGGGCCTGAAGCTGAACGGCGGCCGTTACGACAACCGCTTCCGCACGCACCCGCACCCCGACGAGCGCGCGCCCGTCACCTTCGCCGTCATCGGCGACTTCGGCATCGGCGTGCGCAAGGCTTCGTCGCCGAGCCGCTGCCAGCGCGAGGTGGCGGCCGCGCTCGAACGCGCGGTGGACGCGCGCGGCGTGCGCCTCCTGCTGACGACCGGCGACAACATCTACGCGGGGCGGACGCTGCTCGGCATCCCCTTCGGGGCCACCGGCGACGAGGACGACGACTGGTTCTTCACCTTCTACCAGCCATACCGTTACGTCATCAACCGCATCCCCGTCTACCCCGCGGTCGGCAACCACGACACGGGCGAGACCGAGGCGAGCGACGACCGGCAGCAGCTCATCGACAACTTCTTCCTCAACGAGCGCTTCACGGGCGAGGAGTCGGCGGGGCGCTCCTCCATCGGGCCGGGGCTGATGTACCGCTTCCGCTACGGCGCGGACGTGGAGTTCGTCTGCGTGGACACGTCGCGCCAGTCGAGGCTGTTCGGCGACAGGTTCTTCGAGCACCAGAACCACGCCTCCTTCCTCGACGCGTCGTTCCCCGCCGATTCCTCCGACGAAGCGGCGCAGCCCCGGCCGTGGCGCATCCCCTTCACGCACCACCCGCCGTTCTGCGCGGGGCCGCAGCACTCGAACTCGAAGTCGCTGATTCGACACCTGCTCCCGATGCTCAAACGCTCGGGCGTGAAGGCGGTCTTCAGCGGGCACGAGCACAACTTCCAGCACTCGCGCGTCGAGGGCATCCACTACTTCATCTCCGGCGCGGGCGGCAAGGTGCGGCTCGAACCGCCCACCGAGTTCGCCGACGCGCACACGACCTGCTGGGCCGCCGCGGGCAACTTCCTCGTCGTCGATGTCTCGGCCGACCGCCTGGTCGTGACGGCGCTGGCGGCGCTCGGGCCCGGCGGCGAGGTGAAGGAGTTGGAGACCTTCGACCCCGCGGGCAACCGCGCGCCCTCGACGTTCGTCATCACACGCGAATGAGGCCCGGGTCACAGCCTTCAGGGGGCTCATGTATGAGATCAGCAATACTTTCTCTTCCACGCCGCCATGCGCGCGTGAAACAACGCTCGTTAACTACCCTCAAATCTATCCTTGCGGGGGGTTGACGGATGAGAGTTCTCGTGACCGGGGGGACGGGCGTCATCGGCGAGGGGCTGCTCCCGGCGCTCGTCGGGGCCGGCCATACGGTGCGGCTGCTGTCGCGCGGGGCCGCGGAGGACGCGAAGCGCTGGCCTGCGGAGGTCGAGCCGTTCGCGGCCGACGTGACCGACGTTTCGTCCCTGCGCGGCGCGGCCGAAGCCTGCGGCGCCGTCATCCACGTCACGGGCATCGTGGACGAGTCGCCGCCCGCGCTCACCTTCGAGCGCGTCAACGTCCGGGGGACGCGCAACGTCCTGGCCGAGGCGGCGCGCGCCGGCCTCAAGCGCTTCGTCTACGTCTCGTCGCTCGGAGCGGAGCGCGGCAAGTCCGAGTATCACCGCTCGAAGTTCAGGGCCGAGGAGTTGGTGCGCGCGTCCAGTTTCGACTGGCTCATCCTGCGCCCCGGCAACGTCTACGGCCCGGGCGACGAGGTCATCTCGACGCTCTTGAAACTCGTGCGCGCGCTCCCGGCCGTGCCCGTCATCGACGCCGGCGACCAGCCCTTCCAGCCCGTCTGGTACGAAGACCTCGGGCGGGCTATCTTGCGCGTGCTCGAAACCCCTTCGCTCAGGCGCGAGACTTTGGAGCTGGCGGGCGAGGAGGTGACGACGACGAGCGACATCATCGAGCGCCTTTCGAACATCACGGGCCGCAAGGTGGCGCGCGTGCCCGTCCCTTCGTTCCTCGCCTCGCTCGGCGTGCGGCTGGCGGAGAGTACGCAGGTCGAGAAGCTGCTCGGCGTCAGCCTCCCGCTCAACGACGCGAAGCTGAAGATGCTCCTCGAAGGCAACCACGTCGAGCACCCGAGCGCGAACGCCCTGACCGCGCGGCTCGGCGTCAAACCGACCACGCTCGACGCGGGGCTGACCCGGCTCGCCGACTCCATCCCCGAACAGTTGCCCTCGGAAGGCGTCGGCCCGCTCCGGCGCAAAAAATTCTGGGCCGACATCAAGGGGAGCCGCCTCACGCCGACCTCGCTGGTCGAAGAGTTCCGCGAGCGCTGCGCGGAGGTGATGCCGCTTGAGTTCTCGGCCGAGCCGGGCACGCCGCGCACAATCGAGGAGGGGGCGACGCTCACGCTGGGGCTCCCCGTGCGCGGCAACGTGCAGGTGCGCGTCGAAGAGGTCGCGCCGCGCCGCGTCACCTTCTCGACGGTCGGCGGGCACATGCTGGCCGGGATGATTCTGTTCGACGCGAGCGGCGACAGGAGGAAGTCCGTCCGCTTCCTCGTCGAGATTCACGCGCGCGCGGCCAACGTGCTCGACCTGCTGGCGATGTCAACGGTCGGCGATTCGTTGCAGAAGGAGAACTGGGAGGAGGTCGTCGCGCGCGTCGTCGGCCTGAGCGGCGGCACGGCGCCTGCGGGAGTTCAGAGCGAGACCGAGACGCTCGACGACGAAGAGGCGCGCCGCCTCGAAAGCCGCCTGAGCGACCTCATCAACCGCCGCAAGCGCGCGGAGGTCGCGCCGCCGCAGAAGACACTTCCGGGGCCCGCCGCCCATGAGGGTTCGGCGAAAATTCCGGGGGCGAGGAAGCCGCGCAAACGCGCCCCGCTCAAAGCCACCATTAAGATCGGGAAGAGTTGAGGGTTTAGAACAGGTCGTCGTCAGTTTAACGAGCCTTCAGGCACGTCCGCAGCCGGTTGTGATGTCCGTGCAGCCCGCTCCCCGAACGTCGCGCCCGGCGGGCACGGGGGATTAATACATACTTCAGTCCGTCGCGCGTCCGCCAAACAGTCCGGACGGCTGTCCGCGTCTCCGGGCCGTGCCGCTACATAGTGTAGCCGGTCGGTTACAGAGTTTAGCCAGCCTGTTACAGCGGCGTGCAGTTGCGTGCGACCTCGCGGCGGAGGCGCCCGCCCGGGAGCGCCGGGCTCCCAGCCCGGCACCGTCTCGCGCAAGACGCCGGGCCGGAGCCCGGCGCTCCGGGGCGGGAAGTCGCGTGCGAATCTACGCAGCTATAGAGAGTGTAGCTGGCTTGCTACAGAGTGTAGCCGGCCTGTTAAAGAGTGTAGCCAGTCGGTTAGAGAGTGTAGCCGTTCGGGGAATGTGTGTAGCGGGGTGGGGAAACTCCTCAGACGGCGGGGGAAGGAGTTGAGCCGGACGTTTCATCTTCGGAGCCGGGCGGCGGCAGTGTGTCGCCGCCCGGCTCATCTCTGTACTCTCACTGCTGCAGCCTCTCAATCCCTCATCTTGAAGACGCGGCGGAGGGCGGAACGGGCGGCCCAGTGGCCGCACATGCCGTGGACGCCGCCGCCGGGCGGGGTCGAGCTGGAACAGAGGTAGAGGCGGCGGTTGGGCGTCGAGTAGGGGTCGTAGCGGGCGATGGGGCGCGCGAGGAACTGGCGGAGGTCGTTGGCGCCGCCGCCGATGTCGCCGCCGATCATGTTCGGGTTGTGCTGTTCGAGCTGGACGGAGTTGATGGTGTGTCGCGCGATGATGATATCGCGGAAGCCGGGGGCGAAGCGCTCCATCTGCGCCTCAATCCTCTCGGTCATGTCCACGTCCGAGCCGTGCGGGACGTGGCAGTAGGCCCAGCCCGTCTGCTTGCCGGCGGGCGCGCGCGTCTCGTCGAAGAGGCTCTGCTGCGCGATGAGGACGAAGGGGCGCTCGGGGTGTTGGCCGCGCCAGACGGCGGCCTCCCCTTCGGCGATCTCCTCGATGCTGGGGCCGAGGTGGACGGTCGCCGCGCGGCGGCAGCCCTCGGCCTTCCAGGGTATCGGCCCGTCGAGCGCCCAGTCGATCTTGAAGACGCCGGGGCCGTACCTGAATCCTGAAAGGCGCTTCCTGTACCGCGGGGGCAGTTCGTCGCCCGCAATCCCGACCACCTGCCGCGGCGTGAGGTCGAAGAGCACGGCGCGTGACGGGGGGATGTCGCGCATGCCCCGCACGGGGTGGCCGGTGCGTATCTCGCCGCCGTGACTCTTCAGACACTCGGCCAGCGCCTCGATGATCTTTATCGAGCCGCCGCGGACGCACGGCCAGTTGATGGCGTGCGCCGCGAGCGCGAGCACCATCCCGAAAGAGGCCGTGCCCTTCTTCTCCAGGGGCAGCACCGAGTGCGCGCAGCAGCCCGCGAAGAGCGCGCGCGCCTTCCGCCCCTTGAACCTGGCCCGAGCGAGCCCCGTGCACGAGCGCAGCCCCGTCAGCGCGAAGCGGAGCATGAAGAACGGGTGCGAGGGGATGCGCACCGGCCGCAGAGTCTCCTCGAAGAAGTCGTCGGCGCGCGCGACGAACGGCCGCATCAGCTCCTGGTAGGCGCGCGAGTCTTCGCCCAAGGTCTCGCCGGTCTGTTCCAGAGACTTGAGGAGCAGCGCCACGTCGCCGTCGTCGAACGGGTGCGCGAGCGCGACCTCGGGGTAGACCCACTCGACGCCCCAGCGCTCAAGCGGCAGCGTCTTGAAGAAGGGCGAGACGACGCCGACCGGGTGGATGGCCGAGCACACGTCGCTCAGGAACCCGGGCGCCGTCAACTCTTCGGTGCGCGCGCCGCCGCCGATCGTCTGCTTCGCTTCGAGGACGCAGACCGAGAGCCCGCGCCGCGCCAGCTCGATTCCAGCGCTCAGTCCGTTCGGCCCCGAGCCGACCACGACCGCGTCGTAACGTTTCTCGCTCATATCAACTGTTTGGAGACGGAAGTGCCCCAAGTTAGCAGCAACGCAGGGCGTTTGTGAAGCGTCTCATCTCGTCGGCCGGGGATAAAAAACATTTCCCCGCACGCGCCGACCAATTCGGCGCGCGGGGGTTTGCCCGGCCTCATGACGAAAGGGTAAGCTGTCAGCGTCACCCGGAAACCAAACGAGACGCCGCCCGAAGGCGCCGAAGAATTCCAACACTTCGAAGTGAGACTCAACCCATGCCCACACTCATCACCCGCACACGCGTGCTGCTGCTCGCGACCGCCGTCGCGGGCTCTGTCGTTGTTATGAATGTGAACGCCGACAGCACCTTGTCCGGGCAGGCCGCGCAGACCACTGCGGCGCCCGCGCACTCGCCGGCCGACAACCCTCTGCTCGCCGAATGGTCGGGGCCGCACGGCGGCACGCCGCCCTTCGACCGCGTGCAGGTCTCGCAGTTCAAGCCCGCGCTCGAAGCCGGGATGGCCGAGAACCTCGCCGAGGTGGACAAGATCGCCGCCGACCCGGCGCGGCCCACCTTCGAGAACACCATCGCCGCGCTGGAGCGCGCCGGGAGCCGGCTCGACCGCGTCTCGACCGTCTACGGCGTCTGGTCTTCGACGATGAACACGCCGGAGTTCCAGGCCGTCCAGCGCGAGATGGCGCCGCGGCTCGCCAGCTTCAACGACAAGATCACGCAGAACGAGGCGCTCTTCAAACGCATCGAGGCCGTCTACAACTCGCCCGACAGGCAGAAGCTGACGGCGGAGCAGCAGCGCCTCTCGTGGCTCCACTACACGAACTTCGTCCGCGCCGGCGCCCGCCTCGACGCCGCCTCGAAGACCCGCCTCTCCGAGATCAACCAGAAGCTCGCCGGCCTCTACACGCGCTTCAGCCAGAACCTCCTGGCCGACGAGACCGACCAGTTCCTAGTCCTCAAGAGCGAGGACGAGCTGGCCGGACTCCCGCAGTCTTTGCGCGACGCGGCGTCGGCCGCGGCCGCCTCGAAGAAGTTGCCGGGGCAGTGGGTCATCACCAACACGCGCTCCTCCGTCGATCCGTTCCTGACCTACTCCGACCGGCGCGAGCTGCGCGAGAAGGCCTGGCGCATGTTCGTCAACCGCGGCGACAACGCCGACAAGAACGACAACAACGCCATCATCACCGAGGTGCTCGGGCTGCGCGCCGAGCGCGCCAAGCTCCTCGGCTACCAGACGCACGCGCACTGGCGG
>DAIRFV010000460.1:0-3101 GCA_036794905.1 Pyrinomonadaceae bacterium | reverse complement strand
ATCTCCTTGAGCATGAAGTGCTTGAACCCGCCCTTCTCGGCCATGATCGGGTCCCACGTGATGCGCTGGATGTGCGGCTCGACCGCGTCGCCCTCGAAGTCGGTGACGCGCACCGAGTCCTTGGTGAGCACGGCCAGCTCGCCGTCGCCCAGGAAGAACACGTCGCGCGTGTGCTGGAGGATCGGGGGCACGTCGGAGGCGACGAAGTACTCGCCGTCGCCGAGGCCGATGACGACGGGCGGGCCCTGCCGGACGGCGATGATGGTGTCGGGCTCTTCGGTCGAGATGATGGAGAGCGCGAAGATGCCGCGCAGGTCGCGCACCGCGCGCCCGACGGCCTTCTCGAACGAGTCGTCCTCCTTCAAATACTCCTCGACGAGGTGGGCCACGACCTCGGTGTCGGTCTCGGTGACGAAGACGTGGTCGGTCTTACGGAGCCGGTCTTTCAGTTGAATGTAGTTCTCGATGATGCCGTTGTGGACGACGACCACGCGCCCCGTGCAGTCGCGGTGCGGGTGCGCGTTCTCCTCGGTGGGGCGGCCGTGCGTGGCCCAGCGCGTGTGGCCGATGCCGTAGGTGCCGTCGAGGGGCTTGAGGCGGATGGCCTCTTCGAGGTTGCGCAGTTTCCCCTCGGCGCGGCGGATGTCGAGCCGATGCCCCTCGTCCACGACCGCGATGCCCGCCGAATCGTACCCGCGGTATTCGAGCTTCCTCAGCCCGTCGAGGATGACGGGGACGACCTGCTTGTTTCCGACGTAACCGACAATGCCGCACATAAGTTTTATGACCTTCCGTTGTGTCGTTGATTGATTACAGGTGGGATGCGGGCGACGCCGTCAGCGCTCTTCGCCCGTGGTGGCGGCCGCCGTGACCGGCTCGCCCGCGTCGCCGCCCTTGCTCTCCGCAGGGGGCACTTCCGCCGCCGCCTCTTCGCGGGGCAACTTCTTCTTGACCTTCGCCGGCACTCCCGCGACGAGCGTGTCGGGCGGCACGTCCTCGGTGACGACCGAGCCCGCGCCCGTCACCGAGCGCGCGCCGACGCGGACGGGCGCGACGAGCATCGTGTCCGAGCCGATTTTAACGTCGTGCTCGATGACGGTCGGGTGTTTGTTCTTCCCGTCGTAGTTGCAGGTGATGGTGCCGGCGCCGATGTTGGTGCGTTCGCCGATGTCGGCGTCGCCGAGGTAGGTGAGGTGGTTCGCCTTCGACTTCGCGCCGAGCCGCGACTTCTTCATCTCGACGAAGTTGCCGACGTGTGCGCCCTCCTCGGCGCGCGCGTTCATGCGCAGGTGCGCGAAGGGGCCGACGACGCAGTGGTCGGCGACTTCGGAGGCCACGATGACGCAGTGGTCTTTGACCGTCACGCCGTTGCCGACGCGCGAGTCAGCGATGCGCGAGCCCTGGCCGATCTCGCAGCCCTCGCCGATGACCGTGCGCCCCTCGACGTGGACGTTCGGGTGGAGCGTGGTGTCGCGGCCGATCTGCGCGTCGGGGCTGACGTAAGTGTGCTGCGGGTCGATGACCGTGACGCCCGAGTTGAGCATCAGGCTCCGGAGCGTGCGCAGGCGCAGGATGCGCTCGAACTCCGACAACTCGACGCGCGTGTTGATGCCCGAGACCTCGCGCGCGTCGGTGTGCGTGTAGACGGAAACGTCCTCGCCGTCGGCGCGCAGGATGGCCGGCACGTCCGTCAGGTAGAACTCGCCCTGCGCGTTCTCGGGCTTGACGCGTTCGAGGGCGGGGAAGAGCAGCCGCGTCTCGAAGCAGTAGATGCCGGCGTTGATCTCGTTGATCTGGCGCTCCTCGGGCGTGGCGTCCTTCTGCTCGACGATCTTCTGGAAGCGCCCCTCCTCGTCGCGGATGACGCGGCCGTAGCCCGTCGGGTCTTCGAGCCGGACGGCCATCAGCGTGCAGGCCGCGCCGCGCCCGCGGTGCGTGCGGTGCTGGTTGACGAGCGAGCCCAGCGTCTCGGCACGCACCAACGGCACGTCGCCCGAGAGGACGAGCAGCGTCGAATTCGCCTCCCCTAAGACTTCGCGCGCGGCGAAGACCGCGTCGCCCGTGCCGCGCTGCTCGGTCTGCGTGACGAAGACCGCGCCGCCCTCGCCCAGCTCCGCGCGCACGGCGTCTTTGACCTCTTCGGCCTGATGCCCGACGACGACGTAGACCGGCCGCTCGCCCTTCACCAGGGCCGAGGCCGTGCGGCAGACGTGCGCGATGAGCGGGCGTCCCCCGAGCTTGTGCAGCACTTTCGCCGTCGAAGAGCGCATGCGCGTGCCGAGTCCCGCCGCGAGAATCAGGATGTCGAGCGGCGCGGACGGGGCTTGCGAAGGTTGCTGCTGTGGTCTCTCCATAGGTTCGCTTCAGCGCGCGGCCGTGACGGCGGAGCGCGCGCACGCCTTCTCGTAGCAGGCGAGGATGACGCGCGCGAGCTTCTGCGGACTGTGCCGCACCTTCTCGCCCTCGTCGAGCAGGTCGGCGCGGACGATCTCGGCCTCGCGGCCGAACTCCTCTTCGAGCCGGTGGTCGGTCAGGCCGATCTGGCGCGCGCCCTCGGCCGCGTAGCGCTCGGCCTGCCCCGCGCTGATGTGCCGGTCGTTGACGACCACGAAGTCGAACTCGATCTCGGGCGCGTAAGCCTTGACGACTTCGAGGTGGCGGCGCGCCGTGTAGCCGTCGGTCTCGCCCGGCTGCGTCATCAGGTTGCAGATGAAAATCTTGACGGCCTCCGAGGCGCCGATTGTGTCCGCCACGCGCGCCACGAGCAGGTTCGGGAGGAGCGAGGTGTAGAGCGAGCCCGGCCCGACCGTGATGATGTCGGCCGCGCGGACGGCGGCCAGAGCCTCCGGGAGCGGAAGACACTGTTCGGGTTCGAGCGACAGGCGGCGGATGGGCGAGCGCGCGGCCGTGATGTTCGTCTCGCCGCGCACCTGCCGGCCGTCTTCGAGCTGCGCGACGAGTCGCACGTCGTTCAGAGTCGCCGGGTAGATGCGCCCCTTGCTCGCCAGCACCTCGGAGGAGAGTCGCACGGCCTCGACGAAGTCGCCCGTCACCTCGGTCAGCGCCGCGAGGAAGAGGTTGCCGAAGCTGTGGCCGCCCAG
>DAIRFV010000190.1:0-11679 GCA_036794905.1 Pyrinomonadaceae bacterium | reverse complement strand
ACGTGTACGCCTACTTCAACAACGACGGCGGCGGCCACGCCGTCCGCAACGCCGCGACCCTCAAGCGGATGCTCGGGGCGTGAATAGCGGTCAGTACCGCCCCCGGTAGCGGGCGGTGCTGACCCGGTTGTCATCCGACGTTCATCTGCGGGACTGCGTGGCCTTCTCAAGCTCGACGGCGAAGACGTGTGTGGGGCCGAACATGTTCGAGCGGAAGACGAGCCATTTCATGTCGGGCGTGAAGGTGACGTTCGGCTCCAACGAATAGTCGTGCTTCGAGAGGTTGACGAGGCGCTCGGCGCGGAAGAGGCCGGGACGGACGAGCTGCTTCGCGTTGGGGAGCTGGCCGCCCGTGCGGTCGTTGACCATCTCGGGGCGGAAGAGATAAATCCACTGCCCGTTGTCGGGCGCGGCCACGCTGTTGGGGCCGCCGCCGTCGCCCGCGAAGAGCTTGCCGTCGGGCGAGCTGTTGTAGTGCACGCTCCACTCGGGGCGTTGCAGGTTGTACCACGTGCGCTCGCCCGTCGAGACGTCGTAGCCCGCGACCCAGAAGACCTGGCTGCGCGGCGTCTGCAGGTCGTACCAGACCGTCTTGCCGTCGGCCGCGAACCACTCGTGCCCGCCGATCTCCATCAGCATCGTGCGCGGGTGAACCTTGACGGGCGGCGTCCCGTCCGTGCGGACGAGCCACGTGCGGTCGACCTTGTGCCAGGGCCCCTCGTGGCAGTAGAGCAAGAGCGCCGGGTCGGTCGGCGAGAACTGTATGTGGTTGTACCAGTCCGTGCCGCGCAGCAGCGTCTTGACCTCGCCGGTCTTGGTGCTGACGGTGACGAGCTGCAAGGGCCGCCGCTCGGCCAGACGGTTCTCCATCATCTGCCCCTTGCCGGGGTACTCGTCGCCGCGCCGCTCGGTCTGCGGAGGTGGTTGCTGGGCGCCGCCTGAGGGCGCGTCCTGACGTGGCGGCCCCGGCGGCGCACCGCCGCCGCCGGGGCCGCGCGGGAAGCGCCCCTCGGCGATGTCTTTGGCGAGCTTCTCGTCGAGCGTGCCGGCGAGCAGCGTCTCGTCGGCGTTGACGGTCGAGACGGAGACGCCGGGCTGAAGTTTCGCGACCTCGCGCGTGGCCTTCGTGTCGAGGTCGGTGGCGTAGACGGTCGCCGCGAAGCGGCCCGGCTCGCGCACGAACTTCGTGTAGTAGACCTGCCCCGTCCTCTTCCCCACGATGATGATGGAGACGCGGCCGTCCACGACGCGCTCGACGGCGCGCGTCCTGAGGTTGACGACCGAGAGCCCCGTCGGCGTCGTCATAATCATCTTCGAGCCGTCGGGCGTGTACGCGTTCTGGTGGAAGTAGAGGCTCTGGCTGCCCGGCTCTTCCGACAGGCGCACGACGCGGTGCCCCGTGTCCGCGTCAACCCACTCGCGCGGCACCTGCCCCTGCTGCTGCGCCGCGGCGGAGAACACCATCAGGTTCATCAACAGTAATGACTTCAGAATCTTCATCGTCGTCTCCTGTAACAACCGGGTCAGAACCGCCCGCGGGAGCGGGTGGGCCTTTGAGCTACGGCGCCCGTGGTTGTCAGAGAGCCGCCCGCTACCGCGGGCGGCTCTGACCGCTATATCGTTTGCAAAAGGTTGTAATGTAACCCCTCGTGCCGAACCGTCCAACTGCCGTCCGAGGGGAAGCCCGGCGCGTGTGTTGTGCGGGGCGCGCGGCGCCAGCCGCCGGCCATGAGCCCCACGGCGTAGAGCAGGCCGCCGTTGCCCGGCAGGTAGCAGGGCAGGTTCGGCCGCTGGTAGTTGTGCCCGTTCGGCAGGTAGCGGTTCTTCGCCGTCTCCAGCAGGAGCGCGCGCACGGCCGTCTCGCCTTCGCCGAGGCGCGCCGCCGTCATCGCCGTCATCGGGTAATCCCAGCCCCACGTCTCGTCCCACTTCCACTCCTTCATGACCTTCGCGAGCGTGCGGCGCATCGTCTCGCGCTCGACCCCTTCGCCGTCCAGCACGCCGTAGGCGGCGAGCATCGAGGGGTGGTCGCGGTTCCGCTCGGTGTAGGTCTGCGGGCAGTTCTCGTGCGCGAGGTAGACGCCTTCGCGCGCGGGGAGCTTCGAGAGTCGGTCGATGACGCGAGCCCAGTCCGGGCGACGCTTCAGACCCATGCGCTCGCGCCACGCCTGTGCCGTCGTGAGGCCGTAGCGCCAGTATTCGAGTTCGTAGGTCGGGTTCCAGGTCTCGCGCGCCGGGTGGTTCTCCTGCGCGGGGATGACGGGCGGCCCGAGCACGTAGCGGCCGGCCTTCTCCTCGAAGACGGCGTAGGAGGCCATGAACTCGGCCGTCGCGTTGACGACCTCGGCGTAGCGCCGGAGCGTCCGGCGGTCGGGGCGCGAGCGGTAGCAGAGCTCCGCGTAGAAGATCGGGTGCGGCTGCTGCCAGATGAGCAGCGGGCCGATGGGCGAGGGGCTGTCGCGCCCTTCGGGGTCGGTCATCTTCGGCCAGCGCGCGCCCGCGTACCCCTGGAAGCGCGCGCGCGCGCGCGCCGAAGGCAGAATCTTTTCGTACCAGCCGAGGCTTTGCTCCAACAGCGGCAGCCTGTCCCACAGGGCGAAGTGCGCGGCGTGCCACCAGTGCATTTCGAGGTGGAACTTGCCGTACCAACTGTTGGTCGTGAGCCCCGTCTCCTGCGGCGGGAGCTTGCCCGAACATTGAATCGCCGTGAGGTACTGCGAGAGCACGACGCGGCGCTCAAGCTCAGGCGCACGCGTGTCCCGACTGTCCGCGAGTTCGACCGCGCCGCCCGTGCCCCAGAAGCGCGCCCAGTGTTTGCGGCTCGCGTCGAAGGTGGCCGCGGCGTTGGGCGGCGTGCCGCCGACCGAGCGCGGCGAGAACGCCGCGACGAAGTCGAGCCGCGCGCCGCCCGCAGTCCGCAGAAAGAGTTCGTGCCCGCCCCCCTGCTCCTCTTCCAGAGAGGCCGCGCGCCCCGCGTCGATGAGGACGAAGTATTCGTCGTCGTCGAGCCTGCGGTGCAGCAGGGCGCGACCCGGCGCGAGTCTGGCGACCCGCGTGCGATGTCTCCCGGGCTGGCCCCAATCCGCCGCGTGCATCGCGGGCGAGCCGTAGGGGAAGGCGAAGCGGACGGCGAGCATCCGGCGTGAGATTAAGCCCGACTCAATCGAGACGGCGAGGAGGTCTGAGTCGGGGTGGACGGCCGTCCTGACCTCGACGGGCTCGCCCCAGACGCGGAAGCGGCTCGTGAGGATGCCCGACCAGAGGTCGAGACGCTGCTCGATGTCGGAGATGTCCGAGGGCTGCGCCGCGCCGCGGCCGGGCGCGTGGAGGTGCAGGCCGACGCGGCCGAGGTGCAGGCGGTGCGGGTTCTCGCGCAGCCAGTCGAAGAGTTCCTTCTGCCCCTCGGAGCGCGTGTGGTAGAGCACCTCGCGGCCGTGCGTGTCGTACGGAGTCAGTCGGAGTTCCGTCCCTTCGAGCCCCGCGGGCCGAGGGGTCGTGTGCCAGCCCCACTGCGCCATCGTGCAGAGCGGCATCTGCGACTCGTACTCTTCGGGGAAGGTTTGCAGCCCCGTCACGTCGGCCGTGAAGGCGAACTCGCCGTTGCCGACCGAGAGCGGGGCGAGCGGGTCGAGTTTTCGCAGCCGGGGGTCGTGACGCCGCACGAGCGCCGCGCGGTCAATCGCGCGCGCCGCGCCGCGCGCGCCACTGCTCTGCAAAGCCGCGCCCGGTTCTGTCGCGCGCGTGAGCGGCACGAGGCCGCCGGACGCGGCCAGCGCCGCCAGGAACTTTCGGCGTGAGATCATGTGTGCCCAGCCCTCCGCGTGTTCGCCCCCGGCGCCTTCGGAGGCGCGAGTTGACTGTCGAGTTTGTAGCTCCCGCCGGGGCGCGTCTTCAGCTCGACGACCTTCGTGCCGTAGCCCAGCCTGCACGTCCCGCCGAGCTTCGAGCGGAGCGCGGCCGCGGTCAGTCTCCCTTCCCGCCAACTGATGTCCAGCTCGAAGCCGCCGCGCGCGCGCAAGCCGGTGACGCGGCCCTCGCGCCACGCGGAGGGGAGCGCGGGCAGCAGACGCACCGTGCCGTCGTGGCTTTGCAGAAGCATCTCGGCCACGCCCGCGGTCGCGCCGAAGTTGCCGTCGATCTGGAAGGGCGGGTGCGCGTCGAAGAGGTTTTCGTACGTCCCGCCGCCGAAGCGCACGCCCGCGACCTCGCCGCGGAAGCCCACGGGCGTGAGCAGCAGCCTGAGCAGTTTGTGCGCGCGCTCGCCGTCGCCGAGCCGCGCCCAGAGGTTCATCTTGTGCGCGAGCGACCAGCCCGTGGACACGTCGCCGCGCGCCTCCAGAGTCCTGCGCGCCGCGTCGGCCAACTGCGGCGTCCGCGCGGGCGTGATCTCGTCGCCGGGGTAGAGCCCCCACAGGTGCGAGACGTGGCGGTGCGTCGGCTCCGGCTCGCCGTACTCTTCGAGCCACTCCATGACGCGGCCGTCCCGTCCGACGCGCGTCGGGGCGAGGCGCGCGCGCTTCTCCGCCAACTCGCGCCGGAACTCCGCGTCCACCCCCAGCGTGCGCGCGGCCTCGGCCGTCGCCGCGAAGAGGTAGCGCAGCAACTGCATGTCGTAGGTCGGCCCCATGCAGACGTGCGCGGTGCTGCCGTCCGCGAGGCGGAAGGCGTTCTCGGGCGAGTTGGCCGGCGCGGTGACGAGCCAGCGCCGCTTCGGCTCTTCGACGAGAAAGTCGGCGTAGAAACGCGCCGAGCCCTTCATGACGGGGTAGGCGCGGCGCAGGAACTCGCGGTCGCGCGTGAAGAGGTAGTGCTCCCAGAGGTGCTGGCAGAGCCAGGCCGACCCCGTCGTCGTCGAGCCCCACGACGCGCCCTCGCCCGGCGAGGTGTAGCCCCAGGGGTTCGTGATGACGTGCGCGACCCAGCCGCGCGCGCCGTAGTAGGCGCGGGCGGTGCGCGCGCCCGGCCCCTGCAAAGAGCCGACGAGCGCGAAGAGCGGCTCGTGCAGCTCCGAGAGGTTCGCGACCTCCGCCGGCCAGTAGTTCATCTGGACGTTGACGTTGAGGTGCCAGTCGGCGTTCCACGGCGCCTGCACGCCCTCGGCCCAGACGCCTTGCAGGTTCGCGGGCAGGCCGCCGGGGCGCGAGCTTGAGATGAGCAGGTAGCGCCCGAACTGGAAGTAGAGCGCGGCCAGACCGGGGTCGTGCGCGCCCGCGGCCGCCGCCTTCAGGCGCGCGGGCGTGGCCAGAGAGGCCGACGCCGCGTTCGGGGGGCCGAGCGAGAGCTGGGCGCGGCCGAAGTAGCGTCGGTAGTCTGCGACGTGTGCGTTGAGGAGTTGACTGTAAGACTTCGACGCGGCGCGTGCCATGTCGAGCGCGGAGGCCGCGGCGGGGTCGGCGGTGCGGCGGCCGGCGAAGCCCTTGTAGTCGGTCGCGGCGGTGACGAGGAGCAAGACCTCGTCGGCGCCTTTAACGCTGACCGTCTTCCCTTCCGCCGCAGCCGTGCCGCCGCGGCCCGCGACGCGCAGGCGCGCGGCGTACTTCATCCCGCGGCCGTCGGTGCCGTTGTTGAGCTGGCCCGTCAGCAGCAGGCCGCGCGCGCCGTCGGCCTGTACCTCAAAACGCTCGGGGCGTTCGAGCGCGGCGTCGAAAGAGACGGCGCCGGGCTTGTCCGCCGTCAGGCGGATGACGAAGGCTTCGTCGGGCGCGCTCGTGAAGTACTCGCGCGTGAAGCGCGTCCCGTCCTGCGTGTAGGAGACGCGCGCGACGGCGGTCGAGAGGTCGAGCTCGCGCCGGTAGTCCGAGGCCGCGTCGCCACCGCCGAAGGTGAGGCGCAGTGAGCCCAGCTCCTGATAAGAGCCGTACTGCACGTCCTTACCGCTTCCGTGCCCGGAGCCGGGGCCGCGGCTGGTGAAGTGCGCGTAGGTCAGCCGTTCGGCCTCGACGTTCCTGCCCGCGAGCAGGAGGCGCCGAATCTCGGGCAGGTACTTCGCGGCGTCGGGTCGATCCGCGTCCTGCGGCGAGCCCGACCAGAGCGAGCTTTCGTTGAGCACGACGCGCTCCTGCGAGACCCCGCCGAAGACCATCGCGCCGAGGCGGCCGCTGCCCAGCGGGAGCGACTGCGTGAACGCGCGCGCGGGGGCGTCGAACCGGACGTGGAGGTCGGGCGCGGCGGCGGGCGCGGCCGCGCGGCAGACGAGGGCGCAGAAGATAACGGCCGCGGCCAGCGGCGCAGACCTCGGGCGCCTCACGGAAGGCAATCTCTCAACTCCTTATGACTGTCTGTCGGGTGTGGCCCGGAAAGCATTGACCACCGCGGACACGGAGGCCCGGCTTGTCGGCGGCTACAGGCAAGGCCGTGCCTGCGTGTCCGCGGCGGTTAAACTTCCATCCTTTGAGCCAGCCTCAGAAAAACGGTGCGAACGCGGAAGGGCGGCGGACATGCATCCGACCGCCCTTCCGCTTGGCCGCGCGGGGGGTGCGCGGCTCAGTAGGTCCCTCGCCCCGCTTTAGAAGAAGACCCGGATGCCGAACTGGACGTAGCGCGGTATCTGAACCTCGCGCAGCGTGCCGAAGTTCGCGTCGTAGGTCTGCCGCAGCCGGTAGAGCCTGAACCCTTCGAGCGTGCGGATGTCGAAGGAGGTCGCGGCCGTGGTCGCGAAGCCTTCGGGGACGCGGATGTGGAAGAAGTCGAGCGGCAGCGCCCCCGAGGGCAGGCGCGTCGCGTTGACGTTGCCGCGGATGGCGGCGAGCTGCGCCGCGCCGGCGCCGGTCGTCGAGAGCGGCTGGCCGTTGGCCGTCGCCCAGATGTTGTACTCGGCGGCCGTGATGGGCTGGGGCACGCCGTTGACCTGCTCGGTCGTGATCTCGGTCGGGAACGTGCCGAAGCCCGGGGGCGTGTTGCCCGTGTTCAGGTAGCGGAAGTTCGGGTGGTTGAAGGCGTTCAGGAGGTCAACGCGGAAGTTGATCCGGCGCCTCTCGTTGCCCGCGAACGGCCACGGGAAGTCCTTCGAGAGCGAGAAGTCGAAGTACTCCTGGCGCGGCGGCCGAACGTCGAGCGTGCGCGGCGCGTTGCCGAGCTGCCCCTTGACCGGGCGCATGAAGGCGGCCGGGTTGATGAACGGCTCGCAGGTGGCGCCGACCATGCAGTCGGGCGACCAGCGCGGGTTCTTCAAAGGCACGCCCTCGACGATGTCGAGGCGGACGGTGCGGTTGGTGCCGCCCAGGCGGTTGGTGTCCGTGATGAAGGGCAGGAACGGCGTGCCGCCCGGCATGCGGAAGACGCCCGAGACCGTCCAGCGGCCGATGATCTGGTCAATCACCCCCGGCGCGTCCGCGAGGAACGAGCGCCCGCGGCCGATGGGCAGGTCCCAGACGGTCGTCGCGCTGAAGTTGTTCTTCACGTCGTAGGTCGAGAGCGAGCGGTCGCCGCTCAAGGGCGCGCCGTAGGAGACCTGCCCGCGCGTGCTGCCCGTCGTCAGCACGCGCACGTCCGGCGAGGCGTCCGACGCGTCGTCGATGGACTTGGCGTAGGTGTAGTTGGCCGTGAACGTCAGGCCGCGCCCGACCCGGCGCCGCACGTCGATGTAGCCCGCGTGGCGGATGCTGGTGGCCGAGGGGTCGTAGAAGTTGTTCAGCTCGTTGAAGCCGAAGAAGGGCGCCCGGATGCTGTTGCGCTGGATGGTGATGGCGCCGCCCTGGAGGTTCCTGCGCCCGAGCGGGTCGGTGATGGTCGTCTCGGCGCCGATGTTGGCGGCCTCAAGCGCCTCGACGAAATCGATGTCGCGCGGGTTGAGGTTGACGAACGGCAGGTAGAGGTTGCGCCCGCGGTTGCCCGTGTAGGCGATCTCGACCGAGGTGTTGCGGAACGGCTGGAACGCGAGCGTCAGGTTCCAGTTCTGCGTCGAGGGCACCTTGCCCGCGTTGGGCGACGCCACGGCGATGCCCGGGATGGCGAGGCTGCTGACGAAGGCGAGGCCGTCGGCGTTGGTGCCGAGGAGCTGGTCGAGCCCCTGCCCAGTGCCCTGGAGCGGCTGGTTCGTCGAGAGGCGGACGGGCTGCGTCGGGTCGGCCGTGCCGTTCGAGCCGGCGAGCACGGTGCTCGACTGCGTGAAGCCGCCGAAGTCGGGGTTGGGCGAGCGGTTGTTGCCCGTCAGCGCCGCGTGCGAGATGCCGAAGCCGCCGCGGATGACGACGCCCATGTCCTCGAAGTTCATCCCGAACAACTTCATCTTCGGCTGCCACGCGAAGCCGAAGCGCGGCTCGATGCCCGAGTAGTCGACGGGCGTGATGTAGCGCGAGCGCCCGCCGCGCCCGGAGAAGGCGAAGGCCGGGATGGTCGCCTCCGTCGGCACGCAGAGGACGACCGAGCCGCCGCAGCTGGGGATGGGCGCGGTGGGCGCGACGCCGAGCGCGGTGGCCATGACGCGGCGCTGCGCCTCGGTGAACGGCTGCTGGATCGCGAGGTCGGGGCGGAAGACGCCCTGGAGGTTGTTCTTCTCGCGGCGCGGGTACTGAATCCCGTAGCGCACGCCGAGGTTGAGGGTCAGGTTGGGCCTGACCTTCCAGTCGTTCTGCGCGAAGACGGCGCCCGCGTCCCAGACGTAGTTGTAGTCGAGCAGGAACGGGCGGATGTCCACGGTGTTCGGCACGCCCAAAAGGAAGCTGGCTAAGTCGTTACCGCCGTTGGCGTTGCCCGTCCCGCGGTTGTTGCTGGTGTTGACGGTGCGGAACTGCCAGCGGCCGCCCGCCGCCGAGAAGAAGGGCGTGACGGCGAGCTGCGCGCGCTCAAGGTTGACGCCGAACTTCCACGACATGTTGCCGCGGTTCCAGTAGAGGATGTCGCTGATGTTGTAGCGCTGCTCGACGTTGAAGTTGTTGGTCGAGCCGCCCGAGCCGATGTCGGCGCGGACGTAGCCGTTGTCCTGCGTGAGGAAGAAGAGCGGGATGCCGCCCCGCGTCAGGCTGTTGAGGCCGATCTCCTCGGCGAAGCTGCGGCCGGTCTTGATGGCGAACTCGGGCGAGAAGTCTTCGCTGAAGTTGGCGCGCGTGTAGTTGAGGCGCAGGTCGTTGACGATGGTCGGCGTGATGATGTTGTTGAAGGTCAAAAGCATCTGCTGGGCGTCGCTGTAGACGCCCGTGTTGCCGTTGATGTCGTTGCCCGCGCCGCGGATGCCGACGGCCGGCGTCTTCGTGTAGCGGAAGTTCGTCTTGAACGAGTCGGTGAAGCTGTGGTCGAGGCGGAGGGTGGTGCGCGTCTCGTTCTGCGTGACCGAGCGCGTCAGGATGTAGTTGCGCACGAGCCCGTTGTCTTCGAAGTAGCCGCCCGGCTGCGGCATGAACTCCAGGAGCCGCTGCGAGATGGGGTCGATCATGCTGGCCGGGATGACGTTGCCCGCGAACTGGCAGAAGGTGGCCGTCGTCACCCCGTTGACCGTGCAGGTCTGCGGCAGCGGGACGAAGCGCCCCGTCGCCGGGTCGAGCCTGAACTGCTGGAAGATGTCGGCCGGCCCGATGGACGCCTGGTTGAACTGCGTGGCGACGGCCGTCGGCAGGAAGCCGCTGGCCGTGCGCGTCAGGCCGCTGAAGTTGCCCGCGCGCTCGGCGGCCGTCGGCACCAGCCCCGTCTCGTTCAGGAAGTCCGTGCGCCAGCGCGGCTCGTAGGCGAAGAAGAAGAAGGACTTGTTGCGGCCGTCGTAGAAGTGCTTGCCGCCCTCGCCGAAGCGGGGCAGCATGATCGGGCCGCCGGCCGTGAGCGAGACCTGGTTGTAGCGCAGGTTGTTGGCCGGGCGCGGCGCGGTGCCCTGCCGCCACGGGCGCGCGTTCGTCACCGGGTTGCGGTGGTACCACAGCGCGACGCCGTTGAAGTCGTTGGTGCCGGACTTCGTCGTCACGTTGATGACGCCGCCGCCCGTCTGGCCGTACTCGGCCGAGTAGGCCGAAGTCTGCACGGTGAACTCCTGCACCGTCTCGGGCGTGAAGGAGACGACCGAGCGCGCGAGCCCGACGCCCGTGTTGTTGACGCCGTCGGCGAGGAGCGCGGTGCTGCCCGGGCGCCCGCCGCCCGCGCTCAGGTTGAAGCCGGGCACGGGCTGGTCGGAGCTGACGCCCGGGTCCTCGCTGCCGGCGTCGCCCGTCACGTTCGGGGCCGTGAGCGCGAGGTCGAGCACGCTGCGGTTGGCCAGCGGCACGTCCTGTATCTGGCGCTCGGTGATGGTCGAGCTGGTGGCGCCCGACTCGGTGTTCAGAATCGGCGAGTCGGCCACGACCGTCACCTGGTCGCCGACCGCGCCCGCCTCCATGACGATGTTCGCAGAGGCCGTCGAGGAGGTGTCAACTTTGAGGCTCTGAACCGTCGCGGTCTTGAAGCCCGGCGCCTCCACCATGACGCTGTAGACGACGGGGTCGAGCGAGGTGACCTGGAAGGCGCCGTCCTCGGAGGTGGTGAGCGTCTGCTTCTGGCCCGTGCCGACGTTGGTGACCGTCACGGTCGCGCCGGGGATGGCCGCGCCGTTCTGGTCGAGGACGGTGCCGGCGATGCCGCCCTTGTTGGTCTGCCCGGCCGCGGCGACTGCCAACAGCAAAACAACCGCGATAATTTGCATCGGTCGCATAACTCTAACTTCCTCTCTGTAACCTGTGGGGTAAGGGCCAGAAGCCTTTACCTGGTTGCTTGTTGACGGTTTGACGCCCACCTCGACAACGGACGCCGCGGCCGGGGACGCGCCCCACGAGCGGGACACAGCCGACGCCGTTTGAGGTCTTCATCGCCCGCACGCTCTGAAAATCTGCCGTCTCGCCAAGGAAAGGACTGAAGAACCCCTCGCGCCACGCCGCACGCGGCCGACTCACGCCGGGAAGAGTCGCCGGGAATCTCTGGGACGCGCCCGGGAGGGCGCACCTCTGAAAATCGCTTTTCAAAACGAACCACCCGGGATAAAGTCCAAAAGCACCGAAAATTTTCCGGTAAAGCGGTTACCTCAGAATACTGTAACCCACCGGGGAGACTGACTTTCAAACGAGTAAGGATGAAACTTTTAGGGCGTTTATGATGCAATCGCCTGCGGCTACACTCAAGCAAGGCGCCGCGGTTGAGCGTTTAACTCAGGCAAATTTTATACCCCGAGTCGATTGAAGGGGAGTCGATTAAATTGTCAGGATTTAGACCGTGTCGGGGGAAGTTAAAGGCTTATCTCATCCGAAAACCAGAAGAAATCCAAAATAATCAAGCCGGGGCGATTGCGTTAACTGTTTTTCCGTTTGGCGCGCATTGTATCACCATTCTCCCCTTTGGCAAGCGTTTAGGTTCGATTTTTCACCACTCCAACAAAAGTTCGCCGCCCGAAACCCCTACTCAGGACGCTGCGCACGAAGCCGCGGGCGAGGCACTTCAGTCGAGGTGAAAGACCTCGTCCAGATTTTCGGAGACGGGGCTGTCGTCAGGGTTCGTCAGCATCAAGTCCTTCATGTGAGCCCACCAGCGACGGCACGCCTCCGTCTCGGCGATTCGCAGCCAAAGCTCCTCCGACTCGACCTCCGCGTACGCGAACAGCCTCTCCGTCCCCGGCTCGTGGAAGATGGAGTAGTTGCGCACGCCGTGGCGGCGCAGCACCTCCTCCATCTCCGGCCAGACGGGGTTGTGCCGCCGCTCGTACTCGTCGCGCCGGCCCGGCTTCAGCTTCAT
>DAIRFV010000459.1:0-3159 GCA_036794905.1 Pyrinomonadaceae bacterium | reverse complement strand
AACGACCAGGGGCGCTTCCGCGACGAGGGCGGCCAGCTTCGCGCGGTCGAGCCCGGCGACCCCGTAGCGGCGCTCTTCCACGGCAGGTCGCTGAAGGAAGGCAAGGCGCTCGTGAGGGAGAACAAGTAACGCGGGGAAACTTTCCGAGGACGCGGTCGCGGGGGGGGCTGTCCGCCACGCGGGCGGACAGCCCCCGCGACCGCGTGCGCCGCGTAGAGCGGCCCCGCCGGGGGGGTTAGGCTCGCGGCGCGACCGGCAACTTAAAGGCGCGTGAGTACCGCGTAAGTGCGCGGGGCCTGTGGCGAGGCCGACGCACTTACGACCCGGGCCCACGCTTCGAGAGGGAGGGAGAGATGAGACTGCGTAGAACATTACTGATCGTCGCCGCCGTGTCGGCCATCGCCTTCGGCGCGATCTCTTTCGGGGTGGTCGGCGGGGGCGGTGAGACGACCGCCGGGGCGTGCCAGATTTGCGGCGACGGCTACTGCGCCAAGTCGTGCGAGAACAAATACACCTGCCCCAGGGACTGCGGCGTCGCCTCCGGCACGACCGCGGCGACTCGGTAAACGACCCGCGTCGCGTTCTCGGCCGTAAACTCCCGGCCGGCGTAGCGCGGGTTAGACGTTACCGGGGCCGGCGAGCACGTCGGGGCCGCCGGGGCGGGAGCGCGGTGCCTCCCGCAAACCTGCTCTGCGGCGAAAGGGCGAGGGCCGCCCCCTTCCCAAGATGGGGGGCGGCCCTCGCCCTTTCACTTCAATTCTTTGGAGGGAAATGAAGTGGGGCGACTATACCACGCGCCCGCGTGACGGCGGAGAAATAATCTTCGGCCGGAACCGCAAAAACTCAGCGCACTAGGTTCGCCGGCGGCCGGGGGTGAGACGCGTTTAATTGACATCGCCGCGTCGTCTCGTAAACTGTCCCGTCATGAAAACCTCGACCGCCGCGCGACCCGGAGGAGGATACGCACATGGTTGACGCGCCCCCCGACCCTGACTCCGACGGCGAGGCCGGCGGGGGCCCGGCCGCCTCCGCGCCGCTCTGGGTGAAGGTGTTCGGTGTCTTCGCCATCGTCCTGGCCATGCTGTTCGCCGTCCTGCACCTCGCCTTCGGCGGCCTCATGAGACACACGCCGTGACGACCATGACGCCCGCACTCCGCAAGTTCGCGCTCACAGCGCACGTCACTTCCTCGGTCGGCTGGCTCGGCGCGGTCGCCGCCTTCCTCGCGCTCGCCGTCGCCGGCCTGACCGGCCGGGACGCCCGGCTCGTGCGCGGCGCCTACCTCGCGATGGAGTTGACCGGCTGGTACGTCATCGTGCCCCTGTGCCTCGCTTCTCTGGTGACCGGGCTCGTCCAGTCGCTGGTCACGCCGTGGGGCCTGTTCCGGCACTACTGGGTGCTGGTTAAATTCCTGATCACGGTCGTCTCCGCCGCCATCCTGTTCGTCTACACGAAGACGCTCGGCCACTTGGGAGGTCTGGCGGCGGACGCGGTAACCTCCGCCGACGCTCTACGGAACCCTTCGCCGGTCGTCCACTCCGGCGCGGCCCTGCTCGCGCTGCTCGCGGCCACGGCGCTGTCGGTGTACAAGCCGCGCGGCATGACCGGGTACGGGTTGCGTAAGCAGCGAGAGCAGCCCAAGGCCTCGCGGCCGTAGGCAGGAAGACGCGCGCCGGATACGTTCGGCGCGCAGGCGCCGGACGCCGGGGGCGATTTCAGGCGGCTCGCGGGCGGGCACCACGAGTGGGACGCGATCACGGAGGCCCTGAGGGTCGGAAACCCCGCCGCGCTCAAAGGCCACGCTAGACACTGACGCCGCCGCCGAAGTTCATCAGTCCGATCCCGCCCGGGGCCTACTCATCCCCGCCTCGGCGCGTGCTTCGCTTCGACGCCGTAGGGCGAGAACGCCTCCGCCTTTTCATTTCTTCTCGCCCCCGGTGGACAAAACGGTTATATTCCTGTGTCGATACTACATACCTACCGGAGGTAATCCTTCGAGCGATGCCGTTCAACCGTAAAGTCAGCCTGTCGTTTGTGCTCCTCGCGGCCGCCGTCCTTTCCGGCTGCGGCCGCGGGGACGTCGCGTCTTCGTCACCTCAGGCCAGCCCGACCCCTTCGGCGCCGGCGGGCCCCGCGCTGGTGATAAGTGAAAGCCAGTCGCCGGCCGGGGCTGACACCCGCGAGCCCGACCTCTTTGCCGCGGCAGACGGCCGCGCCATCCTGAGCTGGGTGGAGAAGACAGGCGAGAAGCGCCACGCCCTGAGGTTCGCCGTGCGCGACGCCGCGGGCTGGTCGGCGCCGGGCACGGCCGCGGCGGGCGAGAACTGGTTCGTCAACTGGGCCGACTTCCCCTCGGTCATCGCGCTCCCGGACGGCTCGCTCGCCGCGCACTGGCTCGTCAAGAGCGGCCCGAGCACGTACGCCTACGACGTCCAAATCTCGCGCTCGAACGACGGCGGCAAGACCTGGTCGCGCCCCGTCGTCCCGCACACGGACGGGACGAAGACCGAGCACGGCTTCGTCTCGCTGCTGCCGCTCGCGGACGGACGCCTCGGCGCGGTGTGGGTCGACGGGCGGGCCACCAAGGACGTGAAGGAGGGGCACGGCGAGGGTGGGCCGCTGCCCGTCAGCATGCAGCTCCGCTACGCGGCCCTAGGCTCCGACGGCAAGCTCTCGGACGAGGCCGTGCTCGACGACCGCATTTGCGAGTGCTGCCAGACCTCCGCCGTGATGACCACCGACGGCCCCATAGCCGCCTACCGCGACCGCTCCGACCAGGAGGTGAGGGACATCCACTACGTGCGCGGCGGGGCCGGCGGCTGGGGCGCGCCGCGCGCGGTGCACTCGGACAACTGGCAGATCAACGCCTGCCCGGTCAACGGGCCCTCGCTCGCGGCCGACGGCCGGCGGGTGGCGCTCGCCTGGTACACGGGCGTGGGCGAGACGGCGAAGGTGCAGGTGGCGTTCTCGTCGGACGCGGGCGCGTCCTTCGGCCCGCCCGCCCGGGTTGACGACGGCGGGACGCTCGGCCGCGTCGACGTGGTTCTGCTGGCTGACGGCTCGGCGCTGGTCTGCTGGATGTCGGGCGGCCCCGAGGGCGGCGCCAACAAGGTGAGGCGCGTGGCCCCCGACGGCACGCTCGGCCCCGTCGCGGTCATCA
>DAIRFV010000458.1:0-3161 GCA_036794905.1 Pyrinomonadaceae bacterium | reverse complement strand
GACGGCCCTCGGCCTGGGTCAGTCGACGGCCATCGGCATCGGCGGCGACCCCATCATCGGGACGACGCACTTGCAGGCACTCGCGCTCTTCCAGGACGACCCTGAGACCGAGGCCATCGTCATGATCGGCGAGATCGGCGGCACGGCCGAAGAGGAGGCCGCCAGCTTCGCCAAAGACAACGTGACGAAGCCCATCGTCGCCTTCATCGCGGGCCAGACCGCGCCGCCGGGCAGGCGCATGGGGCACGCCGGGGCCATCATCGCCGGCGGCAAGGGGACGGCCGCCGAGAAGATGAAAGCGCTCGAAGAGGCAGGCATCCGCGTCGTCCACTCGCCCGCGGACATCGGGCAGGCCGTGAAGGACTCGCTCGGCTCCGGCGCCTCGGCTTAAAGTTTTTACCAACTCCATTCACTCAAGAGGACTTTGATGGCAGAGCAGGCAGGCAGTCTCACTTTCGGAATCATCAAGCCCGACGCGGTGCGCGCGGGCAGGACGGGCGCGGTCTTGCAGCGCGTTCTGGACGCGGGCTTCCGTGTCAGGGCGATGAAGCTCATCCACCTGACGAAGCCGGAGGCGGAGGGCTTCTACGACGTGCACCGCGAGCGGCCGTTCTTCGGCGAGCTGACGGCGTTCATGTCGTCCGGCCCGTGCGTCGTGCTGGCGCTCGAAAAAGAGGGCGCGGTCAAAGCCTGGCGCGACCTGATGGGCGCGACCGACCCGGCGAAGGCCGACGCGGGGACGCTGCGCAAGGAGTTCGCCAACTCCATCGGCGAGAACGCCGTCCACGGCTCCGACTCCGAGGAGAACGCGCAGATCGAGCTGGCCTACTTCTTCAGCCGCCTGGAGTTTGTTTAGTCGTGAACCGTGAACCGTAAACCGTGACGAGATAAAAACTGCTTTTTACTTGTCACCGTTTACGGTTCACGACTTACGCGCGAACGGAGTGAGCGATGGGCATTATCAGCGACGTGATCGAGAACACGCGGGCCATCATCAAGGGGATGATGACGACCGCGTCCTACATCCCGCGGGAGAAGTGGACGGTGCAGTACCCGGACGAGCCCGTCACCTTGCAGCCGCGCTTCCGCGGCCAGCACCTCCTGCACGTGGACGAGCTGGGGCGCGAGAAGTGCGTCGCCTGTTACCTGTGCGCGGCCGCGTGCCCGTCCGACTGCATCTACATCGTCGCGGCCGACGACCCGCGCCCGCCCAAGGAGCGCGTGGGAGTGGACGAGCGCTACGCGTCGGTCTACAACATCGACTACGGCCGCTGCATCTTCTGCGGCTTCTGCGTCGAAGCCTGCCCGAAGGACGCCATCACGCACGGCTTCAACTTCGAGCTGTCGGTCTACAACCGCGCCGACCTCCTCAAGACCAAGGACGACCTCCTCATCACCAAGCAGAAGCAGTCGCTCAACTACCGCGTCGCCTTCGCCGACGAGGAGGTGGATTCGGAGTACAAGGTGGTCTGAAAAATTCCGCCCCCGGGGTGTAACCGCGCGCCCGCCAGAAGTGTCTTAGGTAGTAGGCCGCACTCTCCCGCAGCAGCGTCTCGGACGCGCCGCCGGAGCGTGCGGCCTACTATTTTTAAGGGAAGAAAAAGGGGGAAGTATGAAGAAGTTTCTGGCATTAACGTTGACCCTGGCTTCGGTCGGCCTCGCCGCTCCCGCGGCCGAGGCGAAGGCGGCCGGTTCGTCGAACTCCGCGCCGACTGCCGTCGAGTTGAAGGCCGCGCCCGCGCCCGCCGCGGTGCAGTGGCGCGACCGGCGCTACCGCAACCGCAACCGCGGCCGCGTCACCACGCAGTCGCGCCTCGTCCGCCGCGGCCGTCAGGTCTGGCGCGAGACTTACCAGGTCAGATACCTGCCGAACGGCAGGACGGTGACGAGACTCATCAGCCGCGTCCGCGTCCGCTGAGTCAGACCGGATCAACCACAGAGACACAGAGGCACGGCTTTAAGAATTTCAAGTTTAAGTTTTGAAATTCTTAAAGCCGTGCCTCTGTGTCTCTGTGGTTAATGTCTTGAAGTCTCGTTACTCGCCGGCGGCGATGCGGAGCCGTTCGCGGTCGAGGATGGTGATGTGCTTGCGGCCGATGGAGATGAGGTCGGCGGCCTTCAGCTCGTTGAGGGCGTTGGTGGCCGTCTCGCGGTAGACGCCGAGGCGTTCGGCGATGTCCTGGTGCGTGAGGCCGTCCACCGAATCGTTCCGCGACTCGCGCAGCAGCAGCGCGGCGACGCGCGCGGGGATGCCTTTGAAGACCGTGTCTTCGAGCTGGCGCTCGGCCGCGAGCACGCGCCGGCCGAAGGCTTCGAGGATGCGGCGCGCGATCTCGGGCTTGCTGACGAGCAGCCGGTTGAGCACCGCGCAGTTCATCGTGACGATGGTCGAGTCCTCGGTCGCCTCCGCGAAGGTGTCGTACATGCCCTGGCCGATGCAGGACATCTCGCCGAAGAAGGAGTAGGGGAGGAGGTGCGCGATGACGAGCTTTCGCCCCTCGGGCGACATGCGGTAAATCTGCACCGCGCCCTCGCGCAGGAGAAAGAGCGCCTCGCCCGTCTCGCCCGGCGTGTAGAGGACTGCGCCGCGCGGGAACGCGCGCGTCGAGGTCACGCGCTCGACCTCGCGCAGCTCCTCCGCGGTCATGCCGTGGAAAAGGTCTGGCCCGCCGTCGCCGTCCACTCTCGTGCTCATAGATTCCGCCCCCGAAACTCCTCTGATGCGCGCCGCGCGCGCGGCGTTCCAGTTTACGACGCGAGGCGGCGCCAGTGCGAGCCGGCGCTCGGTAATCGCGATTACTGAAGCCGCCCCGCGGGCTGGCGCATAATGGCCGTGCGTCGCGTTTCGGGCGGCGCGTATTTGAGAGTGAGAACGGAGACAGGAGATTAAAAGGATGAGCCAGTTTGTTTCGGCGGTTGACGACGCAGGCTTCGAGCGCGAGGTGCTGGAGTCGGGCGTGCCCGTGGTGTTGGACTTCTGGGCGGAGTGGTGCCCGCCGTGCCGCGCGCTCGCGCCGACCTTCGAGGAGCTGGCGAAGCAGTACGACGGGCGCGTGCGCTTCCTCAAGCTCAACGTGGACGAGAACCAGCAGGTGCCCCAGCGCTTCGGCATCAAGGGCATCCCGACGCTCGTCTTCTTCGACGGCGGCCGCGAGGTCGAG
>DAIRFV010000022.1:14053-45255 GCA_036794905.1 Pyrinomonadaceae bacterium | reverse complement strand
AGCACCCAGCACCCAGTACCCTCTCACTCCACCCAGCGGACGCGGACGCCCGCGGCGAGCAGCGTCTCCTGCAACTGCTTGTTGGGCGCGACGCGCGCGAACGGCGGCGTCTTGGCGCGCACCGTGAGGTTCTCTTCGCCCAGGTGGAGGTCTAAGAAAACCTCGCAGTCGCCGGGGTGTGCGAGCAGCGCCTCGGCGACGCTGTCGCCCGCGCGCAGCACGTCGTCGCAGGTCGGGAACTCGATGACGAGGGCGTTGGCGCGCAGCCGTCCGCCGTGGTAGGTCGGCTTGCCGTTCGTCATCGGCACGCGCGCGCGGTCGAGCGCCGTCACCTCGTCGCAGACGATGGTCAGGCCGCTCTCGCCCTCGCAGCGCCCCACGGCGACGAGCATCACGTCGTCGGCCGCGTCCCCGCCCTTCGTCTTGAAAGCCTCGGGCCACAGCACGCACTTGACGCCCGCGCCCGAGAGGTCTTCGAGGCGGAAGTAGGCGTAGCGGTCGCCCTTCTTCGTGTTGCGCACGGTGAAGTCCGAGACCACGCCGACGACCTTCACGCGCGCGTTCGGCTCGACGCCCCCAAGTTCGGTGATGGGGACGCAGTTGAGCTGCTCGATCTTCTCGACGAAGTCTTCGAGCGGGTGCCCCGAGACGTAGAAGCCGACGGCCGCCTTCTCGCGCGTCAGCAAGTCCTTGTGCGTCCAGGGCTCGACGCCGTGGACGGGGAGCGGCGGCTCCACGGCCTCCGCGTCCGCGCCCGCGTTCGCGAACCCGAACATGTCCACCTGTCCGCTGTCGCGCTCGCGCCGCGCGCGGTGCCCGCGCTCGAGGGCCTTGTCCACGCACGCGAACAGGCGCGCGCGCCACGAGTGGATGTTTTCGCCCTCGGGCCTGAGCGAGTCGAAGGCCCCGGCGCAGGCCAGACTCTCCATCACGCGCTTGCCCGAGCCCTTCTCGCCGACGCGCTCGGCGAAGTCGAAGATGGAGCGGAAGGGCTTCTCCCGGCGCGCCTCGATGATGGCGTCCACGGCCGTCTGGCCGATGCCTTTAATCGCGCACAGCCCGTAGCGCACGGCGCGCTCGACGGGCGTGAAGCCGGGGCCCGACTGGTTCACGTCGGGCGGCAGCATCTTGATGCCCTGCGAGCGCAGCTCCGACGCGTACTTGAAAATCTTCGCCGTGTCGTCGGTCACGTTCGTCATGACCGCCGCGTAGAAGTGCTCGGGGTAGTGCGCCTTCAGGTAGGCGGTCTGGTAGGCGACGTGCGCGTAGGCGACCGAGTGCGAGCGGTTGAAGCCGTAGTCGGCGAACTGCGCCATGAGGCGGAAGACTTCGCGCGCGGTCTTCTTGGCGATCTTGTTCTTCGAGCAGCCGGAGATGAACTTGTCCTCGTGGACGGCCATCTCCTCGCGGTTCTTCTTGCCCATCGCGCGGCGCATGAGGTCGGCCTCGCCTAAGCTGTAGCCGCCTAAGCGTTGCGCGAGCTGCATGATCTGCTCCTGGTAGACCAGAATCCCGTAGGTGTTCTTGAGGATGGCCTCCATCTCGGGCACGAGGTATTCGACCGGCTTCTTGCCGTGGTAGCGGTCGATGAAGTCGTCCACCATGCCGCCGTCGAGCGGGCCGGGCCGGTAGAGGGCGTTCAAGGCCGAGAGGTCTTCGAGGGACTTCGGCCGGAGCTTGCGGCAAATCTCCTGCATGCCGACCGACTCGAACTGGAAGACGGCCTCGGTGTGCCCCTTGGCGAAGAGCTCGTAGGTCTTGGGGTCGTCCTGCGGCACCTCCGACCAGAGGATGTCGCGCCCGTGCATCTCCTTAATCGTCTTGCAGCACTGGTCGATGATGGTCAGGGTGGTGAGGCCGAGGAAGTCCATCTTGAGCATGCCCGTCTTCTCAAGGTCGGACATCTCGAACTGCGTCGTGAACTCCTGCTTGTTGTTGACCGCGACCGGGATCAGCTCTTCCAGGGGCACGGGGCTGATGACGACGCCCGCGGCGTGCACCGACGAGTGGCGCGCGCAGCCTTCGAGCCGCCGGGCGATGTCGATGACCTTCTTGACCTGCGGGTCCGACTCGAACGCCTGCTTCAGCTCGGGCACGGTCTCGATGGCCTGCGTGATCGAGACGTTGCGGCCGCGGATGGGCGGCGGGATGAGCTTGGCGATCTTCTCCACGTCGGCGTAGGGCATGTCGAGCGCGCGCCCCACGTCCTTGATGGCGGCCTTCGAGGCCATCGTCCCGAAGGTGATGATCTGGCAGACCGAATCCCTGCCGTAGAGCTGCGTGACGTGGTTGATGACCTCGGCGCGACCCTGGACGCAGAAGTCGATGTCGATATCCGGCATCGAGACGCGCTCGGGGTTGAGGAAGCGCTCGAAGAGGAGGTCGTACTGCAAGGGGTCAACGTCCGTGATCTCCAGGCAGTAGGCGATGAGGCTGCCGGCGGCCGAGCCGCGGCCGGGGCCGACGGGGATGCGGCGGTCTTTGGCGAACCTGATGAAGTCCCAGACGATGAGGAAGTAGCTGGGGAAGCCCATCTGCTTGATGGTCGCGATCTCGGTCGAGATGCGCTGCTGGTACTCGGCGAGGCTGTGCTTGAGCTGGCCCTCCGCCTGCATCCTGTCCCAGAGGGTCGCGCGCCGCTTCTCGTAACCCTCGCGGACGACCTTCTCGAAATACTCATCGACCGTGAGGTCGCCCTCCTCGCGCGGGATGGGGTAGATGGGCAGTTGATTCTCGCCGAGCGGGAGCTTGAGGTCGCACATCTCCGCGACCTCCATCGTGCGCGAGACGGCGTCGGGGATGTGCGCGAAGCGCTCGGCCATCTCGCCGGGCGAGCGGACGTACCACTCGGGGCCGCCGAAGCGCATGCGGTTCGGATCATTCACGGTCTTGCCCGTGCCGATGCAGAGCATCACGTCGTGCGCCTCGTAGTCCTCTTTAAAAAGATAGTGCGCGTCGTTGGTCGCCACGAGCGGGATGCCCGTCTTGTGCGACAGCTCGATGAGGCTCTGGTTGATCTTGATCTGGTCTTCGAGCTGGTGGTCCTGAATCTCTAAAAAATAATTGCCCTTGCCGAGTATGTCCTCGAACTCGCCGGCGGCCTTCGCGGCCTCTTCGAGCCTTCCCCCTTTCAGATGCTCCTGCGGCACGCCCGAGAGGCAGGCCGACAGTCCGATGAGCCCGCCCGAGAACTGCGCGAGCAGCTCGCGGTCGATGCGCGGCTTGCGGTAGAAGCCCTCGCGGAAAGCCTTGGAGGTGAGCCGGACGAGGTTGTGGTAGCCCTCGCGGTCTTTCGCGAGGAGGATCATGTGGTTGTAGGGCTTGCCCCCTTTCCGCACCTCGCTCTTGTCGAAGCGGCTGCCGGGGGCCAGGTAGATTTCGCAGCCGATGAGCGGCTTCACGTCGTGCGCCTTCATCTCCTTATAGAAGGAGACCGCGCCGTACATGTTCCCGTGGTCGGTCATCGCGCACGCCTTCATCCCGAGTTCCCTGACGCGCTCGGCGAGCGGCTTGATCTGGATGGCGCCGTCTAGAAGGGAAAAGTCGGTGTGTAAATGGAGATGGGCGAAGTCTGTGTTCGACATGTCTGACTATTCAAATGCGGAAGGAAACTTGACCCCTTGTCAGTCGGCGCGGGGGGCGCCCCGACTCGGCTCGCTTGGCTTACGGCGCGAAAGGATAGCACAAAGGGGGCGGAGGAAAAGTCGTCGTCGGGAATTTATTTTTTCCACAGGCGGCGTTTCTGTGGAAAACTTTTTAGTAAGATAAGTCGGGTCACAACCACCCGCGGTAGCGGGTGGGTCGTTCGTCACTCGACGGCGCCGTAACGCCGGAGTCCCGCCCGCTACCGCGGGTGGTTCTGACCCGGCTGCGGTCGCACCTGCTTATTTCTGGAGGTCGGATGCTCGCGCTCCTCAACATCTCGAACTTCGCGCTCATCAACGAGCTGCGGGTCGAGTTCGGCCGCGGACTGAACCTGCTGACCGGCGAGACCGGGTCGGGCAAGTCCATCATCGTGGACGCGCTCGGCGTGCTCATCGGCGACCGCTTCCCGGCGGAGCTGGTGCGCGCGGGCGCGAGCCACGCCTTCGTAGAGGGGCTGTTTACGCTCGGCGCGCACCCGCAGGTCGAGGCGATTCTCGAAGAGGCGGGCGTCGGGAGCCGCACGGGCTCCGGCGACGTGGAGCTGGTCGTGCGGCGCGAACTCTCCGCCGAGGGGCGCGGCCGCGTCTTCGTCAACAACCGCCTGGCGACGCTCTCGCTGCTCAAGAGTTTGAGGCCGCTGCTCGTGGACATCCACGGGCAGGGGACGCAGCAGACGCTCTTCGACCCGGAGACGCACCTCGAACTGCTCGACGCCTTCGCCGACATCGCCGAACGCCGCGAGGAGGTCGCCGCGCGCTTCCGCCGCTGGTCTGCGCTCAACCGCGAGCTGGAGGCGCTCAGGCGCGACGAGGCCGAGAAGTTCCACCTGACGGACGCGCTGCGCTTCCAGGTGAGCGAGCTTGAGGCGGCGCGCCTCGCGGCGGGCGAGGACGAGCAGTTGGAGGCGGAGCGGCGCCGGCTCGCGAACCTTGAGAAGCTGACCGAGCTGTGCTCGGACGCCTACAACACGACCTACGAGGAGAGCGACTCGACGGTCGCGCGCCTGAGCCGTCTGGAGCGGCAGGTGGACGAGCTGTCGCAGTACGAGGCTTCGTACAGGAACTACATCGAGGGCGTCGGGACGGCGCGCGTGGTGCTCGAAGACTTGAGCGCTTCCTTGCGCGACTTCCTCGACGGGCTGACCTTCTCGCCCGAGCGTCTGGCGGAGATCGAGAGCCGCCTGGCCGAGCTCGCGCGGCTCAAGCGCAAGTACGGCGGGACGATTGAGAGCGCGCTCGAACACTTCGAGCGCTCGCGCGAGCGCCTGCGGCAGTTGGAGCGCACGGACGAGCGCGCCGAGGAGGTGACGCGCGAGCTGGCCGCGGCGCGCGCGTCGTACGTCGAGGCCGCGGCGCGCGTGCACAAGGCGCGCGTGAAGTCGGCCGGCGAGTTCAGGCGCGCCGTCGAGTCTTCCCTCAAAGAAGTGGCGATGGAGCACGCGCGTTTCGAGGCCCGCGTCGCGGCGCCCGAGGACGCGGGGTCGGACGAGGCGGCGCGGCAGTTCACGGCCGACGGGTTCGACCGCGTCGAGTTCTACTTCTCGGCCAACGCGGGCGAGCCGCTGCGGCCGCTGGCGAAGGTGGCGTCGGGCGGCGAGGCTTCGCGCATGATGCTGGTCTTGAAGACGAGCGCGAGCCCCGCGCGCTTCCCGCGCACCATCGTCTTCGACGAGGTGGACGCCGGCATCGGCGGTCGCGTCTCGGAGGCCGTGGGGCTGAAGCTGAAGGCGCTCTCGGGCACCAATCAGGTACTCTGCGTGACGCACCAGGCGCAGATCGCGCGCTTCGCCGACAACCACCTGCTGGTCAACAAGCACGAGCGCGCGGGGCGCACGGAGGTCGGCATCGCCGCGTTAGACCGCCGCCGCCAGGTCGAAGAGATCGCGCGCATGCTGACCGGCGCCGAGATCACGGAGGCCGCGCGTCGCCACGCGCGCGAGATGCTGAAGACGGCCTGAGGATTCGAGATTCGAAATTTCAGATTCGAGATAAGGAGAAGGATGGACAGACTCTTCTTTTTAATCGGCGCGGCCTCGGCCTTCGTCGGCGTGGCGGCGGGCGCGTTCGGCGCGCACGGGCTGAAGGAGCGTTTGAGCGCGGACATGCTCGCCGTCTTCGAGACCGGCGTGCGCTACCAGATGTATCACGCCTTCGCGCTCTTCGCCGCGGCGTGGGCGGCCTCGCGCTGGCCGGGGAGTTTGACGACGGCCTCGGGCTGGCTCTTCGTCGCGGGCACCATCATCTTTTCGGGAAGCCTCTACGTCCTGAGTCTGACGGGGCTGCGCTGGCTCGGCGCCATCACGCCCCTCGGCGGCCTCGCCTTCCTCGCCGGCTGGCTCTGCCTCGCCGCCGCGTGCTGGAAGAGCTGAGAGCCGTGAACCGTGAACCGTGAACCGTGACAAGAGAAGAACGGGGGTTTTTTATCTTGTCACGGTTCACGGCTCACGGTTCACGGCCTTTAACGGTTCACGCCTCTTTTGCTCCAGAGGAAGTAGACGGGGACGCCGGTGGCGAGGATGGCGAGGCCGAGGGCGCTGTTGTAGGGGGCCTGGTAGAAGGTGGCGGCGACGATGAGCGCGCAGGCGGCGGCGAAGAGCGCGGTGGTGAAGGGGTGGCCGGGGACGCGGAAGCCCGCGCCTTCGCCGTCGCCTCTGCGCCGGAAGACGAAGAGCGAGAGCGCGGTCAGCCCGAACCAGATGAAGTCAACCGAGACGACGTAGTTGAGTATCTGCTCGTAGCGGCCCGAGGCGGCGATGACGGCGGCCGTGAAGCCCTGCAAGGCGATGGCCGCGACGGGCGCGCGCGTCCGTGAGTTCACGCGCGCGACGGCGCGGAAGAAGAGTCCGTCCTCGGCCATCGCGAAGTAGACGCGCGGGGCCGTGAGCATGCTCTGGCTGAGGAACCCGAGCGTCGAGACGGCGATGCCGACGGCGATGAGCCGCGCCCCCGTCTCGCCGAGGACGAGCCGCATCAAAGCGGTCGCCGGAGTCTTCGTCGCGGCCAGCCCGTCGGCCCCGAGCGCGCGCAGGTAGGCGGCGTTGACCAGCGTGTAGAGCACGATCACGCCGCAGACGCCCCAGAGCAGCCCGCGCGGCAGGTCGCGCCGCGGGTCGCGCATCTCGCCCGAGACGAAGCTCGCCGTCTGCCAGCCGCCGTAGGCGAACATCACGGGCGTCAGCGCCGCGCCCATTGCGGCGATCAGCCCGAGTGAAGCGGGACGGTCGAGCAGCGGCCCTCCCGTCAAAGCCCTCGGCTCCGCGACCCCGAACAGCCCCACGCCGACGAGCGCCGCCACCGCCAGAATCTTCAAGACCATCAAGAGGCTCTGCACGTTGCTGCCCGCGCGCACGCCGAGGCCGTTGACGAGGGTCAGCAGCAAGAGCGTGAGCGCGGCCGTGACCCAGTCGGGTAAGTCGGCGCCGGTCAGCTCCGAGAAGTAGCGCGCGAAGGTGACGGCGACCGCCGCCATCCCGCCCGTCTGGACGACGAGCAGCAGCGCCCAGCCGTAGAGGAACGCGACGCCGGGGTGGAAGGCTTCGCGCAGGTACGCGTACTGCCCGCCGACCTCGGGGCGCCGCGCGGCCAGCTCCGCGTAGACGAACGCGCCCGCGAGCGCGACCGCGCCCCCGGCCAGCCACGCGCCGAGGATGAGCGGCGGCGTGTGCACCTGCTGCGCGACGACGTAAGGGTTGATGAAGATGCCGGAGCCGACGATGCCGCCCATCACGATCATCGTCGCGTCGAACAGACCCAGACGCCGCGCGAGCCCGCGGCCCTCGTTTCCGCGTAGTGAATCTCCTTCGGGCTTGACCATGTCTGGGTGTCGGGTAAAAGAAGGGGTGCTGGGTGCTGGGTGCTGGTTAAGCCCAAAACCCAAAACCCAGCACCCGGCACCCCTCCCCTCCCTTCAAGGGTTCCAGTCTTCGGGGATGAACTCGACGGCGAGGGCCTCGCCGTCGAAGGGCTGCTGCGCGTCGCGCGGGGAGCGGTAGGTGATGAGCACGTGGTCGGCGCGCTCGCGCGGGCCGCAGGAGACGGTGCCGGTCTTGACCTGCGCCGTGTAGGTGACGAAGCGCACGCGGCGCATGTCTTCGGCGCGCAGCCGCAGCGTCGCGCCCGAGGCCGTCTCGACGCGGAAGACGACGCCCGGGTCGGCGCACTCGATCTCGGCGAGGCGGCCGCAGACCTGCGCGCCCTCGAAGCGGAGCCGCTTGTGCTGCGGCCCGCCGCGCGTCGGCATGTCGCAGGGCTGCGCGGGCGCGTCGGCGCCGGGCGGCAGCTCGTGGGCCTCCCTCTGCGCGAGCGCGGCCTGCTCGCGCCGCGCCTCGATGCGCCTGACGAGCGCGGCGGCCTGCGCGCGCAGCCGCTCGTCGTGGCCGCGCACGGCGTAGGGTTGGGCCTGTCGGAGAGCCTCTTCGAAGTGGCCGCCGAGCATGAGCGCCTGCGCGCGCATGAGCGCGAGGTCGGCGCGGCGCGGCGCGAGGAGTTGCGCGCCCTTGAGCAGCTCGGCCGCCGCCTCGTAGCGGTCGCCGCGCTCCACCTCGACCGCGGCGAGCAGCCTGTAGCTCTCGACGAAGCGGGGCGCCAGTTCTATCGCGCGGCGCAGCTCCGTGCGGACGGCCTCCGTGCGCTCCTCGAACTCCTTGGGCGTGATGCGCTCGGCGTCGGCCGCGCCCTCGCGGTTGAGCGCGTCGGCGAGGAGGTAGCGCGCGAGGTGGTCGCGCGGGTCTGACTCGACGGCCTGCCGCAAGTGCTCGCGCGCCTCGGCCGCGCGGTTCTGTCGCAGCCGCAGCGCGCCGAGCGCGACGCGCGCCTGCGCGAGCTTCGGGTCTAAGGAGACGGCGCGCGCGAGGTAGACTTCGGCGTCCTCGTCGCGGTCCGTGTGGAGCAGAAGGTCGCCGAGGCGGGCCGCGACCTCGGCCTCGGTCAGGGCGCGCGCGCTCGACTGCGCGTCGAAGTCGAGCGGCGGGCCGAACTCCTCGACGCCCGCCCTGTAGCGCGCGAGGCGGACGTAAGCGGCGAGCCCCGTTTCGAGTTCGGGGATGCTTAAGTTGAACGCCTGCCGCAGCGCGTCTTCGATTCGCGCGCCTTCGGCCAGAAGGTCTGTGAAGCGCGCGAGCGCGCCGCCGCCGCGCCCGCCGCGCGCCTCGGAGAGGTAGTGGACGAGCGCCCAGGACTGCGCGTAGAAGAGTCCGCGCGGCGCCGGGTCGGCGTAAGCGGGCGACGACTGGTCGAGCGCGAGGAGCGTCGCGAGCGGCAGGAGTTGACTCCGGCGCAGCTCTTTCGGCCGGCGCCCGGGCGGCTCGCCCAGCGTCAGGCGGCGGCCGTCCGAAGAGAGGCGCGCCGTGCTGTAGAACTCGGCTAAGCCCTCCTTGAGCCAGAGCGGCGCGCCGCGGAAGTGGTTGTTGACGAGCAGGTGCGTGTACTCGTGCAGCAGCGTCGAGTGGTCGTGCGCGAGGTCGGCGTCGCGCGTGAGCGTGATGTAGTTGATGTCCGCGCCCGGCTGGAAGTAGCCGGCCACGCCGCGCGCGACCTCGCCGCCGAGGCGCGGCTTGAACGGCGCGTAAGAGGCGTCGTCGGGGAAGACGACGACCGCCGTCGGGACGCCCGCGTCGAAGTGCTCGCCCGAGAGCAGCCGCGAGAAGGCCGCGCGGTACTCTTCGAGCCTCGCGGCCATGCGCCGCAGCTCCGACTCTTCGGCCCGGCCCTCGACGAGGAAGTTCCGCGTGCGCACGCTGACCCACACGGCCGGCGGCCCGCCCCCGGCTCCCGCCGGCCGACCCGCGAGCGCGAGCGGCGCCACGAGCGCCAGTAGAAGGAGGAGACGGGGGTAGAGGCTTTTCATGTCTCGCTGATTACGGGAGACGGGAAAAATTAGTAGGCAGTAGGCAGACGGCAGTAGGCAGTCGAAAGCCCTTGTTCCAAAAATGCCGGGTTGCTTTTAAGCC
Source organism: Pyrinomonadaceae bacterium (assembly GCA_036794905.1). GTDB lineage: Bacteria > Acidobacteriota > Blastocatellia > Pyrinomonadales > Pyrinomonadaceae > QHXN01. The sequence goes on along the minus strand of DAIRFV010000022.1, from coordinate 35,663 downwards.
CCCGTGTTGAGCGCTTCGGATTAACCCTTCAACCCAATCGGCGCGGAGCGTACTGCCGACTGCCATCTGCCTACTGCCGACTGCTTTTCAGACCAGCGACCACACGAGGTAGACGAGGCCGGCGGTGGCCGCTAGAACAGTGAGCGCGGCGAGCAGGGCGCAGCCGTAGAAGGTGAGCCGCATCTTTCTCGCGGTCTTCTCGTCGCCCGGGGAGAGCGGGTTCTGCGGGAAGTACGGCGGCGGGTTCTCGGTCGGCACTGCTTCGGCTCATCTCCTCGTCGGCGCGGGCGATTGTACCACAGGCGCTTGCTTGCCCGGCGCGGACGGCGCGTGCTACCGTTTTCGCTTTCGAAGAAGGGGGCCGGGCCCTTTACACCCATATGATTCGACCGTTCCGCGGCATACACCCGCAGATTCACCCGACCGCGTTCATCGAGGAGAGCGCGCAGGTCGTCGGCGACGTGCACGTCGGCGAGCACTCCTCGGTCTGGTTCGGCGCGGTCGTGCGCGGCGACGTGTTCCACATCCGCATCGGCGCGCGCACCAACGTGCAGGACGGCACGGTCATCCACGTCTCGAACGGCACGCACGCCACCATCCTCGAAGACGAGGTGACAGTCGGGCACAACGTCACGCTGCACGGCTGCCACGTCGAGCGCGGGTGCCTCGTCGGCATCGGCGCCATCGTGATGGACGCCTGCCGCGTCGGCCACCACTCTCTGGTGGCGGCCGGCGCGCTCCTGAGTCCGGGCACCATCGTCCCGCCGCGCTCGCTCGTGATGGGGGTGCCGGCGCGCGTCAAGCGGCAGTTGACCGACGCGGAGGCCGCCGACCTCGACCAGTTCTGGAAGAACTACGTCGAGTACACGCGCGTCTACCGCGAGGAGTACGGCATCGGGGGCTGAAGTTCTCTCGGAAGTCCCGCCGCACGTGCCGGGGAGGTCTGAAGCCATGCGTCAGAAGAGGAGTCACGCGGGCGTCATCATCGCGCTCCTGCTCGCCGCGTGCGCGCAGGCGGGCGCGCAGGGGGTGGCGAGTCTGGCGGAGGCGGGCGGGGCGGCGTCGGCGCCGGGGGCGCAGCGCGGCGTCTACGGGTCGGAGCGCGCGGCCAACGAGTTCGGCGTCTGGGGCGGCGGGTCGTTTAGCGGCCCGACGCTCATCGGCGCGACCGAGCGGACGCGGCTCGGCCTCGTCGCCTTCCGCTACGCGCGGGTGGTGGCGCGCGGCGAGAACCTTGCGCTCAAGTACACGCTCGACGCCGTGCCGGTGGCGTCGCTCTCGTTCCCGGCGCTGGAGACGACGGCCGGCGTCACGCGCGAGGTGCGGAGGACGATCACGGGCGCGGGGCTCTCGCCGGTCGGCTTCCAGCTCAACTTCCGTCGGCGCGAGCGCGTGCAGCCCTTCGCGCAGGCTTCGGGCGGCTTCCTCTACTTCGGCGAGCGCGTGCCCGACCTGCGCGGCGCGCAGTTCAACTTCACGGGCGACTTCGGCGGCGGCGTCCAGTGGAAGACCGGCGCGCGGCGCGCGTGGACCATCGGCTACAGGTACCACCACGTCTCGAACGGCTACCGCGCGGACGTGAACCCCGGCTTCGACTCGAACGTCTTCTACGTCGGGTTCTCGATCTTTCGTTGAAGCGTAAGGGTTGTTGAGTTTGTTGAGAATGAAGGGAAGGACATTTAACCACAGAGACACAGAGACACAGCTTGAAGAGGAATACTCAACAAGCTGTGCCTCTGTGTCTCTGTGGTTAACAACTCTTACTCGACGCGCAAGACTGATTTAAAAAGCATGGCAACCAAGACCCAGCCCGCGCGCGGCATGCGCGACTTCCTCCCGGCCGACGTGCGGCGGCGCGAGCACGTGATGCGCGTCGTCAAGGACGTGTACGAGCGTTACGGCTTCGAGCCCCTGGAGACGCCCGCGGTCGAGAACATCGAGACCCTGCTGGGGAAGTACGGCGAGGAGGGGAACCAGCTCATCTTCAAAATCCTCAAGCGCGGCGAGCACGAGAAGACGGGCGAGGCCGACCTGGCGCTGCGCTACGACCTGACGGTGCCGCTGGCGCGCGTCGTCGCCGAGTACGGCGACAAGCTCCCGCGGTTCTTCAAGCGCTACCAGATGCAACCCGTCTGGCGCGCCGACCGCCCCGCGCGCGGCCGCTTCCGCGAGTTCTACCAGTGCGACGTGGACTGCATCGGCACGCGCTCCGCGGTCGTCGAGGCGGAAATCATCGCCGCGGCGAGCGACGTGCTCCGCACGCTCGGCTTCGACAACTTCACGATTCGCCTCAACCACCGGCAGGTGCTCGCGGGGGTGCTGAGCGCGGCAGGCGTTGAGGCGGACAAACACGGCGACGCGCTCGTCGCCATCGACAAGCTCGACAAGATAGGGCGCGAGGGCGTCGCGCGCGAGTTCGCCGCGCGCGGCATCGAGGCCGAGGGCGGCGACAGTCTGCTCGGCTTCTTCGAGCAGTTGCCCGCGCTCGAACACGCGGCAGATTTAATCGCTGATGAGACGCTGGACATCAAAGGCGGGACACGCGCCGAAGCCTACAACCACGCGGCGCTCGGCCGGCTCGTCGAGTTCATCGGCGGCCACGACGCGGGCGCGCCCGGCGTGGAGAACCTGCGCCAGATAGTCGAGTACGCGCGCGCGTACGGCGTCGCGGACAGAATCAAAATAGACCCGAGCCTCGCGCGCGGGCTCTCCTACTACACGGGCGCGATCATGGAGATCAGCGTGCCCGACCTCGCGGGCTCCCTGGGCGGCGGCGGGCGCTACGACAACCTCGTCGGGATGTTCTCCGGGAAAGACATCACGGCGTGCGGCTTCTCCCTGGGTCTGGAGCGCATCATCCTCATCATGACCGAGCGCGGGATGTTCCCCGAGAACCTCGGGGGCGCGTCGGCCGACGTGCTGGTGACGGTGTGGAATGAAGAGTCCATCAAGGACTCGCTCGCCTTCGCCGCCGAGCTGCGAAAGAGCGCGCCGGCCTTACGCGTGGGCGTGTACCCGGAGGCGGACAAGTTGGGCAAGCAGCTCAAGTACGCCTCCGCGCTCGGCGTGCCCTTCGTCGTCGTCCTCGGCGACGACGAGCGCGCGCGCGGCGAGGCCGCGCTCAAGGACATGAAGACCGGCGAGCAGCGCACCGTGAAGCGCGAGCAGGTCGGTTCCAGTATCAGCGAATCTTTGAAGGGTGCTGTGAAGTAGTCGAAGGTAAGTACAAGGAACCATGCCAATCAATCTTGACCACCTGGGAGAGCTGGAGCGCACGCACTCGTGCGGGGAGTTGCGCGCGTCGGACGCGGGGCGCGAGGTCGTGCTGATGGGCTGGGTCGCGGTGCGCCGCGACTTCGGGCCGCTGACGTTCGTGGATTTGCGCGACCGCGACGGGCTGACGCAGATCGTCTTCGACGCGGAGGACGCGCCCGAGGCGCACGCGCGCGCCAAGGAGGTGCGCGGCGAGTACGTCGTCGCCGTGCGCGGCCGGGTCGAGGCGCGCGACGAGTCGGCGCGTAACCCGAAGCTGCCGACCGGCGAGGTGGAGGTGCGCGCGCTCGAAGTCCTCGTCCTGAACGAGGCGCGCACGCCGCCCTTCCAGCTCGACGCCGCGCCGGAGAAGCTCGCGGCCGAGGAGACGCGGCTCAAGTACCGCTACCTCGACCTGCGCCGGCCGTACCTGCAAAACAACATACGGCTGCGCCACCTGATGGTCGCGGAGATTCGCTCGTACATGAACGAGCAGGCGTTCACCGAGATCGAGACGCCCATCCTCATCAAGTCCACGCCCGAGGGCGCGCGCGACTACGTCGTGCCTTCGCGCCTGCACCACGGCAAGTTCTACGCGCTGCCGCAGTCGCCGCAGATTTTCAAACAGCTCTGCATGATCGCCGGGCTCGACAAGTACTACCAGATCGCGCGCTGCTTCCGCGACGAAGACCTGAGGGCCGACCGCCAGCCCGAGTTCACGCAGCTCGACGTCGAGTTCAGCTTCGCCACGCGCGAGCAGGTCTACCGGTTGATCGAAGGGCTGCTCGCGCGCGTCTTCCGCCTCGTCGGCGCGGAGCTGCCCCAGCCGTTCCCGCGCCTCTCCTACGCCGAGGCGGTGCGGCGCTACGGCGTGGACAAGCCCGACCTGCGCTTCGGGATGGAGCTGCAAGACCTGCGCGCCGCGGTGGAGGGGACGACGTTCGCGCCGTTCGCCGCGGCGCTGGAGAAGCGGGGCGAGGTCAAGGGGCTGGTCGTCAGGGGCGGCGCGCACCTGTCGCGCAAAGCCCTGGACGAGTTGCAGGAGGTCGCGAAGCGTTACGGCGCGGGCGCGCTCGCGTGGGTGAAGCTCGGCGACGAGCTGTCGTCGTCGCTGCTGAAGGCGCTGGGCGACGAAGGCGTCACGCGTCTGGCGTCGGCGGCCGGGGCGGAGAAGGACGACGCGTTGCTCATCGTCGCCGGCAAGGCTTCGGTGGTCGCGGCGGCCCTCGGCGCCCTGCGCAACGAGGTGGCGCGGCGCGAGAAGCTAATCGGGCCGAACACGTTCGCGCCGCTGTGGGTGACCGAGTTCCCGATGTTCGAGCACGACGAGGACGACGACCGCTACTACGCGATGCACCACCCGTTCACGTCGCCCGTGGACGAAGACCTGGAGAAGTTCGAGCGCGCCGTCGAGGGCGGCGAGACGCACCTGTTCGGCGAGATTCGCGCGAAGGCTTACGACGCCGTCGTCAACGGCATCGAGGTCGCGGGCGGCTCGATCCGTATCCACCGGCGCGACGTGCAGCGGCTGGTCTTCAAGGCCCTGGGGTTGACGGAGGAGAAGGCGCGCGAGCGGTTCGGCTTCTTCCTCGACGCGCTGGAGTACGGCACGCCGCCGCACGGCGGCATCGCCGCCGGCATCGAGCGGACGCTGATGGCGCTCACGGGGATCGAGAACATCCGCGACCTGATGGCCTTCCCCAAGACGGCCTCGGCCGCCGACCTGATGATCGACGCCCCCGGCCCCATCGACACGCACCAGTTGGACGAGCTGCACATCGGCATCGTCGAAGGATGAAGGCGCACGATGACTGACGACAGAGACCGCTCCTTGCGCGAGCACCTGCTCTACCTTTTGCGCGGCGGCGGCGCGCACCTCAAGTTCGAGGAGGCGCTACAGGGCTTTCCCGCCGAGTTCTTCAACGCGCGGGCCGCGGGCGTGCCCTACACGCCCTGGCAGTTGCTCGAACACATGCGCCTCGCGCAGTGGGACATCCTTGAGTTCAGCCGCTCGGCCGCGCACGTCTCGCCGAAGTGGCCCGAAGGGTACTGGCCGGAGGAGGGCTTGGCGGCCGACGAGGACGACTGGCGGCGGAGTGTCGAGGGCTTCCGCGCAGACCTGCGCGCGCTGGAGGCGCTGGTCGAAGACCGCGCGAACGACCTCTACGCCGCGATCCCGCACGGCACGGGGCAGACGCTGCTGCGCGAGGCGCTGCTCGTCGCAGACCACAACTCCTACCACCTCGGCGCGCTCGTCACGCTCCGCCGCTCCCTCGAAGCCGCGCGCGCCGCGGGCGCGTGAGTTACCTCAGACGTGGCGCCCGAAGTCTTCCAGATTCCTCAAGCCCTCGTCGCAGAGATGTCCGCGCGCGCGCGCGAGTGCGCGCCGGAGGAGTGCTGCGGGCTTTTGGGCGGCGGGGGGAAGAACGCCGCGTCCGCCTACCCGCTGCGCAACGTCGCGCCCCGCCCCGAAGTCGCCTACGAGGCCGCGCCCGAGGAGCTGTTCGAGGCGCAGCGTTGTATGCGCGCGCGCGGCGAGACGCTGGTCGGCGTCTACCACTCGCACCCGCGCTCGTCAGACCCCGAGCCCTCGCGCACGGATGTGCGGCTCGCCTTTTACCCGGAGGCGATCTATTTCATAATCGGCTTCGACGAGGAGGGCGGCTGCGTCCTGCGCGCCTTCCGCATCTCGGAGCGGGAGGGGCGCTGGGAGCCCGCGCCGTTCGAGGTCGGGGGTGAGGGGAGAACCCGCGAGCCGTGCGCGACGTAAACACATAAATGACTGAGAAGAGGAGCAAGTACGACACGGACCCGCTCGACCCGGAGTTCGTGCGCCACACGGAGGAGAATTTGTGGGGCTCCGCGCGCGCGCCGCGCCCCGAAGGGACCGAACCGCCTTACCCCGGCTCCGTCACGGAGGAGCCGACGCGCCGCCTCGACGAGCAGATGGCCGAATCGTACCCCTCGGTCTTCGTCCCGCCGGCCTACCAGCCGCCGCGGCCGCAGCCGCAGCCGTTCACGTCCTTCGGCGCGGGGCCGCACCAGCCGCCCGCGACCACCTCCGCGCCGCCGCCCGGCCCCTCTTCGCCCTACCCCGGCGCGCACGCACAGCAGCAGGGCTCCGGCCCCACCTCGCGCACGGTCGCGCGGCTGGGGCTGCCCGAGAACTTCGCCACCATCCTCCCCTACGCCCCTTTCTACATCGGGCTGGTCGCGAGCATCATCGAGCTGGCGCTGGTGCCGCGCGCGGAGACGCGCGTGCGCTTCCACGCCGCGCAGGGGCTCGCGCTGCAACTGGCCATCCTCGCCGTGTCGATGCTCTTCAGGTTCGTCACCCTCGCCTCGGGCAGCGGCTTCGCCGGCGCGCTCTTCGGCACGGCCGCCCTCGTCTTCCTCATCGTCTCGATGGTGCGCGTCTGGCAGGGTAAGCCCCACCACATCGCCCCCCTCGACGAGCCCGCCCGCTGGCTCAACGACCGCATCGCTCCGACCCAGTAGGCAGTGGGCAGATGACGGTAGGCAGTTAAGACGGGAGAGCGGCCCGGAATGAATCGGAGGCGGCGAGATTCGTTACTCGCCGCCTCCGGTGGTTGAGGCGAGACGCATCATCTTCGAGGACGGGTGCGTCGAGTAAGACCGCTGGCCTTTCGACTGCCGACTGCCGACCGCCGACTACCTTCTGCCGACTGCCGACTGCCTACTGCCTACTTTTCTTTTATGCTACTCTGGCTCCCGCTCTTCGTCTCCCTTCCGCGGGCGTCCGTGTTCGTTCGTCCCGCGCTCTTCCGAGGGTGTTCCGTTTCATGAGAAGGAAGTTTCCCGCGTTGCTCGTCGCGCTCGTCGTCTGCGCGGCGGTGTGGCCGTGTGGCGCGGCGGCGGCGCAGCGACGACGCAGGCCCGCGCGCGGCGCCGTCACGGCACCGCCGGCGCGCGCGTCGGCCGCGAACCGTGCGTACGACGCGCGCGTCGCGCGGATCGCGGACGCCTACGTGCGCGGCCACTACGCCTTCAACCCTTCGGAGGCCACCGCGGCGGGTCTGCACGAGTTCGACCCGAAGCTCGAAGAGCGCGACTCGGGGGCGGTCGCCGCCGAGGCGAGGCGCCTGCGCGGCGTGCTCGCGGAACTGGCGCGCGTCCCCGAGTGGCGGCTGTCTACGGAGGCGCGCTACGACTACCTCGTCACCGCCTCGCACGCGCGCGCGCAGTTGCTCGAACTCGAAGACGTGCGGATGTGGCGGCGCGACCCGAACCTCTACAACCGCCTCGTCTCCTCGTCAATCGACAACATCCTCAAGCGCGCCTACGCTCCCGTCGAGCGGCGCCTGCCCGCGGTGCTCGCGCGCGAGCGGCAGATACCGCGCCTGCTCGCGGAGGCGCGCGCCAACCTCGACAACCCGCCGCGCCTCTACACCGAGACGGCCATCGCGCAGGCCGCGGGCAGCGTCGCCTTCTTCGAGCGCGTCGTGCCGCAGATGTTCGAGCGCGCGGGCGGGTCCCAACTCGACGCCGCGCGGCGCGCGGAGTTCCACGAGGCGAACACGCAGGCGACGGCCGCGCTCCGCGGCTTCCGCGAGTGGCTTGAGCGCGACCTGCTCCCGCGCTCGAACGGCGACTTCGCGCTCGGCGCGGAGAACTACCGGAAGAAGCTCCTGCACGAGGAGATGGTCGAGACGCCGCTCGCGGCGCTGCTGCGCGAGGGCGAGCGGCAGTTGCGCGAGACGCAAGACCAGATGCGCGCCGTGGCCGAGGAGATCGCGCCCGGCCGCGGCGTCGCCGCCGCGCTCCAACTGCTCGCGCGCGAGCGCCCGACGCCCGACGGGCTCGTCGGCGAGACGCGCGCCGAACTCGACCGCATCCGCGCCTTCGTCCGCGCCGAGGGGATTCTGACGCCGCCCGCGCGCGAGAACCTGCTCGTGGCCGAGACGCCCGAGTACGCGCGCGCTCTCTCCTTCGCCTCGCTCGACGCGCCCGGCGCCTTCGAGCGCGCGGCCGACGAGAGCTATTACTACGTCACGCCCGCCGACCCCGCCTGGACGCAGCAGCAGCAGCAGGAACACCTCGGCCGTTATAACCGTTACGGCCTGACCATCACTTCCATTCACGAGGCGTACCCCGGCCACTACTACCAACTGCTGAGGGCGAAGCAGTCGCCCTCGCGCGTGCGCTCGGCCCAGGGGTCGGCCAGTTTCGTCGAGGGCTGGGCGCACTACTGCGAGCAGATGATGTTGGAAGAGGGCTTCGGCGGCAACAACCCGAAGCTGCGGCTCGCGCAGTTGGACGCCGCGCTGCTGCGCCTGTGCCGCTACGTCGCGGGGCTGCGGCTGCACACGGCGGGGATGGGCTACGACGAGGCCGTCTCGTTCTTCATGCGCGAGGGCTACCAGGCGCGCCTCAACGCCGAGCGCGAGGCGCGGCGCGGGACTTTAGACCCGACGTACCTCGTCTACACGCTCGGCAAGATGGAGATACTGCGTCTGCGCGAAGAGTGGCGGCGGCAGCTCGGCGACTCGTTCCGCCTCGGAGACTTCCACGACCGCCTGCTCAGCTACGGCATGCCGCCCGTCAAGATTCTCCGCATGGCGATGCTCGGCGACGAAGCCGCGCGCGCGCGCGGCGCGCAAACGTCGAACGAGGAGGCGAAGCCCGTCGAGTTCTCGCTGCTCGCCACCGGCACCTACAGCACGCGCGAGGGCGGGCGCGCCGTCGAACTGGTCACCGACCACGACGCGTGGCGCCGCGCCTGGGAAGTCGTCGGCGCGGGGCGCCCTCTGCCGGATGTCAGCTTCGATACGCGCGCCGTAGTCGTCGCGTACCAGGGGCGGCAGTCCACGGGCGGCTACAGCATCGAGATCACCGGCATCAAGCGGACTGGCACTGTGCTTGCAGTCACCGTGAGCGAGCGGCGTCCGGCGTCCGGAAGTCTTACAACGCAGGCCCTGACTTCGCCCTTCGTCGCCGTTTCCATGCCGCGCCCGCCCAGCGGCGCGACTGTGCGTTTCGCGGACGACGGCGGCGCGAAGGCGGAGCCGCAACAGGAACGCAACAGAAACGTGAGACCTCGTGCGCGAGGGAGCCGTCGGCGCAGGGGGAGAGGTTAGACCGCGAGGCCACGGCCGCGGCGCACGGTTCATCTAAACAACGTCCGAACGCGCCCGCGGGCACACGACACGGGGCGCGGCTCGCGCGAAAAAGTTAAAAATTCTCTCCCTCTCTCTCCAAGTGCCAAGGGGTGGCTTTTGACAGCGAGTGTTCAGGGGGACTGAAAATGCCGTACGAGCGGCACGCCCTCTGACGTAAAATAGGGGACGTGCCGCTCTCGCTTTTGAGTCATGATTCTCGGCCGCCGTCTTCACGACTGAAGCGACGGCCGCGGGGGAGATTAAGATGATGAATATCGGAAGGAAGAGTTCGAAGGGCCTGTCGGCGCTGCTGCTGGCCTTCGCCGTGTTGGTCATGCCGCTCGCGGCTCTCGGGCAGACGCGAGTCGAGATGCCGAAGAACAAGTACAACGTCAGCGACGACGTGCAGGCCGGCCAGCAGGCCGCGCAGCAGGTCGCACAGCAGATGCCCATCCTGCGCGACAGCTACGTCGATAACTACGTCGAGGCGGTGGGTCGCCGTCTGGTCGCGGCCATCCCCGAAGAGTTCCAGCAGCCCGCGTTCCGCTACTCGTTCGACGTGGTGGACGCGCGCGACATCAACGCGTTCGCCTTGCCCGGCGGGCCGATGTTCGTCAACCGCGGCATGATCGAGGCGGCGCGCACCGAGGGCGAGATGGCGGGCGTGATGGCGCACGAGATCAGCCACGTCGCGCTGCGCCACGCCACCGCGCAGGCGACCGAGACGCAGAAGTTCCAGATCGGCTCGGTGCTCGGGCAGATCGCGGGCGCGGTCATCGGCGGCGGCATCGGGCAGGTCGTCGCGGCCGGCTCGCAGATCGGCTTCGGCGCGGGCGCCCTGAAGTACAGCCGCAAGTACGAGACGCAGTCCGACATCCTCGGCGCGCAGATCATGGCGCGCGCCGGCTACGACCCGCGCGACCTCGCCAACATGTTCCGCACCATCGCGCAGCAGGGCGGGGGCAGTGGCGGCCCCGAATGGCTCTCCAGCCACCCGAACCCGGGCAACCGCGAGCAGCGCATCATGCAGGAGGCCGCGCTGCTCCGCGTCGAGGGCGGGCGCGGCGACACGGCCGAGTTCCGCAACATCCAGTCGCGCCTGCGCGGCATGCCGCGCGCGCGCACGATGGAGGAGATCGCGCGCTCGGGGCAGCGCTACCCGAATCAGGGCGGCGGGCAGCAGTACCCGAACGAGCAGTACCCGAATCAGGGCGGCGTCTACGCGCGGGGCGAGCGCGTGGCCAACCCCTCGACGCGTTACCAGACGTTCCGCACGAACCTCTTCAGCGTCGCCATCCCTTCGAACTGGCGTCAGCTCGGCGACCAGTCGTCGGTGATGTTCGCGCCCGAAGGCGCCTACGGCCAGCAGGGCATCACGCACGGCGTGATGTTCGGCTTCGGCCAGTCGCAGTACAACGACTTGCAGAACTCGGCGCGCGAGGTGGTCAACTCGCTCATCCAGGGCGAGAACAGCTACCTGCGCCAGACGGGCGGCTTCCAGCGCACGACGCTCGACGGCCGCGCCGCGCTCGCCACGACGCTCACGGGGCGCTCGCCGCTCACGAATCGCAACGAGCGCGTCACCATCGTCACGACGCAGCTCGGCAGCGGGCAGGTGCTCTACATGGCCGCCGTCTCGCCGCAGAACGAGTACGGCACTTACCAGCGCGCGTTCAACGACATCATGCGCTCGCTGCAACTCAACGTCCGTTAGCGAGGGGGTTGACCTTCGCTCGGCTTCGGACCAGGGCGGGCGGCCTTCACTCGAAAGAGGCGGGGCCGCCCTCTGACCTTCGAGGGAGGTAGAGACGTTGGCGCGCGGTTGGGAGAGCAAGTCGGTCGAGTCGCAGCAGGAGGAGAGCTTCAGGGAGTCCGAACAGCGCGGCTCTCGGCAACTCTCGCCCGAGGAGCGCGCGCGCCAGGAGCGCCTCGCCTCGCTCGAACTCTCCCGCGCGCGCACGCTCGACCAGCTCGAGCGAGCCACCGGCGCCGCACACCGCGCCATGCTCAAACGCACCCTCCTCGCGCTCGAACGTGACATCGCCGAGGTCGGTTGAGTCTAAGTCGGCAAAGTTAAACGCCGCAGACACGGAGGCACGGCCGGTTGAGCGCATACCTCAACCGGCCGTGCCTCCGTGTCTGCGGCGTTTAACTTCCTAACTGGTGACCGACATCTTCGCGCCGCACTCGGGGCAGAACTTCGGGCCGCCTTCGGGCTCGTGGCCGCAGCCGGTGCAGGTCAGTTTCGGCGGCGCGGTCGGCGTGCCGCACTCGGGGCAGAACTTGGCCTTGCCGACCTCGACGCCACAGCCCGAGCAGTTCGCCGCAGCAGTGGCCGCGGCCGCGGCCTTCTGCTGCTGCGCGGGCGCGGGCGCCCTGACGGTGGAGCCCGCGCTCATGTCAACGCCCGAGACGTAGTCGGTGGCGCGCGCCTTCTCGTGAAGCTGCTCGCGCGTCGCGTCGGCCTTGGCGTGCGCGTGCGCGGAGGCCAACTCCTCCCGGTAGTCGGGCGCGCACTCCTCGCACTGGCCGGCGGACGCGTTCCAGCAGACCTCGGGGCAGACCCAGCGGCCGCAGCGCGAGCACTGGTGGAAGTGCGTCCGGCCCTCCTCGACCGCCTTCTGCAAAGCCTCGTCGTGCGCCTTCCCGCCGACGGCGCGCTGCAGCTCGTAGGCCGAGTTGCCGGCCGAGCTCAGCCACCCGCCGAACAGGTCGCCCGCCGCGCGCAGCAGCGACCCGCCCGTCCCCGCCAGCGACGGCTGGTAGCGCGACATGTAGCCGTTCCCGCACTTGTCGCAGTAGAACTTGAACTGATAACCCTTGTCCGTCGAAAGGTCGTCGTAGTTATTGACGAACTGAATCATCCCCATCGGGCAGAACCTCCGAATGATTTAAAGAGTGAAAAGTTGATGGGCGGCGAGTCGAAAAACTCTGCGGGCGGCGACCCGGGGGAGACCGCGCAGGAGAAGATAACAGTTGGCAATTCTCTTGTCACTCGTCACCCGCCGCCCTCGGCCCCGACCGCTTTGACATCCGCCCGCGCGCGGATTTAACTTTGCGCCGTCCGCGCGCGGCACCCGGCCGCGGCCGCAGACCTTTTACGCTCTCGTCCGCCGGCCGCCCCGACTCAATGAAGGCACACGCCAAACTCTGCAGACTCGTGCTTCTCACGTCGGCGCTCGCGTGCGCTCTGTCGCTGCCGCCGCCGCGCCGCTCCTCTGCGCGGCAGGCCGGCGGGCGCGGCCGCGTCGCCGGCGGCGACAAAGAGAAGGGCCGGCCGCGGCCGTGGACGGTCGTGCGCGCCCGCCCCGGCATCGAACTGGTCTACGTCCCGCCGGGAAGATTCATGATGGGCTCAAGCGAAAGACCCGACGAGGGGCCGGTGCACAGGGTGACCATCCGCAGAGGCTTCTACATGGGTAGGCACGAGGTGACGCAGGCGCAGTGGCGGGACTTGATGGGCGTGACCGTCCGCCAGCAGCGCGACAAGGCGGGTCCGTCGTGGAACATGGCCGGCGAGGGCGACAACCACCCGATGTACTACGTGAGCTGGCACGAGGCGCAGGAGTTCATCCGCAGGCTGAACGAGCAGGACGACGGCTTCACCTACCGCCTGCCGAGCGAGGCCGAGTGGGAATACGCCTGCCGCGCCGGGGGCACGGACGTCTTCGCGTCGCAGCCCCTGCCGCTCAACGCGCTGGCGTGGTGGGACGACAACTCCGGCCGGCAGTCGCACCCGGTCGGGCAGAAGTCGCCGAACGACTTCGGACTGTATGACATGCACGGCAACGTGTGGGAGTGGTGCCAGGACTACTATCACGAGGGTTACCGCGGCGCGCCGGCCGACGGCTCTGCGCGGCGGCGCAAGGGGGCCACAGGTCACCGGGTGATGCGGGGCGGCTCGTGGGACTACGACAGCTCCCACGCGCGCTCCGCCAACCGCGACAGCCTTGCCCCACACACCCGCGGCAACCACGTCGGCCTTCGCGTGGTGGCGGCCGTGCGGAAGTAACCTCTACTGCCCGTCGCCGCTTTTCGCCTCCTGCCAGAGTGCCTCCATCTCGTCAATCGAGGCTTCGCCGAGCGGGCGGTTGCGCTCGCGCAGGCCGCGCTCGATGTGGCGGAAGCGGCGGCGGAATTTGCGGTTGGTGAGTTTGAGTGCGGCCTCGGGCTCCGCGTCGAGGTGGCGGGCGATGTTGGTGACGGCGAAGAGGAGGTCGCCGACCTCCTCGCGGACGCGCCGGTCGGCCGACTCCGACGCCGACTCCGACGCCGATTCCGACCCGGGGCCCGCCTCCTTCGAAATGCGGATGGCCTCGCGCAGCTCCTCGACCTCTTCGTGGAGCTTGTCGAAGATTTCGTCAACGTCCCGCCAGTCGAAGCCGACGCGCGCGGCCTTCGTCGTCAACTGGTGCGCCTCCATCAGCGCGGGCGCCTTGGAAGAGACGCCGTCGAGGAGCGACGCGTCCTCTTCCCCGACGGCCTTGCCCGCGGCGCGCTTCTCCCCGGCCTTCAGCGCCTCCCAGTTCCGCAGCAGCTCCTCGTTGTCGCGCACCACTACGTCGCCGAAGACGTGCGGGTGGCGGCGCACCATCTTGGCGTGTATCTGGCCGGTCACGTCTTCGATGTTGAACTCGCCGCGCTCCGAGGCGACCTGCGCGTAGAAGACGATCTGGAAGAGCAGGTCGCCCAGCTCCTCGCAGAGGTTCGCGGGGCGCCCGTCGCGCGCCTCCTCGACGGCCTCGAAAGCCTCGTAAGCCTCTTCGAGCAGCATCGGCGCGAGCGTCGAATAGGTCTGCTCGCGGTCCCAGGGGCAGCCCTCGGGCGAGCGCAGCCGCCGCATCAGCGCGACGAGGTCTTGGAAGTTTGCAGGCATCGGCAGCGTCCCTTGAACTTTGAAATTTGAACGGGGATTATGACAGAACGGAGGTGAAAGGATGAAGGATGAGGGGGAGGGGGAGGGTGTTGGGTTTGGGGGTTTAGGTGTTGGGGAAGAATCGGTTTTCAACCAGCACCCAACATCCAGCACCCAACACCCAGCACCCTCTTACCGCGGCCGGGTCGCGCCGTCGCCGACGGGCTACCTGCACCTCGGGCACGCGCGGACGTTCTGGACGGCGCACGTGCGCGCGCGCGCGGCGGGCGGGGTGTTGGTGCTGCGCGACGAGGACTTAGACCCGGCGCGCGCGCGCGCGGAGTTCGCCGCCGCGATGCTGGAAGACCTGCGTTGGCTCGGGCTGGAGTGGCAGGAGGGGCCGGACGTGGGCGGCCCCTTCGGCCCTTACCGGCAGAGCGAGCGGCGCGGACTCTACCTCGGGGCGTGGGCGCGGCTCGTCGAGGGCGGGCACGTCTACCCCTGCGCCTGCTCGCGCAGAGACATCGCGCGCGCGGCCGAGGCCCCGCACGAGGGGCAGGCGGGAGCGCGACCGGCGCAGGACGACGAGCCGCACTACCCCGGCACCTGTCGCCCGCGGGCCGGGGCGCTACCTTTTCAAGCGCCCGACAGTCCCGCCGGCCTCAACTGGCGCTTCCGCGTGCCCGACGGCGAGGAGATAATTTTCGCGGACTTACAACAGGGTCGGCAGAGCTTCGTCGCGGGCCGAGACTTCGGAGACTTCGTCGTCTGGCGCAGGGACGACGTGCCCGCCTACCAGCTCGCCGTCGTCGTGGACGACGCGCACATGCAGATCACGGAGGTCGTGCGCGGCGCAGACCTCTTGAAGTCCGCCGCGAGGCAGATGCTCATCCAGCGCGCGCTCGGCCTCCACGTGCCCGCATACCTCCACTGCGACCTCGTCACGGACGAGCGCGGCGAGCGCCTCGCCAAGCGCCACGAGTCGCTCTCGCTGCGGCACTTGCGCGCCGCCGGCCTCACGCCCGCGGAGGTGCGCGCCTCCTTCGGGCAGGAGGCCGCGGGGTGCGCTTTTTGACAAGGGCTGCCGCCGCCGTTTAATCTGACCGCGGTCTTTTGCTTAGCGTCTACGCGACCTCCCCGGCGCCGGCGGCAGACCATCTCAGACATAGACTAAGGATGTAGGTACTGCGCCACTCTAGCCTTCCGTCCGTGCGGCCTCATATGAGCCCGGGCTCTAACCCGAGAGGTAAAGATGTTCGACTTGCTCCCTCGCCACTCCTCGCGTAAGCGCGGCGCCGTCCTGCTGCTCGCGTCCCTGATACTGAACCTGCTGCCCGCGCCGCCGGCGTCGGCGGCCCCGCCGCGGCGCACGCCCGCGCAGGCGGCCGCCGCGCCCTTCGTCCGGGTGCTCAACCTGCCCGCCAACGACCTCGTCTACGACAAGCTGTCGAAGAAGCTCTTCGCGAGCGTGGCCTCGCGCGCGGGCGCGGGCGGGAACTCCGTCACCGAGGTAGACCCGGCGACGGGCGCGGTCGGCGCGTCGGTCTACGTCGGCAGCGAGCCGAACAAGATCGCCATCTCCGACGACGGCCAGCACGTCTACGTCGGCCTCGACGGCGCGGGCGCCGTCCGCCGCGTGGACGTGGCCGCGCACACGGCCGGCACGCAGTTCGGGCTCGGCTCCGACCAGTTCTCGGGGTCGCCCAACCGGGCCGGCGACCTCGCCGTCGTGCCCGGCAACCCGCACGCGGTCGCGGTGGCGAGGGTCAATACGGACTCGGGCGCGGGGGGCGTGGGCGTCGCCGTCTACGACGACGGCGTGCAGCGGCCGAACATCTCGCAGGGCTTCGGCGGCAACCCCGTCAACATCGCCTTCGGCGCGGCGGCCTCGACCCTCTACGGCACGGCGCAGGGCAACATTCGCCTCCAGAAGATGAGCGTAGACGCGGCGGGCGTGACCTACCTGAGCAGTACCCCGTTCGACTTCGGCGGCGACTTGCAGTTCGAGGGCGGGCTCTTCTACAACAGCGGCGGCCAGGTCTACAACCCTGCGACCGACGCCCTGGTGGGCGACCTCCTGCCCACGGGCGGCGGGCCCTTCGCGGTGGACGCGGCGGCCGGGCGCGCCTTCTACATTGTTGACTCGATAAATTTCGCCAACCAGACGGTGACGCTGCGCGCCTACGACACGAGCACCTTCGCGGTCGTCGGCGAGATTAAGGTCGGCGGCGTCAACGGCCAGGTGTCGAGCCTTGTCCGCTGGGGCGCGAACGGCCTCGCCTTCCGCACACTCGGCGGACAGCTCTTCCTGATTCAGACCTCGCTCATCCCCTCGTCCGAGCCCGTGCCCGACCCGACGCCGACCCCTTCGCCGACCCCGACGCCGGAGAGCCCGGAGGTGCGCGTCAATCAGGTCGAGGTGCGGACGAAGGACATCGTCTACACCCCCTCGTCGCAGACCGTCTACGCCAGCGTGCCCTCGAACGCGGGCGCGTCCGGCAACAGCCTCGTGCAGATAAACCCCGAGACGGCCGCCGTCGGCACGCCCGTCTTCGTGGGCAGCGAGCCGAACAAACTCGCCGTCTCCGACGACGGCCAGCACGTCTACGTCGGCCTCGACGGCGCGGCCGCCGTCCGCCGCTTCGACACGGCGACGCAGACGCCCGGGCCGCAGCTCGACCTCGTGGGCGACGCCAGCAACGGGCCGTACGCGGCCTCGGACATCGCCGTGATGCCCGGCTCGCCGCAGACGGTCGCCGTGGCCGGCACGCCGGGCACCGGTAACGGGATAGTCTCCGTCTTCGACGGCACCACGCCGCGCCCCAACCGCGCCGGCGGGGTCGCCGGGGGCGGCGGCCGGGAGGTCGAGTTCGGCGCGACGGGCGCGCGGCTCTACTCGGGCATCGTCAGTTTCAGTCAGGGGCTCTCGAAGTACGCCGTGGGCGCGGCGGGGCTCACGCACGAGGGCTCGGCCGCGACCAACGGCGGGAGCTTCAGGTTCGCGAACGGGCTCATCTACACGGCCAACGGCTCGGTCGTGGACCCCGAGACGAACACGCTGAAGGGGACTATTACGGGCGACAACCTGCGGTTCAACTCGCGGATGGCGGTGGACGGCGCGCTCGGGCGCGTCTACTTCCTCACGCAGGGCGCCATCGGGCTGACGGCGGTGATACGCGTCTACGACGCCAACACCTTTCTGCCCCTCGGGCAGGTGACGATTCCCAACGTCGGCTTCAGGCCCAGCCCTAACAGCGAGTCCTTCGAGATGACCAGCCTCATCCGCTGGGGCACGAACGGCCTCGCCTTCCGCACCCCGTCGCACGTCGTCTTCGTCCAGAGCGCGCTCTTCGGCCCGGGCGCGGTGCCCGCCGCGACCCCGACGCCGACGCCGACGCCGAATCCGACGCCGACCCCGCAGGCCGCGACCTTCGTCAGGGAGGTCGGCGGCCTGCCGGTCAAGGATGTCGTCTACAGCCCCGCGACGCAGACGCTCTACGCCAGCGTCGGCCCCGCGGCCGGGGCGGGGCGCGCCAACACCGTCACGGCCGTCAACCCCGCCACGGGGGCGCTCGGGAACTCCGTCGCCGTCGGGACAGACCCCGGCAACATGGGGCTCTCGGACGACGGCCAGGTGCTCTACGTCGGCTTCGCCGGCGAACTCTTCAAGGGCCCGAGCGGCTTCACGCGGGTTGACCTCGCCGCGCAGGCGGCCGGGCCGCCCGTCCCGCTCGGCCTCGACCAGAACTTCGGCAGCCCCATGCAGGCGAACGACATCGCCGTCGCCCCCGGCAACCCGAACCTTGTGGCCGTGGCGCGCGTAACCGGTTCGAGCCCGCCGCAGCAGGGCGTCGCCGTCTTCGACAACGGCGTGCAGCGCCAGAAGACGACGCCCGGCCACTCCGCGGGCAGCACGCACGTCGTCTTCTCCGACTCGCCCTCGACGCTCTACGGCGGGAACACCGACGGGGGGCTGGCGACGATTGCGGTGGACGCCTCGGGGGCGACCGTCACGAACACGACGCGCTTCACCTTCGGCTCCGGCGTCGAGTACCGGAACGGGCTCGTCTATTCGAGCTCGGGGCAGGTTGTGAACCCCGCCAACGGGCAGCCGGCCGGCCGCTTCAACAGCTCGGTCTTCGGCCGCGCCTTCACCGTGGACCCCGCCCTCGGCCGCGCCTTCTTCGCGACGCAAAACAGCCTCAACAGCGGCGGCCAGATGGTCATCACCGCCTACGACACGAGCACCTTCACGCCCGTCGGCACCATCACGCTGCCTTTCACGGGGACGCCGACGCGGCTGGTGCGCTGGGGCGCGAACGGGCTGGCGCTGCGCGCCCTGCTGGCGAACAACACGGGTCTGAACCCCGAGGGGCGGCTCTACCTCATCCAGAGCGCGCTGGTCGCGCCGGCGGGGACAGTCCCGACCGGCGTCATGCTCGCGCCGGGGAGCTTCAGCGTCTCCGAGAACGGGCCGACGGCCAACGTCACCGTGCTGCGCACGGGCGATTTGTCGGGCTCCTCGACGGCCGAGTACGCGACCGCCGACGGCACGGCCACCGAGCGCGGCGACTACACGACGGCCCTCGGGACGGTGCGTTTCGCCCCCGGCGAGTCGCAGAAGACCTTCGAGGTGCTCATCACCGACGACGCGATACAGGAGTCGTCCGAGACGTTCAGCGTGACGCTCACGGGCGCGTCGGGGGCCGAGCCGCTTTCGCCCGACGGGGTCACGTACAGCATCTTCGACGAGGACTTCTTCCCGAACGCGACCAACCCGGCGGACGACGCGCAGTTCTTCGTCCGCCAGCACTACGCGGACTTCCTCAACCGACAGCCCGACTTCTCGGGGCTCAACTTCTGGACGGGCGAGATCAACAGGTGCGGCGCCGACGCGCAGTGCCGCGAGGTCAAGCGCAACAACGTCTCGGCCGCCTTCTTCCTCTCCATCGAGTTCCAGCGCACGGGCTATCTGGTCTACCGACTGCACCAGGCTTCGTTCGCGACGGGCGAGACGCTCGGGATGCGCGCGTTCCTGAAGGACACGCGGGAGATCGGCCAGGGCATCGTCGTCGGGCAGGGGGCCTGGGAGGAGCAGTTGGAGACCAGCACGCGCGACTTCGTCGCGCGCTTCGTCGCGCGCCCCGAGTTCGCCGCCCTCTACCCGGCGACGCTGACGCCGGCGCAGTTTGTGGACGCGCTCGACGCGCACACCGGCGGCTCGCTCGCCGGAGGGGAGCGCGACGCGCTCGTCGCGGAGCTGACCTCGGGCGCGAAGACGCGCGCCGAGGTGCTGCGTGCTTTGGCCGAGCACCCGACCTTCCGCCAGCGGCAGTTCAACCGCGCGTTCGTCTACATGCAGTACGTCGGCTACCTGCGCCGCAACCCGAACGCGACGCCGGACACGGACTTCACGGGCTACAACTTCTGGCTGGGTAAGCTCGACGAGTTCGACGGCGACTACATCGGGGCCGAGATGGTCAGGGCGTTCATCACCTCCATCGAATACCGCAGGCGGTTCGCGCCGTGAGGCGGGAGCAGTTGATGAACAGTAGACAGTAGTCAGTAGAAAAGCAGAGGCGGCGCGCCCGAAGCCTTCAGCCCGGGCGCGCCGCTATGTCTTCCTACTGTCTACTGTCTACTGTCTACTGTCTACTTGTTTATGCTGCCTGTTTGCGGCGTTGCGGGCGCGAGTGCTAACATCCGGCTTTAAGCAAAACGCACAACTTCAACCCTTACGCGCCCGCTTCGCACAGGCGTCGCGCGCGCACGAGCCGGAGAGAAATGAGCGAAGAGAAACCCAACTTTAAAGTCACAGACCGCAGACTCTTCAACCCAGACGGCACGCCCCGCGACATCCCGCGCGAGGAGGAGCCGCCGCCGCCGCCGGCCCCGACGCCCGCGCCCGAGCCGCGGGAGGCCGCTTCTGAGGAGGAGCCGCCCGCCGAGGAGCCGCCGCGCGCGGCCGCCGCCACGCCCGAGGACGCGGCCACGCCGCGCCCGGCCGCGGGTGAAGAGACGCCCGACCCGCACGCGGAGCCGCAGGGCGACGAGGGCTTTCTGATGCTCGTCGAGTTCCTCGCCTCGTTCGCGGCCGACGCGCTCGGCATGGTCAACCACCCGGGCGGGGGCGGCGTCAACCTGCAACTCGCCAAGCAGTGCATCGACATGCTCGGCACGCTCCACGGCAAGACGCGCGGCAACCTCGTCCCCGAGGAGCAGCAGTTCCTCGAAATGATCCTCTCGCAGCTCCGCATGCAGTACGTCTCCCTGACCAGCGCGCCCCGCCCGCCGCAGGGCGGCGGCCCCCGCGGCTTCTCCGGCGGCGACATCACGGGGGGACGGTAAAGCGTCGTGAACCGTGAACCGTCAACCGTGACAGGGAAAAGCCATGAACGGTGAACCGTCAACCGTGACAAGATAAGAACTGGTTTTCACTTGTCACGGTTGACGGTTCACCGTTCACGCTCCTGTCACGGTTGACGGTTCACCGTTCACGGTTCACGTCTTTATGAAGTTCACACTCCTCGGCACGGGCACTTCGACGGGCGTGCCTTCCATCGGCTGCGAGTGCGAGACGTGCACGTCCGACGACCCGCGCGACAAGCGTTTGCGCGTGTCGGTGCTGGTCGAGCACGGGGGCCGCACGGTCTTGATCGACACCTCTTCGGACTTCCGCCAGCAGGCGCTGCGCGCGCGCCTCAAGCACCTCGACGCCGTGCTCGTCACGCACTGCCACGCCGACCACATCTTCGGGCTCGACGACATCCGGCCGCTGAACTTCCGCCACGGGGCGTTGGGCGTCTACGCCAACGAGCGCGCGTGGGTGGACATCCGCCGCATCTTCAAATACATCTTCGAGCCGACATACTTCGGCGGCGGCCTCCCGCAAGTCGTCGCGCACACGGTCGAGCACGGCGCGCCCTTCTGCCTCGGCCCCGGCCTCGAAGTCACGCCCGTCGAAGTCATCCACGGCCGTCTGCCCGTCACGGCCTACCGCTTCAACGACTTCGCCTACGCGACCGACCTCAGCGAGATACCGGCGCGCTCGCTCGAACTGCTGCGGGGCCTGGACGTGCTCGTGCTCGACTGCCTGCGCGTCCACCCGCCGCACCCGACGCACCTCTGGCTGGAGCCCGCGCTGGCCTACATCGAGGAGCTGCGCCCGCGCCGCGCCTACCTCACGCACATCGCCCACGACATCAAGCACGCGCGCGACTCCGCGCTCCTGCCCGATGGGGTCGAGTGGGGATACGACGGGTTGAAAATCAGTAGTCAGTAGACAGTAGACAGTAGACAGTAGTAAGCATTCATTCTGCTGACGTTGAGGATGAGAGCCGCACGGTTAGAGCGATAAAAGGGTTTCTACTGACTACTGTCTACT
>DAIRFV010000022.1:0-13953 GCA_036794905.1 Pyrinomonadaceae bacterium | reverse complement strand
TCTACTGACTACTGTCTACTTTTTCCCATGCGCCTTTTCCACGGATACGAGAACGCGGAGATCGGGCGGCCGGCGGTGCTGACGCTGGGCGTGTTCGACGGGCTGCACCTCGGGCACCAGCTCATCATCAGCCGCGTGGTCGAGCGCGCGCGGCACCTGGGCGCCGTCCCGACCGTCATCACCTTCGACCCGCACCCGCGCGCCGTGCTGCACCCCGAGTCCGCGCCGCCACTCTTGCAGACCTTCGACCAGAAGGTCGAGGCGTTCGGCGTGCTCGGCGTCGAGCAGGCCATCGTCGTCCGCTTCACGCCCGAGTTCGCGCGGGTGCGGGCCGAAGAGTTCCTGCGCGACGTGGTGCACGAGCGTCTCCAGGCGCGCGAGGTCTACCTCGGCCGCGGCTTCGCGTTCGGGCGCGGGCGCGAGGGCGACATCGACCTGCTGCGGAGGGTGAGCGGCGAGCTGGGCTTCTTCGCCGACGAGGTGCCCGAGGTGCGCCTGCGCGGCCGGCGCATCAGCTCAAGCCGCATCCGCGGGCTGCTGGCCGCGGGCTCGGTCAACCTCGCGCGGCGGATGCTGGGCCGTCCTTACGGCGTCGAGGGCCGCGTCGTGCGCGGGGCCGAGCGGGGCCGGACGATCGGGTTCCCGACGGCCAACCTGCGCCCCTCCAACCGCGTCATCCCGCGCGGCGGCGTCTACGTCACGGCGACGCTCATCGGCGGCGAGTGGCGGCGCAGCGTGACGAACGTCGGCGTCCGCCCGACCTTCGAGCAGGAGGCCGAACCTTCCGTCGAGACCTTCGTAATGGATTGGGGCGGTGATTTATACGGCGACGTGGTGCGCGTGCGGTTTCTGCACCGCCTGCGCGACGAGCGGCGGTTCGATTCCATCGACGCGCTGAAGCGGCAGATCGAGCGGGACGCCGCGCGGGCGCGAAAATATTTCGAGCGGGCAGGCGTACAGCACTCGCTCTCGGTCATCTAAATTTGAGCCCGGAGTCCCAGGTTCGACACAAGTTTTTCATAAGTTTTCATCGGTATGGCAGCAATCGAACGCGAAGAGATCACGCACTCATACGCAGCGAACCCGAACGGCGAGGCGCACGGCGCGCGCCTCGCGCTGGTGAAGCCCGGCGCCGGCGGCGCGGGCCTCGACGGCGGCGCGCGCGCCCTGCCGCCGGCCGTCGAAGAGGTCAACGAGGCCGACGAGTTCGAGGCGCAGGCGAGGAGTTGGCGCGGCTGGTGGCGCACGCTCCAGATCGTGCGCGTGCTCGGCACGATGGCGCTCTACCTCTTCCTGAACGACTACGACGTGCGCGCGGCCTTCAACGCGCGCATGGCCGCGCGCAGGCTCGAAGAGGCGAAGGGGCGCGGGCGCTACCAGTTCTTCAAGGCCCGCGCGCGCGACCTCGTCCTGCGCCGCGGACTCGACAAGCTCATCAGGCTCGTCCGCCGCCTCGTCTACCGCGGCGGGGAGGGGAGCGGCGCGAAGGAGCGGCAGCTCGAACGGCAGGGCGTGTGGCTCAAGGAGAATCTGATCGGGCTCGGGCCGACCTTCATCAAGATCGGCCAGGCGCTCGGCACGCGCGCAGACCTCCTGCCCCTCGCCTACATCAAGGAGCTGGCGCTGCTGCAAGACCAGGTGCCGCCGTTCCCGAACACGGAAGCCTTCGCGCGCGTCGAGGCGGAGTTGGGGCGCACCATCTCGGAAGCCTACGCCGAGTTCGACGCGGAGCCCATCGCGTCGGCCTCCCTGGGTCAGGTCTACCGCGCGCTGCTCCACACGGGCGAGGAGGTCGCGGTCAAAGTCCAGCGCCCCCACCTGCGCGAGAAGGTCGGCTTCGACATCGCCGTGCTCGGGCGCATCGTGCGGAGGCTTTCGCGCTACCCGCGTTTTACGGAGAACGCCGACTGGGAGGGGATGCTGCGCGAGTTCCGCGAGACCATCGCGGAGGAGATGGACTACGCGCGCGAGGGTCGCAACGCCGACCGCTTCCGCCAGAACTTCCGCGAGTGGCGCCCCGTGCGCGTGCCGCGCATCCACTGGACGCACACGACGACGCGCGTCATCACGATGGATTTCATCCGCGGCACGAAGGTCACGGACCTGGAGGGGCTGAAGGCGCGGCGCATCTCGCCCGTCAAGGTCAACCGCCTCCTCGTGCGCGCGTACCTGAAGCAGCTCCTCGAAGACGGCTTCTTCCACGCCGACCCGCACCCGGGCAACCTCCTCGTGATGGACACCGGGCACCTCGCCTTCTTCGACTTCGGCATGGTCGGCCGCATCACGCCGCAGCTCCAGTCGAAGATGATCGACTCCTTCTTCCACGTCGTCGGCCGCGACATCGAGGGGCTCGCGCAGGACTTAATCAACCTCAACTTCCTCAAGCCCGGCGTAGACCCCGAGAGCGTGCGCCCCGTCGTCGAAGGGCTCTTCCGCCATTACATCAACCTCAAGCTCGGCGACGTGAACTTCAAGGAGCTGACCTACGACCTCGCGGAGGTGATGTACGAGTACCCGTTCCGGCTGCCGTCGAACTTCACCTACGTCATCCGCGCGCTGATGACGCTCGAAGGCATCGGCCTCGTCACAGACCCCGGCTTCAGCTTCTTCGAGACCGCCCGCCCCTACGCCAAGGAGTTCATGCTCAAGCGCGAGGGCAAGCAGTTCCGCCGCCTCCTGCTCGACAAGATCACGGGGCGTGACGAGGGGCGCATCAACTGGGGCCAGATGTGGAAGCTGGCCAAGCTCGCCGCGAAGACCTACCTCGAAAAAGACGACGCCGCGCGTCGCCCCGCGAACGGCAAAGGCCGCAGGTGAGGCCGCCGTCTCCCGCCCGGGCTTTGAGGTGAACGGGCCGCCAGTTTATAGTCGGCCCGTTCCGCGCACTTTCAGCCTCGCGACCCGACCGGACACTTCAGCGGGAGACGCCGATGACGAAAAAGATTCTGGCCGCACTGTCCCTCGCCCTGTTGACCGCCCTGAACGTGTGGGCGCAGACGCCCGCCGACTGGGTGAAGTTCAGCCCCGCGGGCTCGCCCTTCAGCGTCCTGATGCCCTCGGAGCCGAAGAAGGACGAGAAGACTTCGGAGAGCCCCAACGGCCCCTACACGACCACGCTCTACACCGCCACCACCCCCGAACGCGAGCTCTACCTGGTCGGCTGGGTGGACTACGACCCGAAGTTCAACTTCGGCGTGCAGGCCGAGCTCGAAGCCAACCGCGACAACTTCATCAAGGGCGTCAAGGCCAAGCTGCTCGGCACGACGCCCATCCGGCTCGGCACGTACCCCGGCATCGAGTTCAAGGCCGAGCTGACGGGGCGGTTCGACATCGTCTCGCGCGTCTACATCGTCGGGCGCCGCCCCTACCAGCTCATCCAGCTCACGCCGGCCGGGCGCGACGCGTCCGCCAACCGCGAACGCTTCTTCTCCTCCTTCCGGCTCGCCGCGACGAAGTGAGCGGGCGGCGAAGCCCCCCATCCCTTTTGCTACCCTCCGGGTACCGATGACCGACGAATTCATCGCTTCTTAACCCACTACTGCCGGCGTCGATGTCGGAAGCACGAACGAGGTCTTGCGGCGCACCACGTCATGCCTTACGCCACCCACCCATCCCTCCGCTACGAGGTTTCTAACGGCCTCACCCTGTGTCGCTCATGCCACCTTCATCTGCACGGCCGTGCCCCGAAACCTCAAGCCTTGATCGGGTGCGCCTGCGGATGCGGTACGCTGATGGAGCCTTATGACAGATACGGCAGGACGCGTCGCTTTATAAATCACCACCATCGCCGCACCCCGACCCGCCTTTAGCTTCTGCCCGCCGGGCGCGCCGTCCACTTGGCGAAGCGCGTGAACAGCGAAGTCGATTTCGAGGGTCTCACGGGTGTCCCCCTTCGCGGCCGAAGTCTGAAGACGAAGTCTGCGGGCCGGGGCGTCCCCCCGCCTCAGGGCTGCTCGTACCCGCTGGCGCGGGCGGTGAGTCTGCCGGCGCGCGGGTCGGAGCGGAAGGCGACCCAGCCCTCGCGCGTGCCGCCGCGTGGGAGGAAGGCGACGGTGAAGTCGCCGCGCTCGGGCTCGGGCGAGCCGGCGCCTTCGAGGACGACTTCGACCGTGACGCCTTCGGCGGTCTGGCCGCCGCGGTTGAAGACTGTGACGGGGACGAGGAAGCCCGCGCCGCCCGCGCGCGGCTCGCCCAGGCGCACCTCCACCTCAGGGGGCGTGTCGGCAGAGGTCGCGCCGTCGTAGACGAGGTAGGCGAGCGTCGAGACGACGAGGACGAGCCCGACGCCGAAGACGACCCACTCCAGCCAGTTCTTCTCGACCTGCTTGCGCGCACGCTTCGTCATTGCAGCAGCAGCCTCCCGGCCGAAGCCCCGAGCGTCGCCGCGACGCCGAGCACGACCGTCTGCGCCACGCACGCCGCCCAGGCCTGCCCGTCGAAGCGCCCGAAGAAGAGCAGGATCGCCGCCGAGGCCGCGAGCGCGACCGAATAGGTGACGACGGTGCCGACCAGCACGTCGTGATGCCGGTCGAAGCGGACGTGCTTTTTCGACCCGGCGAACTCGCTGTAGTAGAGGACGAGCGCGCCTAAGGAAAGCGACAGCAGCGCCAGCCCCAGCACGCGCCACGGGGAGATTTCGGCGGCGATCATCACGATCTCCTCGGTCGGCGCCACGTTCGCCGCGAAGAGCACGGCCCCGCACAGCGTGATGACCAGTTGGCCGCCGAAGCCGACCGGCGCGCCCCCGCCGCCCACCCCCTGGTCCCCCTCGCCGTCGCCCGCGCCGAGCTGCGCCGTGCCGACCGAGACGCCCACGGCGACCGTCATCGCCTCGATGATGACCTTGCCCGCCGCCTCTTCGAGCGGCATCCCGGCCGTCACGCGCCCGAGCAGCCAGAGGATGAGCAGCGCGACGAGGAGGCCGAGCCCCAACTCCTCGACCGAGTCGATGACGACCTCGGAGAAGCCCGTGTCGCGCCTGAGGCCCACGAGGTAGTTGTAGCCTAAGAGCAGCGCGAAGGTGGCCGCGACGTAGGCGGCCAGCCTGAAGGGGTGCGAGGTGAAGCCGGCCCACCACACCTCCATCGTGTAGAGGAGCGGCAGGCTGAAGAGCAGCCCGCCGGCGACGCCGCGCCCGTACTCGCGCAGGGATTGTGAGACGGTTCGCATCCCGAAAAGGGGCGGCCCGCAGGTTACTCTCGCGCCGCCGCGGAAATTCAGTATACTCGAACTCCCGGCGCCGCGCCGCGCCGGACTGTAAACCCGGATGATTACGACGACCTGTCTCGACAGCGAGGCGAAGAAGTTCACGAGCGACTTCCCGGCCGGGGAGCTGAGCGACTACTGCGGGGTCGAGCGCAATGTCGTGTGGGCCGACGTGTCCGACCCGACGGGGCAGGACTTCGACGAGCTGGCCGAGGAGTTCGGCTTCCACCCGCTCTCCATCGAGGACTGCCGCAACGCGCACCAGCGCCCCAAGGTCGAGGAGTACCCGGGCTACTACTTCCTCGTGCTCTACGAGGCCGAGCTGGTCGGCCCCGACGACGACCTCGAACTGCGCGAGCTGAACATCTTCCTCGGCAAGAACTTCGTCGTCACCGTCCACAGCCGCCCCATCCGCGCCATCGAGACCGCGCGCCGCCTCTGGGGCGAGTGGACGGACAGGGCCGAGCAGGGCGCGGGGCTGCTGGCGTACCTTCTGACCGACGCCATCGTGGACGACTACATGCCGCTGCTCGACGTGGTCTCCGACCGCATGGACGACCTCGAAGACAAAATCTTCGGCGACTTCCAGCCCGAGGCCATCCAGGAGATTTTCCGCATCAAGAAGCAGCTCCTCTTCCTGCGCCGGACGGTGGCGCCCCTGCGCGACGTCTTCAACACGATGCTCCGGCGCGAGCAGCCCCTCTTCCCGCGCGAGACGCACGTCTACTTCCAGGACGTGTTCGACCACATCATCCGCGTCGCCGACACCATCGACACCCTGCGCGACATGCTCTCCTCGACGATGGACGCCTACCTCTCGATCCAGGGCAACCGGATGAACCAGATCATGAAGCGGCTCACGTCCGTTTCGACCGTGCTGATGTCGGCGACGCTCGTCGCGGGCATCTACGGGATGAACTTCGACTACATGCCGGAGCTGAAGTGGCGCTACGGCTACGTCGGCGCGCTCGCGGCGATGCTGCTGGTCGGGCTCGGGCTCTACTTCTACTTGAGGAAGGTGAAGTGGCTGTGAGCAAGGGCAGGCGAAAGAAGAAGAAGGGCTGGAAGACCGGCGCGCTCCACTGGCCCGGGAGCCACCACGAGGGGCACGACCACGCCGGCATGGCCGAGCGCCTGAAGCCGCTCGAAGAGACCGAGGAGTTCAAGGACTCGCCGCAGCGGGACGCGAACCCCGGCGGGGCCGACGACACCATCCGCGTGGACAACAAGAGCGTGCCCATGCCCGAACACCTCATCGACGACGAGCGCGAGGGCGCCTCCATCTTCCGCCTGGAGCCCGTCGTCCTCGTCATCCTCGTCGTCATGCTCGCCTTCATCGCCTTCATCGCCTGGCAGGTCGCGCGCATGCCCCCGAAGTAAAGCAGTAGACAGTAGACAGTAGCCAGTAGAAAAACAGAGGCGGCGCGTCTCGGTCTTTAACCCGAGCGCGCCGCCTTGTCTTCCTACTGGCCACTGACTACTGACTACTGTCTACCGCTTTAGCGGCCTCGGGCGCGGGCATGAAGCGCACCGAGCGCAGGCGGCGGCGCTCGACGCGCTCGACGTGGAAGGTCCCGCCCTCGTGCTCGACCGTGTCGCCGGGCTTCAGGAGCCGCCCGGCGCGCGCGAGCAGAAAGCCCGCGAGGGTCGTGTAGTGGCCCTCCTCGGGGATGTTGAGCGGGAAGTGGCGGTTGGCGTCGCGCACGGCCAGCATGCCGTCGAGCAGGTAGCTGCCGTCCGGCTGCTGGACGATCTGCGACTTCGCCTCCTCGTCGTACTCGTCGTTGATCTCGCCGACGATCTCTTCGAGCAAGTCCTCCAGCGTCACGATGCCCTCCAGCCCCCCGTGCTCGTCTATGACGAAGGCGAGGTGCGTGCGGCTGTCGCGCATCTGCTTGAGGGCCGCGCCGAGTTTCGCCGTCGCCGGCATGAAGATCGGCGGGTGCGCCAGTGCCGGGGCGTCGAACTCCTCCGCGGGGCGCGTGCCGTCCACGAAGTCTTCGAGGTCGCGGCGGAAGATCACGCCGACCACGTCGTCGAGGCGCTCGCGGTAGACGGGCAGGCGCGTGTAGCCGTGCTCCTTGAAGACGGCCTTCGCCTCGGCGACCGTGGCCGTGGCGGCGACGGCCACCACCGCCATGCGCGGCACCATCGCCTCGCGCACCTCCGCGTCGGCGAACTCGAAGACGCCCTGGATGAGCTGCTGCTCCTCGGCCCTGATGTGGCCGCCCTTGCGCGAGAGGTCGATGACGTGGCGCAGCTCCTCCTCGGTGTAGGCCGAGGCGTGGCCGGCGTCGGCGTGAATGCCGAGCGGACGCACCATCGCGGCGCTCGCGCTGTCGAGCGCGCGGATGGGCAGGCTGAAGACGCGGTAGAAGAGCTGCATCGGGAGCGCCGTCGCGAGCGCGACACTCTCGGCGCGCTGGAGGCCCAAGAGCTTCGGCGCCTGCTCGCCGACCGTGATGTGCAGCGCCGTGACGATGGAGAAGGCCACGAAGAAGGAGACGAGGTGCACTACCGTTTCCGAGAAGCCCGCGTTCTTCATCGGCCCTTCGAGCAGGTGCGCCACCGTCGGCTCGCCGAGCCAGCCCAGGCCGAGCGAGGCCAGCGTGATGCCGAGCTGCGACGCCGAGAGGTAGGCGTTGAGGTTGTCGAGGATCGAGATGAGCCGCTTCGCGCGCCGGTCGCCGCCGGCCGCCAGCGTCTCGATGCGCGAGCGCCTGAGCCCCACCAGCGCGAACTCCGCCGCGACGAAGAAGCCGTTGGCCAAGACCAGCAGGACTATCGCGAACAGGTACAGTGCTGTCAGCATGGTCAGGTATTTTACAACGGCGGCGGGCGAGGCTAAAGGCGCAATCGGGAGTGTGGAGGGAAAACTGACCGCGAAGGCCGCGGGGGCGCGGCTTTAAAGTGTCAGCCGCGCCCCCGCGGCCTTCGCGTTTAAAGTCGCTCCGCGCGGCCCTAGACCTTCTCACCCGCGCCGAGGCGGGCGACCGCCTTTTCGAGGCGCTCGAAGCGGCGCAGCATCTCCTCGTGGAGCTGGTCGGCCTTGTCGTGAAGGTAGGCGACCTCCATCTCGGCCTTGATGTTGACGTCGTACTCGATGTCGCCGCGCATCTTGTCCTTCTCGGCCTGCCGGTTGGCGCTGATGAGCACGAAGGTGGAGAGGAAGATGGCTTCGAGGCTGACGATCATCGTCAGCAGGCCGAAGGGGAAGGGGTCGAAGCCGGAGAGGCCGGGGATGTCGAGGAGGCCGACGTTGAGTACTATCCACGCGCCGAACCAGACGGCGTGGAGCAGGAGGAAGAGCATGCTGCCCGAGAACCACGCCAGCCCGTCGGCGACGCGCTGGACGAAGGTCGCGCTCTCCTCGACCTCCTCGTTGACGTTGCGCGAGACGCGGGTGCGCAGCAGCGCGTCGGCCTTGCGCGTCATGCGCCCCATCGCCGCCAGCATGTGCAGCGCCGCGTCGGGCTTCTTCTGGAAGAGGAGGAGGAGGTCGTCGCGGTCGAGCTCGACCAGCTCGGTCTCTTCGAGCGCGACGGCCGTCGCCGTGCGCGGGCCGGAGTCGAGCAGCGCGATCTCGCCGAAGAAGTCGCCGGGGCGCGCCGTGTCGAGCGTGATCTTCTGCCCGACGTTGTCCTGGATAAAGAGTTCGACCTCGCCCGCGCGCACGAGGTAGAGACTCTCCCCGGGCTCGCCGGCCCGGAAGAGGGTCTCCTGCGCGCGCAGCACGACGAGGTCAACGACCTCGGCCAGCGCGCGGCGGTCTTCGGCGTCGAGCAGCTCGAAGAACTCGACGCCTTCGAGCGCGGCCACGTCCACGCTCATCTAGGGTCTCCTGCCCGCGGGGGTGGCGTCGGCCTTGCGCGGCGGCGCGGCGGGGGCGGCCGGCGGAGCCGGCTTGGCCGTGTAGCCGGAGCGCGTCACGGCGATGCGCTTCTCGCCGCCGCGGCCGTCGGCGACGGCCACGCGGACGGGGCGGAACTCGCCGGGGCGGCCCTTGTTCGCCGGGCGGTAGCTGATGACGTACTGCGTGCGCAGGTCTTTCGTGATCTGCTCGGCGATGCCGGGCAGCTCCGAGAGCGAGGTCGGGTAGAAGGTGCGCCCGCCCGTCTCTTTCGCCATGCGGTCTAAGAGCGAGACGGCCTTGTCGCGCTTCGACTTCGCGATGAAGCCGCGCTCCTTCTCCAGCTCGTTGACGAAGCCGATGACGAAGATTTGCACGTCCGACTCCTTGAGCGACTCGAAGAGCTGCTCCTGCTTGTAGAAGCTGTTGCGGTCTTCGCCGTCGGTGACGAGGATGAGCGCGCGGCGGCGCTTGTCCTCGACGGGGTCGCCGGTCTTCCCGCGCCGCTCGGAGGCGTGCTCGGCGGCGAGGTAGGCCGCGTCGATGACGGCCGTCTGCCCGCCCTCGATGAACATGTCGTCGAGGGCGTCGCCGAGCGCCTGCTTGTCGGCGGTGAAGTCCTGCATGATCTTGATCTCGTCGGACGAGATGAAGCGGACGACGAAGGACTCGTCGCCGGGCTTGTTGCTCTCGATGATGGTCTTGGCGGCCTCGACGACCTGCCCGATCTGGTTGCGCAAGGAGCCGGAGTTGTCCACGACCAGCCCGTAGGTGATGGGCACCTCCTCGCGCGTGACGAACTGAATCTGCTGCTGGACGCCGTTCTCCACGACGCGGAAGTCGGCGTCGGCCACGTCGTTGATGGGCCGGTTGTTGCGGTCTACGACGCGGACGTGGAGGTTGACGAGGCTCGCGTCGATGGTGACGACCTCGTCGGGGTCAACTTCCTGGTTCGGGTCTTCCTGCGTCGCGTCGGGCTCGGCCGTCGGCTGCGCGCGGAGCTTCGGGGGCGCGGGCGCGGGCGGCGGCGCGTCCTGCGGGGTCGCGACCGCCGGCCCGGGCGGCGGCGTGGGCCGGGGCGTCGGGGTCTGGCGCGGCGTCGCCGTGGACTGCGCCGGGGTCGCCTGCGCGGCGGCGTTGCGCGTCTGCGCGCCGACGCGGCGCGGCCGGCCCCCCTCCTGCCGCGCGTGCGAGGCCGGGATCAAAGACCCGGCCAGCGCCAGCAGGACGAGCAGCGCGGCCGAAGCGCGCGCGCGATGCGGCGAGGTCGAAAACTCACTTCGTCTCATCTTCTTCCCTCAAAAATTCGCCCCGCGTGGCCCGCCCTTGTGGGGCGGGGTGCGGGGCTTCCAACCTTCCGGGCCTGTCTCGCCTCGTCGGGCGAGAGGCTCCGCGTGGCCGGGGCAAAGAGCATGAAAGCCAACGGTGCGGCGGGCGCCGCCACAGTCTTAGAGATGCCCCGGCCGGGTCGTTAGTTGCCGGTAAGAGGGGTGTCGGGTGTTAGGTTTTGGGTGTTTGGGTGCTGGTTTGAAGCAACTTGTCTCTACCCGGCACCCAACACCCGGCACCCCTCTTTACTTCGGAGTCGCGCTGGCGAAGTAGCCCTCGCGGCCGCGGACGAAGAGGCGCGGGAAGCCGCGCGGGGGCTGCACCTTGATCTTGAGCTTGTGCCACTTGCCGTCGTTGGCGAAGGCCGAGGGGCGGTAGCCGATGGAGTACTGCGTGCGCAGCTCGAGCGCGATGCGCTCGAAGGTGTCGTTCATCTCGGCCCCCGTCGAGGGGAAGAACGCCTTGCCGCCCGAGACGCCCGCCAGCTCTTCGAGGATGGCGCGCCCGCCGTAGCCGAGCGAGGTGTCGTCGTTGGGGCTGACGATGCCGATGGCGTAGATGATGACGTCCGACTCCTTGAGCATCCGCTTCAGCTCGTTGAAGGTGTAGCGCGAGCTGTTGTCCTGCCCGTCCGAGATGAGCAGGATGGCGCGCTTCTTGTGCGTGCCGCGCGTCACGCGCTCGACCCCGAGGTAGGTCGCGTCGTAGAGCGCCGTCTGGCCGCGCGTCTGGACGAAGGTCAGCTTCTGCATCAGCGCGTCGCTGTCGCGCGTGTGGTTCAGGAGCAGTTGCGCGCGGCTGTTGAAGCCGATGAGGAAGTACTCGTCGCGCGAGTGGCTGGTGTCGATGAACTTCGAGAGCGCCTCGCGCGCGCGGTTGATCTTGTCGCCGCCCATCGAGCCCGACACGTCGAAGACGATGCCCAGAGAGACGGGCGCGTCCTCGTCCGAGAAGAAGCTGATCTCCTGCTGCGTCTTGTCGTCGAAGATGGTGAAGGCGTTCTTGCTCAAGCCCGTCACGAAGCGGCCGTAGGTGTCGGTGACGGTGACGGTGAGCGTGATGAGGTCGGAGTGGACGATGACCGGCTTGGTGTCGTCCACAATCGGCTGGACGACGGGGCCGTCGAGGAGGGCGGTCGGCGACTGCGAGGCGCTGCTGGCGCGGCCGTTGGCGGCGGGCACCGGCGTCCTCTGCGCGGGCGGCGGCTGCCCGGGCGTCGCGGCCGGCTTGTCGCCCGCCTGCGGGGCGGCGGGCGGCTCGGTCTTAACCCCCACCTTCGCCGGGTCGGCCTGCTGCGTCCCGGGCTGCGCGGCGACCTCGCGGGCGGCCGCGAAGACCGCGGCGCAGAGGAGTGAGACGAGCGCGACTCTGGTAAAACGGTCGGTGCGCCGGGCCCTCATGGTAAGCCTCCTGAAAGTGTCTGCGGTTACGAGAAAAGGGAAGCCGCCGACCCGGGCCCTCTCTCTCGGGGCGCCCGCGGGCCCGGCTCGGGTGCTTGCTTGTCAGCTTTGACGGCGGCGCGCGCCCACACGGTTGTACGCGGTGGCGTGCCGGGAAGATGGGGAGACTTCCTCTTTCCTTCGCGCGGGTATTGTAGGGCACGCCCCGCGCTCGCGCAACAAACATCTCGGTTTCGACTTTCTCACGATTCTATTTCCGTGCAACTTCGCACAGATGCGGGCGTGTAAGCGACGCGGGCGGTGGGAGCCGGCCGAGGCGCCGTGTTACAATCTCCCGCCTTGGTTCGCGCGCAGGCTCCCCGCCGGGTCTGCGCCGCCGTAGACCTTCCGGGGAAGAAGTAAAGAAAGACATGGCCGAGTTCATCTGTCGTTTGGGGACGCCCGCGGGCGAAGTCGTGACGCGGACGGTCGAGGCCGCGGGCGCGCAGGAGGCGCGCGTGCGGCTCGAAGCAGAGGGCTTCCGCGTCTTCTCCGTCGCCGTGCCGAAGGTGGCGGGCCTCGCCGGCATCACGCGCGGCGGCAAGGGCGGCACCGCGCCGCGCGTCAAGCCGGGCGACTTCCTCATCTTCAACCAGCAGCTCTCGGCCATCCTCCGCGCGGGCATCCCCATCCTCCAGGCCGTCGCCATGCTGCGCCGCCGCGCCGCGTCCTCGCGCCTGAAGGCCGTGCTCGCCGACGTGGAGGATAAGATTCGCAGTGGGATGGCGCTCTCGTCGGCCTTCGCCGCGCAGGGGCCGATCTTCCCGCGCATCTACACGGCCTCGATCCTGGCGGGCGAGCGCTCGGGCGCGCTCGACGAGGTGCTGTCGCGCTACGTCTCGTACATGCGGCGCGGCGTCGAGATACGGCGGAAGATTCGCGGCGCGCTGGCCTACCCGCTCTTTCTGCTCGCGGCCTCGATGGGGATGGTGATGTTTCTGACCGTCTACGTCGTGCCGAAGATGTCCTCGCTCTTCGAGGGCTTCAACCGCGAGCTGCCCGCCGTGACGAAGACCGTCATCGGCATCTCGCACTTCGCCTCGGGGAACTTCTGGTGGCTGGTGCCCGCCATCTTCGCCGCCGGCATCGGGCTCTACCTCTGGACGCGCACGCCCTCGGGGGCGCGCAGCTTCGACCGCTTCCTGCTCATGCTGCCCATCGTCAACCAGCTCATCAGGCAGTTGGCCGTCGCGCAGATGACGCGCTCTCTGGCGACGCTTTTGGCGGGCGGCATCACGCTCGTCGAGTCGTGGGAGATCGCCGCCGAGTCCATCACGAACAAGGAGTTGCGGGCGCGCAGCTCGGCGACGCTGCCGATGATTCGCGAGGGGCGCTCGTTCACGGAGAGCCTGGAGTCGGCCGGGTGGCTTCCGCCGATGGCGCTTGATATGATCGGCGTGGGCGAGCGCTCGGGCAGTTTGCGCGAGATGCTCGAAGAGGTCGCCGAGTTCCACGACCGCGAGTCGGAAGTCCGGCTCGAACAGTTGACCACGGTCCTTGAGCCCGCCATCCTGCTGGTGATGGGCGGGCTCGTCGTGACGATCCTGCTCTCGATCTACCTGCCGATCATCCAGTCCATCTCGAACATAAGTATTCGCAACGGCTGACCCCGAGGCAATCTCCCGCCCGCCGGAGGCATCTGAAAAACGATGAGTCAAACGGAGAACCAGGCCGACACGCCCACGGCCGTCAACCCGGCGCCTCCCGCCGCCGCCCTCAACGGCGACGGCGAGCACACGCCGCCCGAGGTGCGCGCGGCGCTGACGCTGGCGCGGCGCTACCGGCTCCCGTACGTCGACCTGCTCCCGCCGGTCGGCGACTCACCCATCGACTACGCGCTCCTCGGCGAGATTCCCGTCGATTTGATGCTGCGCCACCTCTTCGTGCCCCTGCGGCGCGAGGGGCGCCGGCTCCACATCGCGATGGCCGACCCGACCGACCTTGAGCGCCTCGACGAGATCGCCTCGGCGCTCCACGCGCGCGTCGTCCCGCACGTGGCGACCGCGGGCGCCATCGAGGTCGTGCTCCGCAAGGGCGACGCCACGCAGCGCGTGTTGCAGGAGGCGGCGTCGGGCTTCCGCATCTCGCTCGTCAAGGAGACGGAGACGGGCGAAGAGATTTTAGACCTCG
>DAIRFV010000457.1:0-3172 GCA_036794905.1 Pyrinomonadaceae bacterium | reverse complement strand
CTCTACGCCTCCGAGCAGTCGCACTCGTCGGTCGAGAAGTCGCTCATCGCGCTCGGGCTCGGCCAGCGCTCGCTCGCGAAGGTGCCGGCCGACCCCGAGTTCCGCATGGAGGCGGGCGCGCTCGCGCGCATGGTCGAGGAGGACAGGCGCGCCGGCTCGCTCCCCTTCTGCGTCGTCGCCACCGTCGGCACGACCTCGACCACGAGCATAGACCCCGTCCCCGCCATCGCCGACGTGTGCGAGCGCGAAGGGCTCTGGCTCCACGTTGACGCGGCCTACGCGGGCTCCGCGGCCGTCGTGCCCGAGTTGCGTCACATACTCGACGGCTGCGGGCGCGCCGACTCCTTAGTCACTAACCCTCATAAATGGTTATTTACCCCATTCGATCTGTCGGCGCTCTACAGCCGCCGCCTCGACGTGCTGCGCCGCGCCTTCGCGCTCACGCCCGAGTACCTGCGCACGCCCGAACAGGACGCCGTCCGCAACGGCTCGGACTACGGCGTGCAGCTCGGCCGGCGCTTCCGCGCGCTCAAGCTCTGGATGATTCTGCGCTACTTCGGCCACGCAGGCCTGGCCGCGCGCATACGCGAACACTGCCGCCTCGCGCGCGAGTTCGCCGGCTGGGTCGAATCGTCATCCGACTGGGAGCTGCTCGCGCCCGTGCCCCTGAGCGTCGTCTGCTTCCGCGCGCGCACGGCCGCCGCCGGCGAGTCGGGGGAGGCGCGCGCCGCGCGGCTCGACGCGCTCAACGAGCGGCTGATGGGCGTCGTCAACTCGACGGGCGAGACCTTCATCTCACACACGAAGCTGAACGGCGCCCTCACCCTCCGCCTCGCCGTCGGCAACGTGCGCACGACCGAACGCCACGTCCGCCGCGCGTGGGAACTGCTCAACGAGAAGCTTTCTGAAATTTCGAGCGAAGGTAGAGACTGAAGAGAATGCTGACCCACATCGTCGTCTGGAAGTACAAGCCCGAGGTGAGCGACGAGGAGCGGCGCGAGCACATCGCGCTGCTGCGCCGCCTGCCCGCGCTCATCCCCGAGGTACAGAGCTTCGCCGTCGGCGCCGACGTGCTGGGGCTCCCGCGCTCGTACCACACCGGCCTCGTCGCCGTCTTCCGCGACCGCGCAGGGCTCGACGCATACACCGTCCACCCCAAGCACGTCGCCGTCGCCGACCTCGGTCGCACCATCAGCGAGCACGTCGTTTCCGTCGATTTCGAAGACGACTGATGAAGCGTTGGAAGAAAATCACGCTCGCCCTTCTCGCGCTGTTCGTGCTGTCGCAGACGCCTTTCGCGTACAGGCGTTACAGGCTCGGGCGGCTGGGCGCGGCGGTTGACGCGCTCAACGCGGGGCGCGAGGCCGCCGCCGCAGACGACCGCTTCGACGAATACGCGGGCGTCTTCCACGTTCATTCGTCGCTCGGCGGGCACAGCGAGGGGACGCCGGAAGAGATCGTCCGGGCGGCGGGGGAAGAAAAGCTCTCCTTCGTCGTCATGACCGAGCACCCTTCCCCGCTCCTCAACACGGCCGAGGCGACGCTCAGAGGGATGCACGGGGGCGTCCTCTTCGTCGGCGGCAGCGAACTGGTTGCGTCCGACGGCGGGCGGCTCTTCGTCCTACCCGGCGTCGCGGCCCACGCGCGGAACCCTCCGCTGCAAGAACTCGTCACGCGCGCCAAGTCCGAAGGTCGGCTCGCGTTCGTCGGCTACCCCGAGCAGGTGTCCGACTGGCGCCTCACTGGTTACGACGGCGTGGAGGTCTACAACCTCTACACCAACGCGAAGCAGATCAACTACGCGACGATGCTCTTCGACGGGCTCTGGTCTTACTGGGGCCGCCCCGAACTGCTCTTCGCGCGCTTCTACGAGAGGCCGGACGCGAACCTCCGCCGTTGGGACGAGCTGAACGCCTCGGGCGCGCGGCGCGTCTACGCGCTCGCGGGCAACGACGCGCACGCGAACGTCGGCCTCTCGTTCCGGCAGCAGACCGGCGAAGAGGTCTTCGGCGTCAAGCTCGACCCGTACGAGCGCAGCTTCCGCCTCGTGCGCAACCACGTCCTGCTTGAGAAGGGCACGCCGCTCGACGCCGACAGCCTGCTCACGGCGCTCGGCGCCGGGCGCGGCTTCGTCGCCTTCGACGTGTTCGGCGACGCGCGCGGCTTCCGCCTCACGGCCGACAACGGCGCGGAGCGGCGCACGCTGGGCGAGGAGATACAAATCCCCGCGGGCGGCGCGGTCAAACTCACCGCGCGCGCGCCCGTGAAATGCCGCACGGTCTTCTTCCGCGACGGTCAGCCGGTGTCTGAGGTGCCGGACTCCGCGGAGGCCGTGTTGACGGCCGACCGGAAGGGCGTCTACCGCGTGGAGGTCTATCTCGAACGGCTCGACGGCCTTCTCGCGGGCAAGCCCTGGATCATCTCGAACCCGATATTCGTGCGTTGAAGTTGCGCGGCCTTCCGGTGGTTCGGCGGCGGCTCAGGCGGGTTTAAACTTACGGCAGACACAAAATCGCCCCGCGCAGGTCGTCAAAGGCTTGTGCGGGGCGCTTCGCTGGGTCGGAAGCCCGTACCCAATTTGGCGGAGAAGGTGCGTACGCTACCTATACTGTAGAGAATCTAGTGTTTGACTCTTCTCACGCTTTCAAACCCAGTGTAGCGGGATTGTGCGTGTACAGCCTCCTGAAAGGGTTGTCCAAGTGCCGAGAAGTCTATCCCTGAACCCCGCGTCTGTCAATATTCAGTTTGACCGTCCAAGTTAGGTACGCTCAACTCGCCTGAACCACCCTTCCTCAACATGCCTCCGTGAAAAGAGACGAGCCGACAGCTACACGCTTTCGGCTGTCGGCAACTTATTTGGTGGACGCGGCGGCCAAAACTTCTTTAAACGTCAAAATTTAGAGTTGTTTGCAGCCCCGCGACGTGGCACCCGGCTTGCTCTTTGCGGTGTGCCCTATCCGTAGCGCGGGAGCGAAATCCCGCGGAAGGGCTTGGAGGAAGGGACGCCCCGGTCGGGCAGTTCCCCCACCCTGGAGTTTAGAGATGACAGAAGCAGCAATCCCTCTCTGGCAGGTCGGGGCGTCGAGCGAAATCGGCTCGGCCGCCAAGCAGTCCACGGACTACGAGCTGACGCAGGCGGCGGCGGGCGGGGACATGGCGGCGTTCGAGGAGT
>DAIRFV010000189.1:0-11844 GCA_036794905.1 Pyrinomonadaceae bacterium | reverse complement strand
GGATGCAGAAGGTGCTGCAAAGGTACGAGGAGGGCGACCGCGTCTACGACATCGCGTGGGACGCCTACGTCAAGGTGCTCGAATACCGCAAGCAGCCCATCCCCGAGAAGCCCGGGGACAGCGACCTGCGGCTGGCCTTCCCGCCCTCCACGTAATGCAGCACCCGCCACGCCCGACGCAGAACGGCCGGCCCCCGCGCCTCGGTTTACCGAACCTGGGCCTGGGGGTCGGCCTGCGCAACCAGCACTTCGACTACCTGATGCGTCACGACCCGCCGGTGGACTGGTTCGAGATCATCAGCGAGAACTTCATCGACAACCACGGCTTCGCGCGCCGCGTGCTCGAACGCGTCCGCTCGCTCCGCCCCGTCGTGATGCACGGCGTCTCGCTCTCCGTCGGGAGCACGGACCCTCTGGACTCGGAGTACCTGAAGGGGTTGAAGGCGCTCGCCGAGTTCGTGCGGCCGGAGTGGGTCTCGGATCACCTGTGCTGGACGGGGGTGGCGGGCGTGAACACGCACGACCTCCTGCCCATGCCGCTCAACGAGGAGAGCCTGCGCCACGTCGCCGCGCGCGTCCGCGAGGTGCAGGACTTTTTAGAACGCCCGCTCGTGCTCGAAAACCCTTCGACCTACCTTGAGTTCAAAGACTCGACCCTGCCGGAGTGGCAGTTCCTCTCGGAACTCGTGCGCGAGACGGGCTGCGGCCTGCTGCTCGACGTGAACAACGTCTACGTGTCGGGGCACAACCACGGCTTCGACGCGGAGCAGTACCTCGAAAACCTCCCGCACGAGAGCGTCGTGCAGATTCACCTCGCGGGGCCGACCGACTGCGGCCGGTACCTCGTGGACACGCACGACCGGCCCGTGCCGGCGCGCGTGTGGGAGCTGTACCGGCTCGCGCAAGGATGGACGGGCGGCGTCTCGACGCTGCTCGAATGGGACGCCAACATCCCGGACTTCCCCGAGCTGGTCGCGGAGCTGCGCAAGGCCGAGGCGGCGCTGGCGGGCGAGAACCCGGGGGCCGCCGTTCCGCCGCGCGGCGTCGGCGAGGCGGTCTCCAACCCCGTCAGCTTCGGCCTGGCCCCGGAACGATGACGAACGAGCGGCTGAGTCTGCTGCAACACTGGATGAAGACCGTCGTCACGGAGCGCGGCGGGCTCGAAGAGAGGCTGCGCGCGGCCGGGCGGCTCCACGGCCTGAGCGCCGAGGAGGTCGTCGCGGAGACCCGCGGCCTCGGCGCCCGCGAACGTCTGGGAATCTACGCGCGCGGCTACGTGCTGCGCCTGCTCGAATGCATGCGCGCGGACTTCCCCGTCCTGCGCGGGTTCGTCGGCGACGAGGTCTTCGACGCCTTCGCCCGGGCCTACATCATCACGCGGCCGCCCGGCGCGCCCAGCCTCTACGAGCTGGGCGCGGGCTTCCCGCGCTTCCTTGAGGAGACGAGGCCGAAAGACCGCCCGCTTGAACCGGGGCTCGACGCAGCGTTGCTGGAGCTGCCGGCGGAGCTTGCGCGGCTCGAACGCGCGCGGGCCGAGGTCATGCGCGCGCGCGGCACCGAAGACGACCCGGCCGCGGAGCCGCTCGCGCCCCTCGAAGTTTTCGGCGCGGAGCTGGAGCTTCAAACGACGCCCTGCCTGCGCCTGCTCGAACTGAAGTTCCCGCTCGTCGAGTTCGCCGGAAGCGCGGCCCGCGGCGAGCAGCCCGCGCCGCCCGCGCCCCGCCGGACGTACGCCGCCGTGGGGCGCGCCGACTACCGCGTCTTTACGGAGGAGGTCGCGCCCTGGCAGTTCGCCTTCCTGAAGAGTTGCGCGCGACCCTCGCCGGTCTACGCGGCCGTGCAGGCGGCCGCCGAGGAGAGCGGGGAAGAGGCGGGGCGCGTGCTCGCCTCGGCCGCGGTCTGGCTCCCCGTCGCGTTCGAGTTCGGATTCCTACGCCGGGTCTTAACTTGAGAAAGAATTGACCAGCGCAGACACACAGGCACGGCTTGAAGACTTACTGCTTCAAGCCGTGCCTGTGTGTCTGCGTCGGTTAAACTTTTATCCTACGACCGGGCGCCGCCCTTCAGCACGTCGAGCAGCTTGTCGTGGATGCCGCCGAAGCCGCCGTTGGACATGACGGCGACCACGTCCCCCTCACGCAGGAGCGGCGCGAGGTGTTCGACGATCCGGTCGGCGCCGTCGAGGCAGAGGGCGGGGCGGTCGCGGCGCGCGGCGATGTCGGCGGTCAGCTCGTCCGTGTCGAGGAGGCGGCCGTAGGCGCTGCCCTTCTCGCGCGCGAAGACCGAGGAGAGGATGACGTAGTCGGCGCGGTCGAAGGCCGCGGCGTAGTCCTGCTGGAAGACGGCGAGGCGCGAGGTGGCCGAGCGCGGCTCGAAGACGGCGACGAGGCGGCGCCCCTTGTACTTCTCGCCGAGCGCGCGCAGGGTCTCGCGCACGGCCGTCGGGTGGTGCGCGAAGTCGTCGATGACGGTGACGCCGCGCTCTTCCCCTCGCACCTGCATGCGGCGCTTGACGCTCTGGAAGGTCGAGAGCGCCTCTTTAATCTTCCCGGCGGGCACGCCCCACGCGTCGGCGGCGATGATGACCGAGAGGCAGTTGAGCACGTTGAAGTCGCCGATGAGCGGCGTCTCGAACTCGCCCCACGGCGCGCCGTCGCGCCGGACTTTGAACCGCGTGAGCGCGCCCGAGTAGTCAACGTCCACGGCGCGCCAGCGCGCGTCTTCGCTCGTGCCGAACGTTTCGAGCCGCGTGTGCAGCCTCCCGCCGAACTCGGCCACGACCTCGCGCACGGCCGGGCTGTCCCAGCCGGCGATGAGGCGCCCCCGCCCGGGGACGAGGTTCATCAGGCGGCGGAAGGCGAGTTTGACGGCGTCGAGGTCTTTGTAGATGTCCGCGTGGTCGAACTCGATGTTGCCGACGACGGCGATCTCGGGGAGGTAGTGCATGAACTTCGGCCCCTTGTCGAAGTAGGCCGTGTCGTACTCGTCGCCCTCGATGACGAAGTAGTCGCTGTCCGTCGCGCGGAAGCTCGCGCCGAAGTTCTGCACGACGCCGCCGACGAGGAAGGAGGGGTGGAGTCCGCCGCACTCCATGACCCACGTCGCGATGCTGGTCGTGGTGGTCTTGCCGTGCGTGCCGGCGACGACGAGCGAGCGGCGGCCGCGGATGAACTCCTCCTTGACGACCTCGGCCTGCGAGCGGTAGACGAGGCGGCGGTTCAGAGTCTCCTCCACCTCCGGGTTGCCGCGCGAGAGGGCGTTGCCGATGACGACGCAGTCGGGCGCGGGCTCGGGCAGGTGCGCGGGGCTGTAACCCTGCATGACGGGGATGCCGAGGGCCTCCAGCATCGTGGACATCGGCGGGTAGACGTTCTCGTCCGACCCCGTGACCCGGTGCCCGCGCGCCTGCAACATCCCGGCGAGACTCGCCATCGCCGTCCCGCAGATTCCGATCAGGTGGTAGTGCATAAGAGGAGTGAACCGTGAACCGTGAACCGTGACGAGATTAAAGCCGTGAACCGTGAACCGTAAACCGTAACGAGTGAAAAGCAGACCTCTTCTCGTGATGGTTCACGGTTGACCGTTTACGCCCCTGTCACGGTTTACGGTTCACGCGCTATCGGGATTGTGAACGAGAACGTCGAGCCCTTGCCGACCTCGGAGCTGACTTCGATGCGGCCGCCGTGGAGCTCGACGAGCTGGCGCGTGATGTAGAGGCCGAGCCCCGTGCCCTTCTCGCTGCGCGTGGCGCGCGAGCGCGCCTGCGCGTACTTGTCGAAGATGTCGCGGAGGTCTTCTTCGGGGATGCCGACGCCGGTGTCGGCGACCGAGACGCGCACCGCGCCGTCCTCGGTCGCGGCGCTCAGCGAGACGCGGCCGCCGCGCGGGGTGAACTTCAGCGCGTTCGAGACGAGGTTGACGAGGACGCGGCGGAGCTTGGCGCGGTCGGCGCGCAGGGTGGGCAGCCCCTCGGGCGTGTCCACTTCGAGCGCGATCTCCTTCTCGGCGGCGAGCGGCTGCATCTGCTGGCCCAGTTCGTTGACGAGCCCGCGCAGCTCGATGGTCGAGAAGTCGAGCCGCATCGTGCCAGATTCGAGCTTCGAGGCGTCGAGCAGGTCGTTGACCAGCTCGATGAGGTTCTGCGTGTTGCGCTCCATCATCGCCACCATGTTCTTCTGCTCGGCCGTCATGTCGCCGAGGCGGCCCGAGGTGAAGAAGTTGATGACGCCGCTGATGACCGTCAGCGGCGAGCGCAGGTCGTGCGTGGTGAGCGCGAGAAACTCCTCCTTCATCGCGGAGAGCTCGCGCAGTTGCGCGTTGGCCTGGTTCAGCTCGCGGTTCGACTCTTCGAGCCGCGTGTTCAGCCGCTCCAACTGCTCGCGCTTCTCCTCCAGCTCGCCCAGCACCTGCACGAGGTCGCGGTTCTGCCGCGCCAGCTCTTCGAGCGCCGAGTCGTCCTCCTCGGTGTTGACGAAGTCGCGCAAGTGCTCGGCGCGCCCCCGGACGTCGTCGGCCTCCTGGGGCGGGAGCCACTTGACGACCGAGACGCGCGTGCCCTCGCCCTCCTTCGACTGGATGTCGAACTCGTCCATCAGGCGGCGCGTGCCGATGAGGCCGACGCCTAAGCCCGAGGGCGAGCGGTAGGTGCCGCGGACGATGGAGCGCAGCTTGGCCTCGTCGATGCCGGGGCCGTCGTCGCGCGCGGTGATTTGCAGACCCGTCCCCGCCGCGCCGCGCGTCGCGAGCGACAGGGTGATGGCGCCCGCGCGCGCGTACTCGTAGATGTTGCGCGTGAGCTCGGAGACGGCCGTGGTGATCTTGATCTGCGTCGTCGAGTCGAAGCCCATCTCGCGCGCGAGCCGGCGGACGCGCTCGCGCACCTTGACGATGTCGGCCTCGCGCCGGACGTAGATGTCACCGAGACGTGTCGAGGTGATGCCCTGCATAAAGAAGAATCGTAAACCGTGAACCGTGAACCGTAAACCGTGAACCGTAAAATCTGCTGTGGTGCATCGCCGCCCGAAGTCGAGTCTAACCCAGGTTGAGCGGTGAATGGCAAGCCGCGCGACGGCCGGCCCCTTTCTCGTCACGGTTGACGGTTCACGGTTCACGGCCTGCTACCGGTAGACGAGGACGGTGGCGTCGTCGGAGCTGCGCGCGAAGTCGCGCAGCAGGACGCCGGCGAGGAGCTGTGGGCTCCGGGCGACGAGCCCCGGGTAGGCGGCCGCGTCCCAGGTCGCGCTGATGCCGTCGGAGGCGATGACGAGCGTGGTGCCCTCGTCCCAGCGGTGCGGCCAGACGCGCACCTGCGAGAGGCGCGCGCCGAGCGTGCCGTTCGAGGGGATGGGGCGCGCGGGCTCGGTCGCGCCGAGCACGCGCACCTCGATGTTGCCGACGCCCGCGTAGGTGAAGGAGCGGCGCGCGGGCGAGAGCACGACCGCGCCCATCACCGCGCCCCGCGTCGAGCGCAGGGCGTCGTGCACGCCCATGATCAGCTCGCCGAGCGGCTCGCCCTCCCACTGCCCCAGCGTGTCGAGCGCGGCCTTCGCCGCCTCGCGCGCGCCGCGCCCGTGGCCGAGCCCGTCCACCACCGCGAGCAGGGTCTCGCCGTCGTGCTCCTTGATGCAGTAGGCGTCGCCGTTGGCCTCCTCGCCCGGGCGCGGGCGGCTCCAGGCGCCGATGCGGCGCGGCACGCGGCGGGCGCGCTCGCGCTGCTCCTCGGTCGCCAGGGGCGCGACCCACTTGCGCCCGAGCAGCGCCGTCCCGTAGGTCGTCCGGCGCGCCGTCGTCAGCCGCCGCGTCGTGCCCTTGACGGACGAGTACACGTCGAACTCGTCGAGCAGCCGCCGCATCGCGCCGAAGCCCGTGCCCAAACTCCCGCCCGAAGAGACGCCGTCGCGCAGGGCCCGCTCCAGGTCGTAGACGCCCGGCCCCTTGTCGTAGTAGAAGAGTTCGAGCCCCGACTCCTCGCCCAGCGTCTGCGCCCAGTGCAGGCAGCCGCCGCCCGTCGCGTAGCGGACGGCGTTGGTGCCGATCTCCTGCACGACGATGTCCAGCTCCGCCAGCCGGTCTTCCGAGAACCCCAGCGCCGCCGCGAACCGCCGCACGCCCCGCCGCGCCGCGCCGACGTGCGCCTCCTCCTTGATGCTCTGCGTGTGGAAGTCTCTCATATAAAACTAGGGTGTCGGGTTCCGGGTTTCGGGTGTTG
The DNA here is from genome assembly GCA_036794905.1 of Pyrinomonadaceae bacterium. GTDB lineage: Bacteria > Acidobacteriota > Blastocatellia > Pyrinomonadales > Pyrinomonadaceae > QHXN01. The sequence goes on along the minus strand of DAIRFV010000189.1, from coordinate 5,637 downwards.
GGGAAGAAGAGGCGGCTTATACCCAACACCTAAAACCCGGAACCCAACACCCTCCCTACAGCCAGCGCACGACGGTCACGCGCGTGCCGACGCCGACCGTCGATTCAATCTCGAACACGTCGACCAGACGTTTGGAGCCGGGGAGCCCTTTGCCCAGGCCGCGCCCCGTCGAGAAGCCGTCGCGCATGGCGGCGGTCACGTCCGGGATGCCGGGCCCGCTGTCCTCGAAGATGAGGCGGAGGCCCGCGCGCGGCTGCGTGGCGTCGAGCGGCTGCGCGATCATGCGGCCGCGGCGCGCGTACTTGACGACGTTGCGCGCCAGCTCCGACGTGACGGTGACGAGCCGCGTCTGGTCGATGAGGCGGAAGCCCAGCCCGGCGGCGAGGGCGCGCACCTCGCTGCGGGCGATGATGATGTCGTGCTCGCTCTCAAGGGCGATTGACCTGCTCTGCAAAGGCTCCGCCCCCTCCGCCGAACGGCGAGTCTTCCTCGTCCTCGTCGATGCCGAACTCGCTGCGGAGCAGGCGGATGCCCTCGTCCACGTTCAACACCGTGTCCACGCCGCGCAGCTCCAGCCCCAGCTCGACGAGCGTGATGGCGACGGCCGGCTGCATCCCGACGACCACGGTGCGCGCGTCCATGATGCGCGCCATCGCCGCGATGTCCGAGAGCACGCGCCCGATGAAGGAGTCCACCATCTCCAGGAGCGAGATGTCGATGAGCACGCCGCGCGCCCCCGTCCGCTCCAGCTCCGAGAGGATGCGCTCCTGGAGGTGGATGACCGTCTGGTCGTCCATGTCCACCTGAATCGGCACGATCAGGACGCGCCCGACCTTCAGGATGGGAATCCGTGTCTGTCCGTCCACTCGTTTTTCGTAAACCGTAAACCGTAAACCGTGACAAGACGAAGGGCAGTTCTTTCCTGTCACGGTTTACGGTTTACGGTTTACGCCTCCTGTTTCTTCTCTCCGCCCGCCGTGACGATCTGTTCGTGCTGCTTGACGGCCTTCTGGAGCCCCTCGCCGTTGGCGCCGTTCTGGAGCCTGGCGAGCGCGCGCGTGGGGACGACCGTGCGGCCGATCATCTCCAGCGCGAGCTTGATGCCGTCGGACATCTGGGCGCGGGTCGTGATCTGCGTGAGGTCGATGCCGAGCTGCACCATCGTCTGCGCGATCGCGGGGCTCACGCCCGTCAGGATGCAGCGCGCGCCCATCAGGCGCGCGGCCGTGACCGTCTTGATGAGGTGGTTGGCGACGAGCGTGTCCATCGTCCGCACGCCCGTGATGTCGAGGATGGCGATGGTCGAGCCGGTCTCGACGACCTTTTGGAGGAGCGCCTCCATCATCATCTGCGCGCGGCGCGAGTCCAGCGTGCCGATGATGGGCAGCGTCAAAATTTTGTCCCAGACCTTGATGACCGGCGTCGAGAGCTCGAGCATGTCGGCGCGCTGCTGGCGGATGATCTCCTCGCGCGAGCGGATGAAGTTCTCGACCATCACGAGCCCGAGCTTGTCTAAGAGGCGCGTGAAGTAGTTCATCTCGGGGATGAGCGAGGCGGCGTCGCCCTCCAACTCTTCGGCGAGGAGCGGGCTCACGACGTTGCGTAAAGAGAGGATGTAGGTCGCGTTCTCCAGGGGCGTGTAGCCCTTGACGGCGCGCAGGTGCGAGATTTCGTTGAGGTAGTGGCGCAGGTCGTCGAAGGCCGGGTGGTCGAAGTCGGCGCCGCCCGAGTCCTGGACGGCCTGCACGAGCATGTCGAGCACCTGCCGCGACTGCTCGCGCAAATCTTTCTTCGAGATCAGCTCGTCGCGGAACTCGTCGTTCTCCAGCCGCTCTTTGATCCAGAGGTTGAGAATCTCGTCGCGCCGCGTGGCGAGGATGGTCGCGATGCGCCGCTCGCCCGCCCGCGCCGAATCGTTCTGTTCCGCCATACACAGTCCTCGTGTCCGGGCGCGGCCGGCCGCGCTTCGCTCGGTCTAACGGTAAGGCCCCGGCGTGTGCGCGGCCCGCCCGCAGTCTCCCCCGTGCGAAGGGGGGCGGGCTCGTACGCGCTGGTTGGAAAGGGGCGTTTTTAAGTCGGGCTTATCTTAGCACCCGGCGGGTCAAAAGCAACAACGCGCCCGCGGGCGCGTGGGCCCGCGGGCGCGTGGTCGGACGGGAGGCCGGCGGCCGCCGCTCACTAGTCTATTTTCTGCATGACGATGATGGTCATCGGGGCGTCGCCGGAGGTGCGCGTGTAGGAGACCCAGTAGCCGGCCTTCGGGAAGCGGACGAGCTTGGAGAACGAGCCGTCCTGTTTGACCTCGGGGTCTTCGCCGAGGACGGCCTTGGCGGTGGGGACGGCCTTGGCGCCCTGGTAGGTGACGTAGAAGGCCGTGACCTTCTTGGTGGCGTCGTAGTAGACCTGGCAGGATTCCTGTTCGCTGAAGGCGAAGACCTCCTGCTTGTCGTCCTTGTCGGTCGGGGTGCCGAGGAGCTTGCGCGCCTCTTCGGCCGACGTGCCGATGCGGACGCCCTTGTACTCGCGGTAGGGCGGCTCGTCCTGCGCCTGTTCGGCGGGGGCGGCGGCGGGGGCGGGCTTCCGCGCGAGCGTCTGCGCGAGCGCCGTCGGGAGGAGCGCGAGCGCGGCCGACAGGAGGAGCGCGAAGCTTGCGGCCGCCGGGGTGCGCGTGCGTGCGTGGAGCATGGGACAGTCCCTCCTCTAAAAAGGTGTGCGTTCCGAAGCAGTAGGAAAAGGACGCGGCCGGGCGGGTAAGAGACGAGGGCTCCGTCTAAAGCTCTACTAACGGCCCAGCCTCGCTTGCCTGTGGCACGGGACGATAATCCAACCCCCGCGCCAAGTCAATCCCATTTCGTACACTTCGCGCGCCTCACGTCAACGCATGAACTCGCGCCGGATGGCAGGCGCGGGCGGCGCCGCGGGACGGCGGAGGCGGCCACGACGCTACGCGCGTTTCTTCCAGGCCCCTGCGGCGAAATTGCTGACCGCCTCGTAGGCGAGCCGGGCCCTCCAACCCTTCACCCCGGTCTTCTTCATCAACTCCAGGAACAGGTCGTCGGCTTCCTCGCGTTGAAAAATTCTGTGCGGCGCCACTTGAGACTCGGGCAGGTCGCCGGCGTAGCGGTATAGAAGGTCGTGGAAGAGCGGTGGGACGTTCGAGAGGGCGTCTTTGTCGATGATGACCCAGAAGATGCGCGGGATACTCGCGCGATCATACTCGAAGCCGCGCAGCGCCGTGATGCTGTACCCGCCGTCGGCGCGGTAGGTGTAATCCTCGACGACCTCGTAAATGCTGCCGGCGCCGTGCTGCATGACCTTGACCCCGGGAAGGCCGCCGACCCGCTGATTCGAGAAGGCCGCGTCAACCTTACTCTCGACGTATTCGTCGGAGATATCAACCTCGTGCAGCTTAACGTCCAGTAACGTCTCCGTCTCTGCCTGGGCGCCGCGGGTGGCCCTCGACGACGCGCGGACGTTTAGCTTGCCGGTCGCTTCCGCGTAACCAGCTACGCTGGCCGTGACCTGCTCCAGCGCGAGACGTTCACGCCGGTCTATCTCTCTAAAACGTTCTTCCAACTCTTGAGCGTTCATGGTGGTCTCCCTTCTAAAGGTTGAGTGGCCGCGGCAGAGGCGCGGCGACCGGGCCGGGCGGGCGTGGCGGTGATTACGCCCGCCACGCGGTCTGTAGGCGGATGCGGGTTCGGCACGCGGCCTCAGATTTGAAAGCCGCGGACGCGTTCGACTTTCTTGGGTTTGGCGGGCGGGGTGGCGAGGACGGCGTCGTCCTGTTCGCGGTGCTCGCGCTCTTCCGTTGAGTGCCAGCGCGCCCATTCGGTGGGGGCGTCGAAGGTCTCGCCGCCGTGCCTGGTGATGCGCTCGCGGACGCGGCACATGACGGGGGTGTTGACGCCGACGCCGGAGATGACGGCCTGGCCTTTGGTCAGGGCGGGGAGTTCGGCGAGGAGTTGGCGGCCCGCGCCTTCGACCGACTTGGCGACGGTGTCCTGGTCGACGGGGTTGACGATGCGCATGATGACCTGCGTCATGCACTGCGAGAGCACGTCCTGGTCGAGCTTGCCCGGCCGCTGCGTGATGAGCCCGATGCCGACGCCGAACTTGCGACCCTCGGAGAGAATCTGCTTGAGGATGTTCGTGGAGACCACGGTCTGGCCCGCGGGCGCGAAGCGGTGCGCCTCTTCGAGCAGCGTGAAGACGGGGTAGGGGAGGTGCGTGTCGGTGCCCTCCTGCGACTCGCCGCGGACGGTCGCCATGCGCGCCTTGTTGACGCGGCGCAGCAGCGTGGCGACGACGACCTGCTGCTCGTTCTGCTCGATGTCGGAGAGTTGCAGGACGGTGCAGCGCCCCGGCAGGAACATCTCCGCGAGCGGGATGTGCTCGTGGTCGGAGAAGATGGAGTTGGGCTTGTCGAAGCGCGAGTCGAGCCGCCACAGCAGACCCTCGATGGAGCTGGCGTTGCCGGAGTCGCCGCGGTCTGAGCCCTCGTACTTCTGCGCCTTCACCTCGTCGCGCAGGTCGTGGTAGCCCCACAGCTCGCCGCGCCGCGTCGCCGCCAGTTGCCGGAACGCCTGCGAGAGGAAGTGGAGCATCTTGTCCGAAGTCCCCTCGGGCAGGAGGTACTTCACGTCGGCCTCGGTCAGCGACGAGAAGCGCACCTTGACGCGCTCGTGCGTGAAGACCTTGACCTCGGGGCGGTAGCCGTCGCGCTCCTCGCGGAAGCGCGGGTCGTCCTCGATGGAGCGCATCGTGTCGTACTCGCCGTGCGGATCGACGATGAGGACGGCGGCGCGGTTGTAAGGGCGCATCAGCTCCTCGACGAGCACGCCCGCCGTGTAGGACTTCCCCGAGCCGGTCGAGGCGAGGATGGCGAGGTGCGTCGAGACCACGTCCTTGATCGAGAGCACGACGGGCACCTCGCCGGCCTCGCGCGTCAAAAGGCTCCCGACGTGCGCCGAGCCCACTTGCCCCGTGCGCTTCGGGGAGAGGCACTGCGCCAGGGTCTCGGAGGAGGCGAGGAAGACCGGGTCGCCCGGGCGCGGCGGGATGCGCGGGTTGACGAAGTCGCCTAAGGAGGGGTGGAAGTAGCCGATGGTCTCGACCTTAATCTCGTACAGCTCGCAGCCCTCGCCCTCCAGCCCGATGAGCGAGGAGACGACCGACGGCGGCGTCTCCGGGTCGGAGAGGAAGGTGTCGGGGAGGTTGCGCACCAGCCGCCGCTCGGTGACGTTGCCGATGATGCGCCGCTCGGCCTGCCCGTCGCGCGCGGCGTAGTAGACGAACTCGCCGATGCGCGCCCGCACGTTGTCGGCCGTGATGAACAGGTACTCGTGCGGCCGCTCGCCCGGCCCCTTGACGGTGCCCGTGAGGGCGTCTGTCTGGTTCTCTTCTTTCATGGGCTGGAACTTTGGTCGTAAAGGGTGAACGAAAAATCCCCGGCAAGAGGAAGCGAGAGTATACCACGCACCGCGGACTATGGCCGGAAGGATTAACCGCGGAGACACAAAGACACGGCTGGTTGAGAGTTAGAGTCAACCAGCCGTGTCTTTGTGTCTCCGCGGTTAAGCGTCTCAGTGGAGGGCGGCCTTCTTGATGACTCCGCCGTGGACGTCGGAGAGGGGG